>JADZBZ010000470.1 GCA_020851835.1 Acidobacteriota bacterium
CGGTGATGCCGACGAAGGTGACACCGTCGAGGCGCGACCGGTGGGTTCGCGCCTGCGAGTACGCCGCGCTGTCCACGAGGCGAGTATATGGGAAGGACTGCGGTATAGTCGGCCCGGCCGCGCATGATTCCCGACGCCGTCGACCTGCGCACCGAACTGCTCGCCATCTCGGCCGAGCTAGGTCGCGGTACCCTTTCGAGCCGATTGGCCTCCGCCACTCCCCGTCGGGCCGCGCCCGACGCGACGTCGCTGGTGGAACCGCTGCGCGACGTGCTGCTGAGCCAGCCGGTCGCGTCATGGCCGCGGCTGGCCATCTCGTTCAACGCCGACCAGGTGGACTCCAAGTTGTGGCTGATCGAGTGCCTGCCGCGCGGGCTCGACCTGTCCCGGCATCGCGTCGTGATTCTCGGCGCCTGGTTCGGGTTGCTGGCCCTGATGCTGCACCGGCTGGCGCCGCGCCCGCCGGCCGAGATCGTGTGCGTGGACATCGACGCCGGGGTGTGCGCGCGTGCCACGCAGGTGCTGTCGGTGCTGCCCGAGCCGCCCCGCGTGCTGGCTGCCGACATGCTCGACCTGGACTATCCGGCGCTCGGGGCGGGACGGCCGACGCTCTTCGTGAACACCTCGTGCGAGCACCTGCACGACTTCGCCGGGTGGCGGAACCGCATTCCCGCGGGCGCTCGGCTGGTCCTCCAGAGCAACGATCACGCGGGGTGTTCCGAGCACGTCAACTGGGTGCCCGACCTCGAGGCGTTCGAAGCACAGGCCCGCTTGCCGGAAGTCGTATTCCGCGGGACGCTTCCGCTCGAGCACTTCCGCCGCTTCATGCTGATTGGACGGACGTAGACGTGACGCGGCGTGCCCGGCGGCCCGCCATCGGCCCGCAGCCTCACTGAATCGAGCCGCCTGGGCGGGGGACGGCGCCCGCGCCAGTCCCTGGCCACGCTCTTCCGGAAGAAGCTCCCCCGGTCTTCCTCTTTCGCGCACCCACGCGTCAATCTGTCCGCTCACCTCTCCGCTACAATCGAGCGGTGGTGAACATCCGGCGACCGGTCCGCCTGGTGGCGCAGGCGGGCTCGTTGGCGGCCCTGGCCCTCGCCCTCGGCTGTGGCCGATCGACGCCCACCACGCCCACCACCCCGGCCCCTGCCGCCGCGCCGACCGTGACGTGTCCGGCCTCCATGGAGCTATCGACGGTACATCCGGGCGTGCCGGTGTCCTACGAGCCACCGGCGGCGCAAGGCGGCACGGCGCCGGTGACCGTGGCGTGCACGCCGGCGTCGGGACAGACCTTTCCGCAGGGCACCACCGAGGTCCGCTGCACGGCCACCGATCGGGGCGGACTGTCCGGCGCCTGCGCCTTCACCGTGATCGTGTCGCGGATTCCGACGCTGTCGAAGACCCGGTTCGTGGCCCTTGGCGACAGCGTAACGGTCGGGATCGTCGCGACGGAAAACCCGGCCGGCGACCCTTTCTACCTCCTGCGCGAGGTGCCGGACGAATCGTACCCGAGCGTCCTGCGCCAGTTGCTCGCCAGCCGCTACACCACGCAGCAGATTACCGTGATCAACGCGGGAAAGGGCGGCGAGAAGGCCGTGGATGCAGTCGGTCGTGCCTACAGCGTGATCAGCACGCACCGCCCGGAGGTCCTGCTCCTGCTCCACGGCTACAACGACCTCGGCCTCGGCGACGCGGGGGTCGGGCCGGGCCTGGCCGCCGTCAACGACATCGTCAAGATTGCGCGCTTCCAGGGCGTGCAGGTGCTGCTGGCCACCATCACGCCGCCCAACCGGCAAGCCACGCGCGGCCTGTCGGGCGCGCTGATCCGCGATTTCAACGACGGGTTGCGCGCCATCGCGCGAGGGGAGAACCTCGTGGTGGTGGACCTGTACGAGGCCATGGTCAGCGACCAGAACCGCTACAACAGCGACGACGGGCGCCATCCGAACGAGGTTGGGTATCGCAAGATGGCGGAGACGTTCTTCGAGGTGATTCAGGCCGAGTTGCAAGTGCGCTGACGCGGAGAGGGCGAGCCCGCGACGTCGGGCTGGATTGGTGGAGTTACTCGGGCGTGTTCCATCCACCCACCGCGTCGGCGAAGTCGGCGGCTGCCGCCGGTCCCCACGAGCCGGGTTCGTAGGGAAGCACGCCGGGCGGATGCTGCAGCACGGGGTCCACGATCGCCCAGGCCGCCTCCACCACGTCCTGCCGCGCGAAGAGCGTGGCGTCACCGGCCATGGCGTCGCCGAGGAGCCGCTCGTAGGCGCCCATCCGTCCGGGCGCGTCCTTCTGCGGTTCCACCACCGACAACTCGACCGGCGCGCCGGCCATGCCCTCGCCCGGCCGCTTCGCCCGCGCGCCGATGGCGATGGCCACGTGCGGGCTGAGACGGAAGCGGACGTAGTTGCCCACGGTCGGCACCGGCTCGGGGAACACGACGGGCGGCGCCTTGCGCAGTTCCACCAGTACTTCGGTGGTCGTGGCGGCCAGCGACTTGCCGGCCCTGACGAAGAACGGCACGTCGCTCCAGCGCCAGGAATCCACGTGGAGCCGGAGGGCCGCGTAGGTGCCGACCGCGGAGGTCGGTGACACGCCCGGTTCGTTGCGGTAGCCGTTGAACTGTCCCAGGATGACGTCGTTGGCCTGCATGGGCCGGACCGTGCGCAGCACCTTGGCCTGCTCGTCGCGAATGGCCTCGGCCTTGGTGGACCAGGGTGGTTCCATGGCCAGGTAGCTGACGATCTGCAGCAGGTGGTTCTGGATGACGTCACGGATGACGCCGGTTTCCTCGTAGAAGCGTCCGCGCCCCTGCACGCCGAATTGCTCGGCCATGGTGATCTGCACGTTCTCGACGTAGTGCCGGTTCCAGATCGGCTCGAGAAACGCGTTGGCGAAGCGGAAGTAGAGGATGTTCTGGACGGCCTCCTTGCCCAGGTAGTGATCGATGCGGAAGATGCTGTCTTCCGGGAACGCCTCGCGCAGCACCCGATTGAGCTCGCGGGCCGAGGCAAGATCTCGTCCGAAGGGTTTTTCGACAATCACGCGGGCCTGGGACGTGCACCCGGTGAGTACGAGCTTGGCGACGACCTTCGGAAACATGCTCGGTGGAATCGCCAGGTAGTGGGCCGGGCGTGCGGCGC
>JADZBZ010000471.1 GCA_020851835.1 Acidobacteriota bacterium
TCGAGGTGTCGGGCGTGCAGGTCTACGGCACCGGCGGCGTCGGCCTCTATCGGGAGGCCCTCGTGGCAGCGTCGGAAACCAGCACGGCCGTCAATCTGGGCGGAGGGGCGAAGATTCGCCTGCTCGGGCCGTTGCGCTTGCGGCTGGACTACCGGGTTTTCAGGCTCCAGGGCAGCCCGCTCAACCAGACTTATCAGCGCTTCTACGCCGGAGCCAATCTGGCGTTTTAGCGCCCGCGCGAGGTTTCGCGAGAGACGCCGGCGCTACTTCTTCACGGGCGCCACCGCCATGTGGGCCACCTCGGTGAGCGACAGGCGCGTGGGCGGGCCGGCGAGCGCGTCGGTGTACCGCGTGAGCAGCTCCACCGGGGATTCGGCCAGCAGTTCATCCAGCAGGAGCGAGGGCCGGTAATCCACACCCGCCACGGCAGGCACGAGCGCGTGGACGTAGAGGGCATTGCCCTTGGCGTCGGCCTCGGCGGCCCGGTACACGCGCCATCCCTGCGCGAGCGACCGTCGCGCGGGATCGGTGGTGGCGGCAAGCGCCCCCTGAAGCGCCTGGAGCGCGGCCTCGTAGTCGGCCGTCTTGTCTGGCTTGACCGTCACGAGCAACAGGCCGACGTCGGTGGAAAACACGGCGGCCGCCGGGTCGACAACGGGTGCGGGAACGGCGGGTGGCGAAGGGGCACTGCCGGGTGCCGGCGCCTGCAGGGCGAGGAGGGTCAGGGCAATCCTGGCGAGCACGGGGCACTAGCCGGGCGTCGCGAGGTGTCCGGGGCCATCAGCAGCCCCGGACCGCCCGCTACGCTTCACGGTACCTTTTTGAGCGATGTGATGGCGCGTCCAGCGAACGCCCCCTTGTACTTCTCGAAGACGTCCTGCACTTCGACCGGGAACACCTCGGCAATGACGCGCGAGATGTCGTACTCCTCATTCGGCACGACCGGGTCGACATAGATGATGTAGACCGCATTTCCCTGGGCCATTTGAGGCGACTTGAAGAACTTGATGCCGGCGAGTTGCTGCTTCCGGACGGGCTTTTCGCTCTTCGCGAACGCCTCCTTGTACTTGGCGATGACTGACTCGAAGTCAGCTGTCTTGTCGGGCTTGATGAGCATCGTGATGACGACGGCGTCGCCTTCGAGCGGGAGCACCGGTTTGTCTGCTTCCTGCGCCTGCGCGACGCCCGCTCCAGCCAGCACCAACACGGCCAGCGCCATTCCCGACACGACAACCTGAACACCTCGATGCATTGAGCAGCCTCCTTCGCAAAAGGCGATTACTTTACCGTACTGCGTCGCCAATGAAAACCATCATGATCTCGCTGGCGACCAGCATGCCGGGCCGGGTCAGCGCCAGTCGGCCCCCCTCGTGCACCAGCAAGCCACCCTCGACACACCGTTCCAGTTCGCCGCCGTGGTCGCCCCAGACATCCACACCATGGGTGGCGCGTATGACATCGAGGTCGAGCCCCTCGGTCAGCCGCAGTCCCATGAACAACACTTCTTCGAGCCGCTCCACCGGCGACAGGGCGCGCTCGTCCGTGCGCACCTTTGCACCCTCGGCCAGGCGGTCGACATACTCGCCCGCCCCCGGGATGTTCCGCCATCGTATACCGTTCCACGTCGAGTGCGCACCACAACCGAGCCCGAGCCAGCTACCCGCCTGCCAGTATTTGAGGTTGTGCCGCGACTGCCGCCCCGCGCGCGCCACATTCGATATCTCGTACTGCTGGTAGCCCGCCCGGTCGAGCCGAGAGAGCCCCTGCGAGTACATCTCGGCCGCCATATCGTCGGGCGCCACGGCCCAACCGCCGCGGGCCATGACGTCTCGCAGAGGGGCGTTCGGGTAGATCTCGAGCAAGTACAGCGAGGCGTGATCGGGCCGCAGGTCGATGAGCGCATCCACCGACTCGAGCCAGTCCGAGAGTGCCTGTCCCGGCAACCAGAGCATGAGGTCCAGGCTCAGGTTGTCCACGCCAGCGGCCCGGGCCTCCGCCACGGCGGCCCGGGCCCGGTCGGCTGAGTGCAGACGGCCGAGGCGGCCGAGTTCCGCATCGCGGAAAGACTGCACGCCCAAGCTCACTCTGGTAACCCCGGCCTGCCGGTAGCCCGCCAGCAACGCTTCGGACACCGACTCGGGATTGGCTTCGAGCGTCACCTCGGTGTCGCCTGCCAGATCGAACGCCTCGCGGCATGCGCCCAGGAGCCGCGCGACCTCACCGGGTGTCAGCAGCGACGGAGTCCCGCCGCCGAAGAAGACGGTGTCGACCTCGGCGCCGGCTTCCGGCGCGGTGCGGATTTCGCTGACCAATGCATCGACGTACCGCGCCTTGAGCGACTCGTCGAGCAGGCGCCGGTTGAAGTTGCAGTAGTGGCAGATGGCCGAACAGAACGGGATGTGGAGGTAGAGCCCTGCGGCCACGGCGGCGGGCCTATCCCTTCGTCCCGGCTCGGCCTCCGGGCCACGCCAGGTCCGCGGCTCCGGGCTCGCGCAGGCGCGCCCGGGCCATGTTGCGGCTCTTCGGTGGCAGACCCGATGCGCGGCGCAGGTTGTCGGGCGAGGCCGGCGACTCCTTCTGCCAGCGATGGATCGCCTCGGGCGAAGCCTGCGAACCGACCTCCCGCACGTCGACGCCGCGAATCTCGACCCAGTCGCACATCTCGAGCAGCCGCGAGCGGGTGCGCGCCCCGAGCTGGAAGATGAACGATCGCGGGTCGGTGCTGTCGGGCGAGTCGGTCAGGTTGCTCGTGAAGATCGTCGGGCGACGCTCGTTGTACCGCGTATTGACGACCAGGCCCAGCGTTTCCTGCACCCACTCGGACGTGCGTTCGGCGCCCAGGTCGTCGAGCACGAGCAGGTCGGCTTTGAGAACGGGGGCGAGCACGTCCATCTCGGTCTCGTCGACCGAGCGGTTGTAGGTGTCGCGAACCAGGCGCAGCAACTCGCGCGTCTCGAAGAAGTAGCCGCACGCGCCGCGCGTGCGGATGGCAGCCTTCAGCATGCCGACGGCCAGGTGCGTCTTCCCCACGCCGTGCGGGCCGTAGAGCAGCAGGCCCCGATCGACCACCGGAAAGGCCTCGACGAACGCGGTCGCACGCCGGTAGGCCTCGCGCTGAGAGTCCATGTCGTGATCGAAGGTCGACAGCTCGCAGCGCGCGTACCGCTGCGGCACGCGCGCCTCGTTCAACTGCCGCGCGACCACGGCGTCGCGCCAGCAGTCGCAGCGCACGACGTGCTCCACGCCGTCGGTCACCACGCTCTTCCATCGCGTGTCGTTGCAGAGTGGACAGGTCATGGGACGTGTCAGTTGAGCGCGCTCTTCAGATAGCGCTGAGCACACAGCTTCCGGACGGCGCGCGCCGACAGCCGCGAGGACCGGCCGGCCGAGGCCCGCGATCGGGTCGTCCGGGCGAGGCCCGGCGCGGCGGGTTCGAGGCCCAGGCTCCGCTCGAGGGCCCGGCGCTCCCTGGGGTCGAGTTCCCACAACGAGGTCTCGAGTTCGGCCACCAGCGCACGCCGAACGACCTCCTCGGGCTGGTCCATGGCCGGGGTGACCCCTTCGAGATCGAAGGGCCCGTCGGCGTCATCGACCTCGGAACGCGGCGCGCGGCACCACCACTCGTCCAGCCTCCGGACATCGTGTGCGGTCAGCTCGTCGCCAGCGCCGTCGATCGGCGAGCAGGCATACGCCACCGCCTCCTTCAGCGCATCGGGGACACGCCCGTCGTGGCGGTCGGACTCGCCGATGCCACCTCCGGGATTGAGCTGTGTCATCCGGTGCAGCACCGCCTGCCGCACCCACCAGAGCGCGTAGGCGCCGAATCGGCCGTGACGCGCGGGATCGAAGCGCCGCGCGGCCTCGATGAGCGCGCGGTTGCCGTCGCGGACGAGCGCGGGCAGCGGGACGCCGACATCCTGATAGCGGCGCACGTAGCGCACGACCAGTTCGAGATGCGACTCCACGAGCCGCGCGAGCGCCTCGGCGTCGCGCCGCCGCGCGCGCTCGGCCAGCGACGATTCCTCCGAGCCGCTCAGGGCCGGGAACCGCGCAATCGCACGCAGGTAGGCGTGCAGCGTCGCGGAATCCTCGGTGAGCGATTCGAGCCAGCGCACGTCGCGATTGTAGCGGATTTTCGAACGAAGGCCGAACGACCTATTCGCGCGGTTTGCGACGCGACCCCGGCTCAGCCACGGTGACGGTTGCATCCGGCAACCGCATCGAGGCCTTGACGAGATCGGTCGGCGACGACTTCACCAGGGCCGTGCCAAGACGCTGCTCCCAGTCTTCGAGTCCGCGCGCCAGCTCGCGCTTGACGTACTCCATGAACTCGTTGACCTCTCCTTGCATCTGCTCCATCTTGCGGCGCATGTTGAGAATGATCTCCACGCCAGCAAGGTTGACGCCCAGCTCACGCGTGAGCGTGAGAATGGTCTCCAGCTGTTCCAGATCGTCCTCGGAGTACAGGCGCGTATTGCCCTCGGTCCGCGATGGTTTGAGCAGGCCTTCGCGCTCGTAGAGGCGCAGCGTCTGCGGATGGATGTCGTAGCGCTGGGCGACGGCGCTGATCATGAAGTACGCCTTGCCGGTGCTCTTGGCCATCAGTCCCGTACGCTCTCGCTGTTGATGCGGCCGAATGCCCGCAGCAGTTCCTTCGATCGTTCGTCCAGGACTCGCGGCAGCGCCAGGCGAACCTCGACGACGAGATCCCCGCCGCCACCCGCTCGCGTCGGCGCGCCGCGCTCCCGGAGGCGGAATCGCTGCCCCGACTGCGTTCCGGGCGGCACGCGCACCCGGACGGCACCACCCGGCGTCTCGACGTCGATGCGCGCGCCGAGGCCGGCCTCGTGAATGGCCACCGGCAGCACGACGTGCACATCGTCGCCGTCACGTCGAAATCGGGGGTCGGGCTCCACGCCGACGTCCAGGTACAGGTCACCCGGCGCCCCGCCTCTGCGTCCCGCGTGACCCTTGCCGGGTACCCGGATCCGCGCGCCATCCTGGACGCCGGCCGGCACGCGCACCGTCAACGTCTCGGCGCGGGACACCGCACCGTGCCCGTGACAGCGTTCGCAGCGCTCCTGGCGCAGCAGGCCCGCGCCGCCACACCTGGGGCAGTGCTTGCTGAACACCATGTGGCCGCGCACCGAGCGGACCGCGCCTGTCCCCTCGCACGTCAGGCAGCGCGTCTCGGCGGCGCGCCGGAACCCGGACCCGGCGCACCCCGTGCAGGCCTGATGCCGTGTCAGGGTGACGGCCCGATCCACGCCGTGCCACATCTCCGCGAACGCCAGTGTCGTCCGCGCGTGGATGTCGGCTCCGCGCTCCGGCGCGGCCGCCGGCCCGCCGCGGCGCGAAAAGACCTCCGCAAACAGCTCGCCGAAGGTGGTGGTCGGCTCCGCGTGCACCCCGGCCGAGAAGTCGAAGCCGGCAAACCCGTAGGACGGCGGATCGGGTACGCGGTCCGGCGGGAGACGGCCCTCGTCGTAGTGCCGGCGGCGATCCGGGTCGATCAGCGTCTCGTAGGCCTCGAGCACCTGACGGAAGCGCAGCGCCGCCTCGCGGTCGCCCGGGTTGATATCCGGATGCCACCGCCGTGCCAGCCGCCGGTAGGCGCGCTTGATGTCGCCCGCCGTGGCCTCCCGCTGCACGTCGAGCACGACGTAGAGGTCCATGAGGATCAGCCGGCCAAGCCCCGAATCGCTACTTCTTGTCGTCCACCACCTCGGCGTCGATGACATCGCCGTCCTTGGCGCCGCCACCGCTGCCCTCGCCCGAGGGCGGCTCAGCGCCGGCCGGGCCACCACCCGGCGCTGCGCCCGCGGCCGCCTGCTGGCGATAGAGGGCCTCGGCCGCCTTGTGCTGCGCCGCCACCAGCGTCTCCATGCCTGCATTCATCGCCGCCGTGTCGTTGGCGTCGATGGCCTTCTTGAGCGTCTCCATGGCCGACTCGACCTCGGCGCGATCGTCAGCCGACAGCTTGTCGCCGCTGTCCTTGAGCATCCGCTCGGTGCCGTACACCGTCTGGTCGGCCCGGTTGCGGGTCTCGATCTCATCCCGGCGCTGCTTGTCCTCGCCGGCGTGCGACTCGGCCTCTTTCATCATCCGGTCCACTTCTTCTTTGCTCAGCCCGGACGAGGCCGTGATGGTGATCTTCTGCTCCTTCTGGGTGCCCAGATCCTTCGCCGACACGTTGACGATGCCGTTGGCGTCGATGTCGAACGTCACCTCGATCTGCGGCACCCCGCGCGGCGCCGACGGGATGCCCACCAGGTGAAACCGTCCCAGCGTCCGGTTGTCGCGCGCCAGGGGACGCTCGCCCTGCAGCACGTGCACTTCGACGCTCGTCTGGCTGTCAGCCGCCGTCGAGAACACTTCGCTCTTGCGTGTGGGAATCGTGGTGTTGCGGCTGATGAGCGACGTCATGACGCCGCCGAGCGTCTCGATGCCGAGCGACAGCGGTGTGACGTCGAGCAGCAGCAGGTCCTTGACATCGCCCGACAGCACGCCCGCCTGGATGGCGGCGCCCACGGCGACCACCTCGTCGGGGTTGACTCCCTTATGCGGTTCCTTGCCGAACATCTCCTTGACGATCGCCTGCACGCGCGGAATGCGCGTCGAGCCACCGACGAGCACGACCTCGTCAATCTTCGTCGAGCCCAAGCCGGCGTCCGACAGCGCCTGCTTGGTCGGCACCACCGTCTTCTGGAGCAGGTCCTCGACGAGCGACTCGAACTTCGCCCGCGTCAGCTTGCGCGTGAGGTGCTTGGGGCCGGTGGCGTCGGCCGTGATGAACGGCAGGTTGAGATCGGTCTCCATCACCGACGAGAGCTCTATCTTCGCCTTCTCGGCGGCCTCGCGCAGGCGCTGGAGCGCCATGCGGTCCTTGCCGAGATCGATGCCCTCTTCCTTGCGGAATTCGTCGATGATCCACTCGATGATGCGCTGGTCGAGGTTGTCGCCGCCCAGGTGCGTGTCGCCGTTGGTGGACTTGACCTCTACGACGCCTTCGCCCACCTCGAGAATGGAAATGTCGAACGTGCCGCCGCCGAAGTCGTACACGGCGATGGTTTCGTTGGTCTTCTTGTCGAGCCCGTAGGCGAGCGCCGCGGCCGTGGGCTCGTTGACGATGCGCATCACCTCGAGGCCCGCAATCTGTCCGGCCTCCTTGGTCGCCTGACGCTGCGCGTCGTTGAAGTACGCCGGCACCGTGATGACGGCCCGGGTGACGGGCTGGCCAAGATAGTCCTCAGCGGCCTGCTTCAGCTTCTGGAGAATCATGGCCGCGATCTGAGGGGGCGCCAGATCCTGGCCGCCGGCCTTGATGCGGACGTCGCCATTGCCGGCGCCCTCGACCGTGTACGGCACCATCTTCATCTCTTCGTTGACCTCGCCAAAGCGACGGCCCATGAAGCGCTTGATCGAGTAGATGGTGTTTTCCGGGTTGGTGACGGCCTGACGCTTGGCCACCTGACCGACCAACCGCTCGCCGGCCTTGCTGAACGCCACGACCGAAGGCGTGATGCGGCTGCCTTCGGCGTTCTGAATGACGGTGGGCTGATCGCCCTCCATGACCGCGACGACCGAATTCGTCGTCCCGAGGTCGATCCCGATGATTTTGCTCATGCTCTTAGTATGAAATCTGAGTCTTTTGCTGTCAATCCATCCCCATGATTCTGGCGGGCAGAGCATCGCTGAACTCATTGGTATACTGAGACTTCCTGTCTATTTGACTCGAGGGCCTGATCGCCGATGACCGTTGTCATTCGTTTCGCCCGGCATGCCGGTATCGTCGCCCTGTTTGTCGGCGCCGCGCTGGCCGGCACGCTGAGCGGCGTGCTGTTTGCCTACTCCGACGACCTGCCCGAGGTGACGGCCCTCGACAACTACACGCCCAACACCATCACGCGGGTCCTGGGCAAGGACGGGCAGCGGGTGGGTGAGTTCGCGGTCGAGCGGCGCACCGTGGTGCACTACGACGACATCCCGGTGACGCTGCGCCAGGCGATTCTCGCGGCCGAAGACTCCGGGTTCTTCGAGCACGCTGGCCTGAGCATCTCGCGCATGGTGCTCGCGCTGCTGCGCGACATCTTCTCGCGCGGCAACGTCCCCGGCGGCAGCACGATCACGCAGCAGCTCACTCGCAATCTCCTGCCCCACAGCATCGGGTTCACCTTGGGCGATCGGAGCTGGGAGCGGAAGATCAAGGAATCGCTCCTCGCCATGCAGATCGAGAAGCGTTACAGCAAGCCCGAAATCTTCACGCTGTACTGCAACCAGATCTACTTCGGCCACGGCGCGTACGGCGTCGAGTCGGCCTCACAGCTCTACTTCCGCAAGCACGCGCGGGAGCTGACGCTCGAGGAGGCCGCGCTCATTGCGGGCATCATCCAGGCCAACGTGCGTCAGAGCCCCTACGTGAATCCCGACGCGGCGCTCCGGCGGCGCAACTACGCCCTCGATCGCATGGCGGCGGAAGGCTTCATCACCACGGCCGAGGCCGCCGCCGCGCGCGCCAGGCCCATCGTCGTGGCCGGCGATCCGAACGGCGACGGCAGTCCGGCACCGTATTTCCTGGAGGAGGTGCGCAAGTACCTCGAAGCCAAGTATGGCGCCAAGGCGCTCTACGAGAGCGGGCTCACCGTGCGTACGCCGCTCGATCTGTCGCTGCAGCAGGCGGCCAATCGTGCCGTGGACCGCGGGCTGCGTCGCGTCGACAAGCGGCGCGGCGTGTTCCGGAAGCCCGCGCGTAACGTGCTGGCCGAGAAGCACACGCTCGAGACGTTCCGCCACGAACGCTGGAGCCGCCCGATGGCCGACGGCGACATCGTCCCGGCGGTAGTGATCTCGGTCAGCGACGCGACGGCCCATGTGCGGGCGGGCCACCTGTCGGGCGACATCACCCGCGACGGGTTCCGGTGGACGCGCAAGGCGAAGGCGACCGACCTGGTGAAGACCGGCGATCTGGTCGAGGTGGAGCTGTCGAAGGTGGACGAGGCGCGCGGCACCGCCGCGATGTCTCTCGAGCAGGCGCCGGTGCTCGAAGGCGCGCTTGTGGCGCTGGACAACCGCACGGGCGAAGTGATGGCCATGGTCGGCGGCTACAGCTTCGCTCGCAGCAAGTTCAATCGCGCCACGCAGGCGTTCCGGCAGATGGGCTCGACGGTGAAGCCCATTTTGTACACGGCCGCCATCGACCGCGGCCTCACGCCCGTGACGCTCCTCGAGGATGTGCCGACCTCCTTCAATGCGGGTGAAGGCCAGCCGCCGTACACCCCCGGCAACTACGACCGCAAGTTCGAGGGGACGATGACGCTCCGCCGGGCGCTGGAGCAGTCGCGCAACGTCCCGGCGGTGAAGGTCATCGACATGCTCGGGCCCGCACAGGTGGCGGCCTACGCGCAGCGCTTCGGCTTCTCACAGCCCTTCCGGCCATTCCTCTCGATGGCGCTCGGCGCCCAGGAAGTGTCGCTCATCGAGCTCACGAGCGCATTCTCGGTCTTTCCGAACCACGGCATCCGGATGGCGCCGTTCTCGGTGCTGTCGATTACCGACCGCGAGGGCACGTTGCTCGAGGAGAACCAGCCCGCGCCCCAGGATGCCATTCGCGCCGACACAGCCTATGTGATGACCAATCTCCTGCACGGCGTCGTGCTGCGCGGGACCGGCGCCGCGGCGAATGCGCTCAAGTGGCCCCTGGCTGGCAAGACGGGCACCGTGGACGACTACACGGACGCGTGGTTCGTGGGCTTCGATCCGAACATCACGGTTGGCGTCTGGCTGGGGCACGACGAGAAGAAGCCCATCGGACCGAGCGAGACGGGCACGACGGCCGCCCTGCCCATCTGGATGGACTTCATGAAGGATTACCTGGACCTGCGCGCCGACCGCGAACATCCGCCCGACTTCGAGGCCCCTGGGAACATCGTGTTCATGACGGTGGACCGGACCACCGGGGAACCCGTAACCGACGGCGCGGCCAACGCGTTCTCGGAGGCGTTCCTGTCGGGCACCCAGCCGCTGGCGTCGCCGCGAGAGTGAGCCACCGTCGAGTGCGGCACGGTTCCCGTGCGGCTCAGCCGTCCGTCTCGGCGTCGGTGGGCACCCCGAGCGTCCCCGAGGCCTTCTGCATCAGATAGGTCTTGATGAACGGCTCGACGTCGCCGTCCAGCACCTTGTAGACCTGACCTTCCTCGTATTTCGTGCGATGGTCCTTCACGAGCTGATAGGGCTGCAGGACGTAGCTGCGAATCTGCGATCCGAACGCAATCTCCTTCTTCACGCCGCCGATGGTCTCGAGCCTGCTCTGCTGCTCCTTGAGCTTCAGGTCGTAGAGCCGCGCCTTGAGCACCTTCATGGCGACGTCCCGGTTCTTGTGCTGCGAACGTTCGTTCTGGCACGACACCACGATGCCCGTCGGCAAGTGCGTGATCCGGACGGCCGAATCGGTGACGTTGACGTGCTGACCACCGGCGCCGCTCGATCGATAGGTGTCGATTCGCAGATCCTTCTCCGGGACATCGATCTCGATCTCATCGTCCAGCTCGGGCCAGACATACACCGAGGCAAACGAGGTGTGCCGGCGCGCCGCCTGGTCGAACGGCGAGATCCGGACCAGCCGGTGCACGCCGGCCTCGGCGGCCATCAGGCCGAAGGCGTATTCGCCCGTGAGCGTGAAGGTGACACTCTTGAGACCGGCTTCCTCCCCCGGCTGGTAATCCAGGATGGTGCGCTTCAGACCGCGCCGCTCGGCCCACTTGAGGTACATGCGCAGGAGCATCTCGGCCCAGTCCTGTGACTCGGTGCCGCCGGCGCCCGGATGAATCGAGACAATGGCGTTGGCGGCATCGTGCTCGCCGCCGAGCATCTTCTTGATCTCGCCGGCCTCGACCTCTGCTTCGAGGCTATCGAGAGCGCGCGCCAGATCGGCCACGACATCCTCTCCGGCACCGGCCCATTCGATGAGCACGCCGATGTCGTCGATGCGCGTCTTCAGCGAATCGCGAAGCTGCGAGTCCTCGCTCACCCGCTGCCGGCGCCGCAGCGCCGCCTGGGCCTCCGTGGGGTTGTTCCAGAAGTCCGGCGCGGCCAGGCGGGCCTCGAGCCGGCTCAGCTCCTCGTCGAGTCGGGCTTCGTCAAAGATAGCTCCGCATGTCGGCGGCCCGCTTCAGCAGGTCGGTGGAGCGTCGAATCAGGTCGTCGATGACGAGTGCCATGGTCTCCAGAGGGCCGCAGCCAGCGCCAGCACCGTCAGGACGATGGCGGCGTGCGCGACGCGGTCTCCCATTGTGGCATAGAGCGTCCGGGCCTGCACGAACCGCGCCTCGCCGACGACGACGGTGGTCTCGCCCAGCCGTGTGCGCGCGATGACGCGTCCGTACGGATCCACGATGCCCGAGATGCCCGTGTTGGCGGCCCGCACCAGATAGCGCCCCTGTTCGATGGCGCGCATGGCCGCCATCTCGAAGTGCTGGAACGGCGCCGACGATTCGCCGTACCACGCGTCGTTGGTGACCGTGGTCAGCAGCTCACTGCCCTGCCGTACCGCCTCGCGCATCAGTGAGGGGTAGGTCACCTCGTAGCAGATGGCCGTGCTGGCCATGTGGCCGTTCACCGGGAGCATCGTCACGAACGCGCCCGGCGTGAAATCGGACACCGCTTCGACCAGCGGCTTCACGAAGAAGAGCAGGTCCTTGAACGGCACGTATTCGCCGAACGGCACCAGGTGTATCTTGCGGTACACAGCCGCGGTCGCCCCCCCGCTGTCGAGCATGTAGGCCGAGTTGTAGTAGCGACTCGACCCTCCGCGCTCCACCTCGTCGGTCCCGAACAGCAGTGGCACACCGGTACGCTCGACGAACCCGCGGACCAGGGCCTGCCCCACCGGCTCTTCATCGAACAGGAACGGGGTCGCCGATTCGGGCCAGATTACGAACTCGGCGCCTTCGGCGATCGCCGTCCGCGTGAGTGCCAGGTACCGATCCACGATCGCCCCGGCCTTGGCCCCGTTCCACTTGTCTTCCTGCCGGATGTTGGCCTGGACGAGCCCCACCCGCACGGGCGTGCCGGACTCCACCAAGGTGTTGGACGACAGGCGCAGACCGCCCCAGATGGACACCAGCGTGACCAGAGCCAGCGTCAGGGCCATCGCCGTGCGCCGGCCCCGGGGAGTGGACACCACCATCAGGGCAAAGCCGACGTTGATCAGACCGACGAACAGCGACAGTGCATAGACCCCGCCCGCACTGGCCAGTTGGGCAATCGGCAGCAGGGTCACCATGGTGTTGCCGAGGGGAATCCACGGGAATCCCCCGAACAGGAAGCCGCGCACGTACTCGAAACTCACCCACGCCGCCGCGCCGAGGGGCAGGCCGGCCCAGCCGATGCAGCGCACGAGTACACCGGTCACGCCTGCGGTCATCGCCACGAAGAGCGACATGTAGAGAATGAGAAGCAGGGTGGTCAGGATGGCCACCGGCCACGGCAGGCCGCCGAAGGTGCGAACCGTCGCGCCCGTCCAGTAGACCGTGCCAGCGAAGTGCACGGCCCCGGTGAGGAGACCGAGAAGGAACCCGCGGTGAAAGGTGTGGCCGGGCAGCACACCGGCGCGCCCTCGCCAGCCACTGAGCGCCACCAGCAGCGGCACGAGGGCCACGAGCCCGGTGGCGCCGTAGCCGTAGCGGGGAAACGACAGCGCCAGAAGCGCTCCGGAGAAGAGAGCTAGCGCACGATCCAGGGGTCGAGCTTCTCTTCCTTCTTGAGCCGGGCGGCGACACGATCGGCCTCGCGCTGCTCGTCGAACTTGCCGACCCGCACCCGGAAGAGCGGCGGCGCTCCGTCCGACGGGGCGACGACATACGCCTTGTAGCCCTTGCCCGCCAGTCGGCCGGCCAGCGCGTCGGCGTCGCGGCGTTCCCGATAGGCCGAGACCTGAATCTCGAGGCCGTTGCCCGCGGGCACGACGGCGGCGGCCGGAGCGGCGGCCGGCACGGGCTCCGGTTCCGCAGCACGGGCGACCGGCTCGCGGCTGGCAGGTGCGGCTGCGGGCTCAGCGACGAGTTTCTCGTCGGCCGGTGCTCCGCCCTCGAGCCGCTCCGGGTACTGCAACCGGGGATCGCCGGCAATAGGCTGGCTGCTGCTGCCGGGCTCGGACGTAGTGGGCGGCGGGAGTTCCTCGACGTCCCGGACGGCCGCGGCCTCAACGACCCCGCCCCGCTCGAGCCACACGCCGCGCCCGACGAGCACACCCGATAGGAAGATCACGACGGTCACCACCGTCGCGGCCATGAACAGAAACACCAGCTGTTTGCCGTTGAGCTGGATCTCGTGAAACCCGTCGTCCTGCGTTGTCCCAGCCATAAGCGTTTGACCCAACTGATTTTAGCACTACCGCGGGGGCGGCAGCCGCGCCTTGAGCGCGGCTGCGGGGGCCGAGCGCGGATCGAGCGCCAAGGCTCGGTCCACCGCCTCGCGCGCCTGCAGCGCGTCGCCGAGCGCGAGGTACGCCTCGGCCAATACCGTGTGCGCCTCGGCGGTCTCATCGCTCCAGATGGCAATCTTCAACGCCAGGACGGCCTCGTCGGCACGCCCGTTACGCAGATGCACGCGCCCCAGGAGCACGTGGGCGGAGGCGAGATAAGGGGACAGGTACAAGGCACGTCGCAGCTCGCGCGCCGCCTCGCCGTCGGCCTCGCGATCGTAAGCCCGCCGCGCCGCGTCGAGGTGGAAGGCCGCCAGTTGCGCTTGCTCCCGCTGCCCGGAAGAGGCGATGAACGCGTCCACGCGGGCCGAGGGACGGTCCAGCCGTTCGCGCAGCCGTTCGAGGCCATGCGGGATGAGCTCGCCCCCGGCCAGGGCCCGCGCCTCCCATGCTGCGTAGCGCGACGACAGCCGCCGCGCCAGCTCGCGTTCCCGAGCGGCCTCGGCCGGCGCGCCGATGCGCTGCAGGGCGGCGCTCAGCACGAAGTGGGCGTCGCCATCCGCCGGATCACGCCGGACGGCCTCGCGCAGCCAGTACGCGGCTCCGTTGGGGTCCTTCTCGAGCCAGTAAGCGTAGCCGAGGTTGAAGAAGTAGTCGGCTTCGGCCGGAGCAATTCCGGTCGCCTGGCTGAAGTAGTAGGTTGCCCGTCCGGTCTGCGCCGACGCGCCCCGCCGGAGCTGCACGACTCCGAGCGCGTTGGACACGTCGGCCCGGCTGCCTTCCTGCTGCAAGGCACGCAGCGTCGTGAAGGCATCGTCGAAGCGCTGCAGATGGAGTTGCGAGATCGCCGCCGCGTACTGCGCGTCCTGCCGGAGGGGGCCGGCCGTCACTCCCGAGGCGCTGGCCAGTGCCCGCAAGTGCGCACCTTGCGCCGAGTGCAGCTCCCACAGCGCCAGACGTGCGGCGTCGTACGCGGGCGCCGCTTCGATGGCCTGCTCGAAATAGCCCTGGGCCGCCGCGGGTGTCTCCGCCACCAGCCCCCGCGTGAACAACTCGAAAGCCGCCAGCGATGGTGGCCGCTGCAGGGCATTGTCCGAGGCGGATTCGACAAGACCCGCCGCGATTCGTGACGTGAGTGCGAACAGCTCACCCGGCGCACCGCGCGCGCTGATTTCGGGCGACAGGCGTCCGTTGTCGAGCCGCACCACGCGCGCGCTGATCACCAACTGGTCATCCTCGAGCGCAAGCCGTCCGGTAACAATAGCCGACGCTCCGACGGCATGGCCGACCTCGATCGCCGACGCCCGGCTCAGGGCAGCCGTGACCGGCAACTGCAGACGCTCGTATGCCAACACGCGCTCGTCGCGGGTCACGGTCTCAACACCGCTTGCCGCGATCCGGTCACCGAGCAAGAGGGCGACGCCCTCGCGCATCCAGTGCAGCCGCGAGATGGCCTGGGGATTCTCGAACGGGAGCACGACGGCAACCACTCCGGCGCCGATGGGCACGCTGGCCATCGGCGTTGGCTGGGCTACGACCAGGCTCGCCGCCAGCACCAGCCGGATCGTCATGCGACATCCAGCAGCGACTGGGAGCGGCTCCGCGCGCCCAGGATGTCCACGACGAGGGTACAGGCCGCCGGGATCTCTTCCACGCGCACGGTGGCCTCCACGTCGCAGTGGGTGAGGCACTCGCGAAAGGCCGCGGCATAGAAGAGGCGCATCGGTGCGGCCGAACTCTGGCGCAGGTATTCGAAGATCGGAGAGCGGATCTCCACCTGTGCGTGGCCCGTGCGCAACCGCCATTTCACCCTGGAGCGGCCGACCGTCTCGTGCGCCAACGCGCGGCCGAGGCGTAGCGCTGCGCGGGTTCGCAGGCCGAGCGGCAGGCGCCGAATCAGACCCTTGCGGGCGCCGGAGAGCGCCTCGAAGGCCCATTCGGCCGCGCAGGTACCCGACCGTTCCGGGATGGCGTGATCGTCTGGCGCCGGCTCACGGTGCAGGAAGCTCAGCACGGCTCCAAGAGGCGCCAGGCCCATGCGGCCGTCACGCAGGCCGGTGGGACTCAGCCAGTTCTCGTAGAACTCGAGGCGGGCGGGCGCGACATCGGCGATGCCCTGGTGAAGGCTCGCAATCAGCAGACGGCCTATTCCGGCGTCAACCATGTCCGTCAGTTCACTGTAGAATGCCAAGTGTCCGCGGACATGGCCCGCAGCGACCGACGTGGCGCGTAAGCGTACTGCACGGACACGGTCGAGTCAACGAACCGACACGCATGATACTGCCTCTCCAAGAAACTCTGAAGGACCGTGTGCGCGCCGTTCTGGCCGAGGCGCACGGTCTCAGCGACGACGCCGGCGTCACCATCGCCATTGAGATGCCGCCGAATCGCACGCTGGGGGACCTGGGCACACCCGTCGCCTTCGACCTGGCACGCCGCCTGCGCCAGGCCCCCCTCGCCATCGCTCGGGACCTGGCCTCGCGCCTCGGCGCCATCCCCGGTATCGCCCGCGTGGATGCCGCCCCGAACGGCTATCTCAACGTCTTCCTCGACCGTCCGGCCTTTCTGCTGGCCCGCCTGGGACTGGCCGGCACACTGCCCGCTCCGCCGGCGCGGGCCGAGAAAACGATTGTCGAGCACACGGCCATCAACCCGAACAAGGCCGCGCACATCGGCCACCTGCGGAACTCGGCCCTCGGCGATACCCTGGTCCGGGTGCTCCGCTTTCGGGGCAACCCCGTTGAGGTGCAGAACTACATCGACGACACCGGCGTGCAGGTGGCCGACGTCGTGGTCGGCTTCCAGGAGCTCGAGCATCAGGATCTGGCCGCCGTTCGAACGCTCGCCGAGACGACGCGGTTCGACTATCACTGCTGGGACCTGTACGCGCGCGTTACGCAGTGGTACGAGGGCGACAGGGAGCGGCTGAAGCTCCGGTCGGCCGCCCTGCACGCCATCGAACACGGCACCGAGCCTGCCTCGAGCCTTGCCGCATTCATCGCCGACCGGATTGTGCGCTGCCATCTGAAGACCATGGGGCGGCTCAACATCGACTACGAGCTGCTCACCTGGGAGGGAGACATCCTGCGCCTGCACTTCTGGGCCCGGGCCTTCGAGGTGCTCAAGGAAAAGGGCGCCGTCTTTCTCCAGCGCGAGGGGCGTCTGGCCGGGTGCTGGGTCATGACCATCGACGACGAGCCGCCGGCCGAGCCGTCTTCCGCCGACGCGCCGGCGGAAGACGATGACGCGGAGCAGCGGGAGAAGGTGATCGTACGCTCCAACGGCACGGTCACCTACGTCGGCAAGGACATGGCGTACCAGTTCTGGAAGTCGGGCATCCTCGGCCGCGACTTCCACTACCGCCGCTTCGGGACGCGCCTGGACGGCGGCGACCTGTGGGCCACCACGAGTCGTCCCGATCTGGCCGACGCTCAGCACCCATCGTTCGGCGCCGCCCTGGCCACCTACAACGTCATCGACGTACGCCAGTCGTACCTGCAGAAGCTGCTCAAGCAGGCGCTCATCGCCGTCGGCCACCCCGCCGAGTCGGAGCGGCTCACGCACTTCTCGTACGAGATGGTGGCCTTGTCGCACGACACGGCCCGGGAGCTGGGCTTCGCGCCGCCGCCCGGCTCCGAAGAGGCGAAGAAGCCCTTCGTGGAGGTGTCGGGACGCAAAGGGCTGGGCGTGAAGGCCGACGATCTCCTCGACCGCGTCATCGCCAAGGCGCTGATTGAGGTCGAGCGGCGCCAGCCCGAACTGGCCGGCGCCGAGCGGCGCCGCATCGCCGAAGTCATCGCCGTCGCCGCCGTGCGCTACTTCCTCGTGAAGTATTCGCGAACGAAGGTCATCGCGTTCGATATCGACGAGGCGTTGAGCTTCGAGGGCGAGAGCGGGCCGTACCTGCAGTACGCCGTGGTCCGGGCCAACAACATCTTCCAGAAGCTTCAGGATCGCGACGGCGTGAGCGAAGCGGCCATGCTCGCCGAACTGCCGGCCGCCGCGCCCGACGCCATCAACGGCGCCGAGGACAATCACGAACTGTGGGCTCTGGTCCTCGAGGCCTCGCGGCTGGACGACATCGTCGAGCAGGTGGTGCGTTCACTCGAGTTCTCGGTCGTGGCCAAGTACGGGTTCGGGCTCGCGCAGATGTTCAATGCCTTCTACCACAAGGCGCCGATTCTCAACGAAGAACGACCGGACGTCCGCCGCTGGCGGGCCGCGGCCGTCGTGTACTTCCGACAGCAACTGACGCGCGTGCTCGGCCTGATGGGTATCGCCGTGCCGCCCCGTATGTAGATCGGAGTCAACCGATGGCCCTCATCGCCGTGTCACGCAATCGCCGGATGAACGACTACCTGGAATCGGTCCGCCGGGCCGGTGGCGATCCCGTGGAAGTGGGAGGCGACAACGAAACGGCCGCCGCCATCGTCGGACGTGTGGGCGGCGTGCTGCTCACGGGCGGAGGCGACGTGGACCCCACGATCTACGGCGAGACGCCGCACGCGACCTACGAGACCGCCGAACCCGGCCGTGACGCGTTCGACATCGCGCTGGCCCGCGCGGCGGTCGAGGCGAACGTGCCGCTGCTGGCCATCTGCCGGGGTATGCAGGTGCTCAACGTTGCCATGGGCGGCACCCTGGTACAGGACATCCCCACGGAAATGGCGGGCGCGCTCACGCACGCCATCAGCGAACCGCGCTTGGCGATCGCCCACGAGGTCTGGGTGACGAAGGACTCGCGACTCTGGGACATCATGAGCGACAAGCTCGATGGCGAGAGCTTGCAGGTGAACAGCCGGCATCACCAGAGCGTCAGGCAGATGGCGCCCGGATTTGAGGTCAGCGCCACGGCGCCCGACGGCGTGATCGAAGCCATGGAGCGTCCCGCGAGCACGTTCTGCGTTGCCGTGCAATGGCATCCGGAGAACTTCTGGCGGACAGGCGAGTTCCGCCCGCTCTTCGAGCACTTCGTGCGCACCGCCAACGGGTGAGCCGCGCCAGGCGTCAGCGGTCCAACACCGCCACCGTCTCGACGTGCGCGGTGTTCGGAAACAAGTCGAACGCCTGCACGCCCGTCAGGCGGTATCCTGCATCGACCAGCGCTCGCGTGTCGCGTGCCAGCGTCGCCACATCGCACGAGACGTAGACGACGCGGGGCGCGGAGGCGGCCTTCACGCCGTCCAGGGCGCGCCGGGACAGACCCGTGCGCGGCGGATCGACCACGACGGTTGGCGCGTGCAGGAACCTCCCGCGGGCGAGGTAGTCCTCCACGGATTCGTGACGCGCCTCGAGCTGCTCCCGCCAGTCCGAGACGTTGCGACGCAGATCGCGCGCCGAGGGCACGTCGCCCTCGACGGCAACCACTGGCGCGTGACCGAGCGCGGCGGCGGCCACACTGAACAGGCCGACACCGGCGTAGAGATCCAGGACAGCGCCCCCGTGGAGGGCGCCCATGACGGCATCGACAACGCCGTCCAGCAAATAGCGATTGCCCTGGAAGAACGCCTGCGGACCGCGGGTGAGCGTCCAGGCGGCGGCCCCGCGTGCGAAGCGGTCATCGACGCGACCCTCGCCCGACACCACGCGCACGCGCGGCGAGCCCGGATGCGACAGTGACATGCCCGACAGCCCGGGCACGGCGGCGAGACGGCCCAGGCCCGACGGGTCGGCGTCCCGCGCCAGTTCGAGGTGCAGCACCCGCTGCGACGCCTCTCGGTTCTCGGACACGTCGAGGGCCTCGACCACCCCGGGCACGCCGGCCAGGACCTCGGCCGCCGCTGCCAGCACGCCACACGTCGCCGGCAGCAACTGCCCGGTCGAGGAGGCGTCGCAGATGTCGTGCGTGCCCTCGTGGTAGAAGCCGATGCGTCCGCCAGACACGTGGAGGCGCGCGCGCATCCGATAGCCCTCGACGGGCGACGCGGAGACGGGCACGGGGATGTCGAGCGGCAGGCGCCCGATGCGCCTGAAGGCGTCTTCGATGATCTGCGCCTTGAGGGCCAGCTGTCGCTCGTAGCGAGCGTGAGCCAGCACGAGCCCACCGCAGGAATTCGGCGTCCCCACGCGATCCGGCGACGCCTCGAGCACCGCCACCACCGCCGCCCAGACCGTGCCGCGCTGGACGCGCTCGACGCGGGCGTCCACCACTTCGCCTGGCAGCGCACCCGAAACGAGCACCACCGCGCCCTCGTGGCGCGCCAGCATCCGGCCCCCGGCGACAGGCCGCTCGATCTCCAGCGTGAGCCGTTCACCTGGCGTCATGGTTAGAACGTCAGATCCGGAAGTCCGAAGCGCTGGCGGACGAGCCGCGCGATAGCCGCTTCGGTGGCCTGCTGATAGGCCTCGCCAGTCATCCGCGGCCGGAATGGCTCGAGGGCGGCGCGCGCCTCGCGGTCGATGGCGATGCGGTCGGCCTCCGGGAGGCGGGCGGCGATTGCCCGCACGAGGTCGTGGCCGGCACGCGAAGCCGCGATCTCGAGGGCGTGCCGTTGCTCGCCGCGCGCGCGTTCCGCCTGGTGGCGCAAAGGCTCGAGGGCGCGGATGGCCGCGTCCAGTGCCTCGTCTGCCAGTCCGGCCAGCTGGGTACTGCCGCGAAGCACCGTGAGTCGTGCAACCGCAGATTCGAGGCGGCTCGAGAGCGACCCGCGCGACCGTGCCGGAGACGGTGCGGGCTCCTCGACCAGCGGCCCACCGGCGGGATCGGCTGTCATGATGCTCACGCCCACGGCCCGCCGCCACTCATCGAAGGTATCGAGAATGTCGGCCTCGCAGAATTCCAGCCGTACCGGCCGGCGGCGGGGCCCCTTGCGATAGTAGCGCTCGAAGTAGCGATCGATACCGGCCTCGGCCACCTTGATCGGAATGCCTTGCAACGCCCACGACATCACTCGGTCGAAGGCGGGTCCGACAACGCGGATGAGGTGGCCGTCGTTCTTTCGACAGAGGTAGGCTTCCAGCTCCCGGCAGTAGGCGTCGCGATCCAAGGTGACGGACTTTCGAATTCAGGGACGCCCGGGTCGGCCCGACACGAGGTGCCAGGTCAATTCACCGGCGATGATGCGCTCCAGCCGCGTTGGCGTCTGGACGAGCAGCGCACCCGTCGAGTCCACGCCGGCGGTGACCCCGGCACGCACCACCTCGTCGTCCAGCCATTCGACGCGCGCACCCTCGGCCGACGGCGACGCCGCGCGCCATGCGTGCAGAATATCATCCGCCGTCCCCGCCGACAGGGAGGCCAGCGTGTCGCAGAGTTCCTCGACCACCGCTGCCAGCACGAGTCCGCGATCGACCGTGCGCCCGGCTTCGGCCTCCAGGCACGTGGCCCGCCCGCCCACATCCGGCGGAA
>JADZBZ010000472.1 GCA_020851835.1 Acidobacteriota bacterium
ACCACGCCCTTGACGAAGCGCAGGAAGGGCGGCAGCAGCGCGCGGCAGCGGTCCATGATCAGCACGCGCCGCACGTGGAGCTGCAGGCCGTACTCCTGGTCGCGGTAGTAGAGATCGGAGGGCGACGCCGATGGCAGGAAGAGCAGCGCCTGGTACTCGAGCCGGCCTTCGGCCTTGAGCACCAGGCGCTCGAGCGGGTCCTGCCAGTCGTGCGACAGGTGGTGGTAGAACTCGGCGTAGCTGGCCTCGCTCACCTCGGATGGCGCCTGCGTCCAGATCGGCTTCATCGAGTTGAGCGTCGTCCACTCTGGGACGCCGTCCTTCACCTCCTTCAGCTTGATGGGATGCGCGACGAAGTCCGAATGCTTCTTGACGAGCGTCCTGAGGACCTGGGCGCTCGCATAGTCGGCGAGGCCGTGCTCGGGGTCCACCGGCTTCAGGTGGAGGATGATGTCGGTGCCGCGGCGGAAGCGGCTGGCCTCGCTCACGGTGTAGGTGCCATCGCCGGCGGATTCCCAACGCGTGGCCGTGTCCGTGCCGGCCCTACGGGTGACGATCTCGACGCGGTCCGCCACCATGAACGCCGAGTAGAAGCCGACGCCGAACTGCCCGATCAGCGTGGCGGCGGCCTCGCTCGAGGCTCCGGCCTCGAGCTGCTCGACCAGCTCGCGCGTGCCGGACTTGGCGATCGTGCCAATCAGGCGGACCAGCTCTTCCCTCGTCATTCCGATGCCGCTGTCGCTGACGGTGAGCGTCCGGGCCTTGCTGTCGGGCACGAGCTCGATCTCGAGCACGGGATCGGCATCCAGGTGTGCGTGGTGCTCGAGCGATTCGAGCTTCAACCTGTCGAGCGCGTCGGATGCGTTCGAGAGGAGCTCGCGCAGGAAGATGTCCTTGTTCGAGTAGAGCGAGTGGATGACGATGTCGAGGAGTTGTCGGGTTTCGGCCTGGAAGGCCAGGGTTTCAGGAGCAGCCATGACCACCATTTTACCGCTGGGGCCACTGACGCCCTACTACAACGCGTTCTCCGCGACCAGGCGGCGGGCGACGATCACGGCGCGATCCACCCCGTGGCTGGCTCGAAGTGTCCCGCGCGCAACTCGCAGATGAATCCCGCGCGCTGGGCGTGGTGATTGGCGGCCGAGAAACTCACGGGCGGGATGACGCCGCCGCTGTCCCACTCGCGGATCGACTCCATCGCGGCTATGAAACCCTCGGTGGTCAGGTCCCTGCCCGCGCGCCGCAGTCCCTCCTCCACCAGGCGGCCAAAGACGTAGCCGTAGAGGGAATAGCGATTGAGCGGCCGTCCCGGGTAGTGCTGCGCCATCAGGTGGCGGTAGGCCGCCACACCCGGCGAGTCGTCCGTGTTGGGGTCGGGATACAGGCAGAATCCGAGGGTGCCGTCGGCTGACGCACCCTGAACCTCGAGGTACTGCTCGTCGGTGAGCGGCCCGGTGGCCACCATGCGAACGCTGTCCCAGCCGAGCGCCGCTCTGGCCTTCATCACCGCCTGCGCTTGTTCGGGGTAAAGCGCGAGAATTACGGCCTCGGGCCCGGACTGCCGGAGGTGGCGCAGCCGGGCGATGAGATCGCCCGGCTTCCGCTCCGTCACCGCCTCGGCGCCCGCCATCGTGTAGCCGAGCTCGGGAGCGAGCGCCGCGAGCCGATCACGGAAGTACCGGCCGTACTCGTTCGCGTCGTGCACGATGCCGAGCCGCGCGAAGCCGCGCGTCGCCGACAGGTACTTGAACATGACGGCGGTCTCCCCTTCGTAGCGCGGAAACGACGTGAACACGTACCGATCGGCGTCGGCGGTGACGAGGGCCGAGTGTGGAAACATGTACGGCACCTTCCGGCTCATCGCGTAGGGCGCGATCCGCACCGCCGCCGGCCCACCCATGTTGAACAGCAGGAACACGCCGTCCTCTTCAACCAGGTGACGGGCGTTGGCGACTTGCTCGTCGATGGCGGCGCCGCCCCGCCGTGCATAGCCGCGCGCCTCGAGTCGCCGTCCTTCGATACCGCCGCGGGCGTTGACCTCCGCGATCACCAACCGCATGCCCAGGTTCTCTTCGTCCGACGAGAACGAGGCCGTGTCGGCCTCGAGGCCGATGAGGATGCGGTCGGCGGTAACGCCACGCACGGGCGTGGTCGCCGACACTCCGGCACAGGCGACGGCCCAGGCCAGCCAGAACCGTGAGAAGTCCCAGGAGCGCCCGGCCTGCGGCCGCCGATCGACACCGAAGCCGCGTTGCCACGCCAGGCCCTACTTCGCCACCGGCTTCAACACCGGGAAAATCGCGCCTGCGCCCACCATCTCCTTCACCAGACCCGGCAGCTTCGCCGCCGCGGCGTTCGCCTGGTCGATGACCAGCGGCAGCGCTGCCTTCGCCTCGCGGATCTGCATCAGCTGCGTATTGGTCGGCAGAGCCGTCGAGCCCTGAATCGCGTTCTTGAGCTGCCCGATCCGCCCCCGCACGTTCTCGTTCCGGCCGCCGCCGCCGCCGCCCGTTCCGCCGAGACCCAGCCTCCGCCGCAGCACCTCGAACTCCTTCTGCAGGCTGTCCACCGAGGTCTTCACGGTCGGGGCCAGCGTCTGGCCCTTCGACTGCTGCTGCAACTGCTGTAGCTGCGCGTTGGCGTTCTGTACCAGCTCGGCCGCCTCGTTGGCCTTGGCCTGCATCTGGTGCAAACCCATGGCGCTGTCGAACCAGATCTTTCGATCCGCGTCGGTGATGGCGATCTCGGGGTCGCCCTTCACCGCGACGCTCACCGTCTGCGCGTCCTTGCCGTCCACCGTGAGCGTGGCGCGATAGGTGCCCGGAAGGACGAACGGCCCGTTGTTGCCGCCGCCCCCGAAGCCGCCGCCGGCGCCCGCCGGAGCGCCCGGAGCGGGCGGCAGCGGCCGAAGCGGCTGCACGCGCAGGTCCCACTTGACGATGTTGAGACCCGTCTTGTTGCGGTCGCTCATCGCCTCGCCCACCAGTTCGCGCACCACGGTACCGCCGGCATCCTCGATCGTCCACGTCACGTCCTTGGCGTCGGCTTTCAGCCGATAGGCCAGCGTGGCGCCGGGCGCGGGGTTCATCCCGAGGAACAGCCGGTCGCCCTCGAAGCCCTTCATCTGGTCGTTCGCGGCGTTGAAGCTGGTGGCGGCCTCCGGTTCGAACGCGAAGGCGTCGGCGCTCTCGCTCTTGGCCCACTGCTGGATGATGCCGAGGTCGTCGAGGATCCACACGCCGCGCGCGTGCGAGGCCAGAATCATGTCGTTGTCGCGCGGGTGTGTCTTGATCTCGTAGATGGGCATCGTCGGCAGGTTCGCCTTGAGGCGTGTCCACTGCCCGCCTCTGTTCCAAGACACCCAGAGGCCGGTCTCGGTTCCGAGGTACAGCAGGTCGGGATTCTTCCGGTCTTCCGCGATGGCGCGCGCCACCTCGCCCTTCGGCAGGTTGTTCGCGATCGAGCGCCACGTGCTGCCGAAGTCCGTGGTCGAGAACGCGTAGGTGGCGTAGTCGCCGCCGCGGTGGCCGTCGAAGACCACGTAGGCCGTGCCCGCCGCCGCGCGCGAGGGTACGACGTCCGACACGTAGGTCCACTTCGGCACGCCGGGAATCTTCGACGCAACGTTGGTCCAGGTCTTGCCGGCGTCCTGGGTCACGCTGACCACCCCGTCGTCACTGCCCACCCAGACGACACCGGCCTTCGCCGCCGACTCCTCGAGCGTGACGATGTTGCCGAAGCTGCCGACGCCGTCGTGTTTGGCGAACTTGATCTCCTTGCCGGCAACGCCCATGATTTCAAGCGTCTCGCGATCGGTGTTCGTGGTGAGATCCGGGCTGATGGGCTGGTACGAGCGCCCCTGGTCGGACGACTTCAGCACGACGTTGGCGCCGATGTAGATCGTCTTCGAGTCGAAGGGCGACAGCTGCATCGCCGTGTCCCAGTTGAAACGGTAGGTCGTGCTCTGCTCGAACGGCTTCTGCTCGGGCGGCTCGGGCCGGACCACCGTCCGCTCGTTGGTTGTTCGGTTGATGCGACTCATCCGTCCATCCTGCGACTCGCTGTAAACGGTGTTCGCGTCGTTGGGGTCCATCAGGGGCTGGAAGCCATCGCCACCCGCGACGACGTACCAGTCGTCGTTGTGGATGCCGCTGCTGGTGCGGACCGCGCTCGGCCCGCACCAGGTGTTGTTGTCCTGCAACCCCGCGCACACGTGGTAGGGCGTCTGCATGTCGAACTCCACGTGGTACGCCTGGGCCGCCAGGATGTTCGGCAGCCACACCCAGGTGTCCGCCCGGTCGTGCGAGATGCTGACGCCGCCGTCGTTGCCGATCATCAGGTGGCTGGGGTTGGCCGGGTTGATCCACATCGCGTGGTGATCCACGTGGATGCGCTGCGCCCCGTCATTGCGAAACGTCTTGCCCCCATCATCCGAGACGAACAGCTGCACGCCGAGCACGTAGATGCGCGAGTCGGTCTGCGGGTCGATGCGGATCTGGCTGAAGTACATCGGCCGCGGGTTCACGTCGCTCAGCTTCCGCCAGTTCGCGCCGGCATCATCGGTGCGGTAGACGCCGCCGTCGGTGTCGTGCTCGATGCGTGCGTAGAGCACGTTGGGGTTCCGGCGATAGATATCGAGACCGATTCGGCCCTTGGGGCCTCCGGGGATGCCGGTTTCCAGCTTCGACCATGTCGCGCCAGCGTCGGTGGACTTCCAGATGGCGCTGCCCGGCCCGCCGCCGTTCATCCCCCACTGCGCGCGGCGCCGCTGGTAGGTGGCCGCGTAGAGCACCTTGTTGTTCGCCGGATCCATGACGAGCTCGGTCGCTCCGGTGTCCTCGTCCACGAAGAGCGTGCGCGTCCAGGTCTGGCCGCCGTCGGTCGTCTTGTAGACACCGCGTTCTCCACCCGCCGCCCACAGGTCGCCGAGTGCCGCCACGTAGACAACGTTGAAGTCAACAGGGTCCACGATGATCCGGGCAATCACCTTGCTGGCGCCAAGCCCCATGTTCTTCCACGTACGGCCGCCGTCCGCGGACTTGTAGACGCCGTCGCCCCACGAACTGCTCTGGCGATTGTTGTTCTCACCGGTGCCCACCCAGACGAGGTTGGCGTCGGTCGGCGCAATCGCGATGTCGCCCACCGACGAGCTGCCCTCGTGATCGAACACGGTGGCGAACGTGGTCCCGGCGTTGGTCGTCTTGTAGACGCCCGAGGTGGCCGTAGCCACGTAGAACACCGACGGATTGCT
>JADZBZ010000473.1 GCA_020851835.1 Acidobacteriota bacterium
GCTGCCCGGCGCCACCAGGTCCGGCTTGACAATGTGATCCACCATCGTCGGCCCGCGCGAACTCCACGGCGCCACCTCGTCGTCGCTCGGATCGGCGGTGCCCTGCGTGCGCAGGGCACCGACCGTAATCACGAACGGCGAGATGCCGGGGGAGGTCACGCTGCCGAGCACCGTCCGGCCATCCTCGGCCTGACCGAGATTGCCCGCCGATGCCACCACCACCAGGCCCGCGCGCGCGGCGCGCTCCACGGCCTGACACAAGGGATCGTCACGGTAGCTCTGCGTCGGCGCCGTGCCGAGCGACAGGTTCAGCACCCGAATCGCGTAACGCTGCCGGTTCTGCACGGCCCAGTCGATCGCCGCGATGACGTCGCTCACCCGGCCCGCGCCGTCCGCACCCAGCACCTTCAGGTTCAGCAGATGCGCCCCCGGCGCCATGCCGCTGTCCGCACCCTGCATCACGCGGCCCAGGCTCCGCGCCCCCACGATGCCCGCGATGTGCGTGCCGTGCCCGTACCGGTCCACACCACGCCCCCGCTCGTCCGTGAAATCCAGATTGACCACCACCCGGCCCGCCAGAGCCGGGTGCGCCGCCACGCCCGAGTCGATTATGGCCACGCCCACGCCGCGGCCCGTCGTCCGCCCCAGCGTGGTGACCAGGCCCGCCCACGCCGCCTGGGCGCCGGTCGTCTCCGCGGTGACGGCCATCTGCGACCGCACCACCGCGTCGGCCGATACCGAATCGACCTCCGCGTCGGCAGCCAGAGCGTCCAGTGCCGCTGAGGTGGCCGACAGCACCGCGCCGGTCGCCAGCGTCTTCCTGACGACCAGGCCGTGACGGCGCGCGAGGCGATCGATGCGCTCCGGCGTGCCGCTGACGATGACATCCACCACCTCCGACGATCCGGACGCCAGATGGGCCCGCAAGTCGGACGACAGGCGCGCCCGGCGCGGGGCGGCGTCCGACGACGCGGCCACGCCAACCAGAGCCAAGGCGAGGGCGAACGAAATAAAACTCTGCCAGGTCGACCGAATCATGCCCGGGGAGGCGGTGTGGTTCGCGTCAGTCGGCTGCAGGGTCATGGCGGCTTCCTCTCTGAGTGGACGTGAGCAGAACAGGGGGGAGACCCTCATTCAGTTCAACTGGCGCAGGACTTCGAGCGACGACAGCAGCACGCGCTGCGACCCGCCGATGGTGCGGACGGTGAGCAACCGCCCTTCCCGAATCCGGTAATAGATGGTCCGGCGCGACACGCTGAGCAGGCCGGCGGCCTGGTCGATGGTCACGCTTCGGCCCAACTGGGGCTGAAACCCTAGGGTCGGCAGAAAACTCGTCGCAACAGGTGCCATGTCCATGAATTGCAAACCTCCGCCGTATACAGTGGCGAAGGCGATGCCAGGTGGAGGCTCCGCCGCGTGGGGAACCCTAACTCGTTGCGTGTCCGTGATTTGGTGAACTACGATGGTCGTGGCGCAGAATGGACCGAAGGTCAGACGTTTGGCTAAGCGCTTGTCTTGGCCCGTGTCAGCGGTGACACAGATCGCAAAAACTGCACGCATACCGGAGGCAAAACGCGAAGGTGTGCAGCGCTAACACCGGTCAAGAAATTGGCCACCCGGCTAAGAAGTGAACCGACAACCGCGCATACTGCTGACGCTCGTCCTTGTCGCCGTCATTGTCGGCACCGGCTACGTCATCTGGACCGATCTCGCAAAGCCCGAATTCCCTTCGGCGGAGACGGTCTCCAGCACCGCCAAGCCCACCCGGGGCGGCCGACTCACGGTGACCCAGCGCAGCGAGCCGCGCTCGTTCAACCGCCTCGTGTCGCTCAGCGCCGCCACCGACGTCTTCACCCAGCTCACGCAGGCGCGGCTCGTCCGGGTCAATCGCGCTACCCACGAACTCGAGCCCTGGCTGGCCGAGCGCTGGGAGGCATCGGCGGACGGGCTCAGGTTCACCTTGACGCTTCGCGACGGTCTCCGCTGGTCCGATGGCGCGGCGTTCACGACCGACGACGTGCTGTTCACGTTCCGCGCGGTGTACGACGAGCGGGCGGCGAGCCCAATTGCCTCGTCTCTGCGCATCGGCGGTCAACCCCTGACCGTCACCGCGCCCGATGCCCGGACCATTCAGGTGATCTACCCGGCTCCCTTCGGTCCCGGCCTCCGGCTGCTCGACAACCTGCCCATCCTGCCGCGCCACAAGCTGGAGGCCGCCCTCGAGGCCGGCACCTTCGCGCGGGCGTGGGGTCCCGCCACGCCGCCCGCCGATCTGGCCGGCATGGGCCCCTTCCAACTGGTGCGCTACGAACCCGGCCAGCGACTCGTCCTCACGCGCAACCCCCACTACTGGCGGAGGGCGGCCGACGGTACGGCGCTTCCGTACCTCGACGAAGTGGTGCTGGAGGTCGTGCCCGACCAGAATGCCGAACTGCTGCGCCTGCAATCGGGCGAGGTGGACATGTTCCAACAGGCGCTTCGCGCCGAAGACCTCGCCGCGCTGCGGCCCCTGGTCGATCAAGGGAAGGTGTCGCTGCTCGAACTGGGTGTCAGCACCGATCCCGACGTTTTCTTCATCAACCTGCGCGACCGCTACTGGGCCCGCGATCCGCGGCGCGGATGGATTGTGCGGCGCGAGCTGCGTCAGGCTCTGTCCCACGCGGTGGATCGCGAGGCGTTTGCCGAGGCGGTGTTCCTGGGGGCGGCGGTGCCCATCTGGGGTCCCGTGACGCCGGGGAACACCGAGTGGTTCTCGCCCAACGTGCCGCGGTATCCCTACTCGCTGGAACAGGCACGGGCGCTGCTTGCCGACATCGGCCTCACCAACCGCGACGACGATGAATGGCTCGAGGACGAGCAGGGCACCGAGGCACGGTTCACCGTGCTCACGTATCGCGGCAACCTCGTGCTCGAGCGCGAGGCGGCGCGCCTTGCCGAGGATGCGCGGCACGTGGGGCTGGCGCTCGACATCGTGCCGCTCGAGCAGAACGCGCTCGTCGATCGCATGCTCCGGGGCGACTTCGAGGCCATCTTCTTCGGCTACAACGCCACCGACCTCGACCCGGCCCTGTCGAAGGACTTCTGGCTCAGCTCGGGCGCCGCACACATCTGGAACATGGCTCAGGCGACGCCCGCCACCCCCTGGGAGCGCGAGATCGACGACCTCATCACCCGGCAATCGGCCTCGCTCGATCCGACCGAGCGGCGCCGGCTGTTTGCCGAGGTGCAGCGGATCTTCGGCGAGCAGGTGCCCGCGCTCTACTTCGTCGCCCCGCGACTCTACATGGGCGTGAGCGCCCGCACGATCAACCTGACGCCCTCCGTGCTCCGCCCGCAGTTGCTGTGGGCCGCCGATACCATTGCCGTGACGCCGTAGCGCCCGTTGGCCGTACACTGCACCGGACGTGGCCATCTATTGTGTCCGGCGCATCCTGCTGGCCCTGCTGCTCGTCTGGATCGCCGCCTCCACGGCGTTCGTGCTCACGCGGTTTGCACCCGGTGACGCCACCTTCGTCGAGGAACAGTTCCTCGCGCCGGCGGCGCGCGAGGCGCGCCGGGCGCAACTCGGGCTCGACCGGCCGCTCGCGGCGCAGTATGCGGGCTGGCTGGCGGGGATGCTGCGGCTCGACTTCGGGGAGTCGAGCCTCTACGCCAGACCCGTCGGGCAGTTGTTGCGCGAGCGGACGGTCAATACGGCCATCCTGGCGATCACGGCGCTGCTGCTGGCCACGGTGCTCGGCGTGCCCGCGGGAATCTACACCGGCCGGCCGCGCAGCGGCCTGACGGTCCCGCTCGTGCGGGGGGTATCGGTCACCCTGGTTTCGCTGCCGCCCCTGGTCGGCTCGCTCCTGCTGGTCCTGCTGGCGGCGCGCACCGGCTGGCTGCCCACGGGCGGCATGACCTCCGCAGACGGATCCGCGTCGTGGGCCGCCTGGCTGGGCGACGTGGCCGCGCACCTGCCGGTGCCGGCCCTGGCCCTGGCCCTGCCGCTGGCCGCCACGCTCGAACGGCTGCAGTCGCGCGCGCTTGCCGAGGCGGCTGGAGAACCGTTCGTGGACGCCGCCCGCGCGCGGGGTGTGTCTTCACGCGATGCACTGGTCCGACATGCCTGGCCGGCGTCGCTGGCGCCGCTGCTCGGCCTCTACGGCCTGATGGTCGGCACCCTCTTCAGCGGGTCATTCGTCGTCGAGGTGGTCACGGCGTGGCCGGGGATCGGACGGTTGATGGTGGACGCGCTCCGCGCGCGCGACCTTTTTCTGGTCGCCGGCGCTGCCGCGGCCGGGGCGATGTGCCTGGCGACGGCGACCTTGATCACCGACGTTCTGCACGCGTGGCTCGACCCGCGTATCCGGGAGCGAGCCTGATGCGCACGCGCCGCGCGGTGCTGCTGCTCGGCACGCTGGCCGGTGCGGCGCTGCTCGCGCCGTGGCTGGCGCCCTACGATCCGTCCGCCTCGTTTCGCGGCTTTCGCCACGCCCCGCCGATGCCGCCGCGGCTGTCGGAAGGGCTCCAGGCCCACCCGCTCAGGCGCGAGAGCCTGCTCGACGAGCGCTTTGTCGAGGATCGAACGCGGGTGGTGCCGCTGCCCTGGAGCCGTGACCGGACCGAGCCCGTGTTCCTGCTGGGCGCCGATGCCTCCGGCCGGGACGTGCTCTCGCGCCTGCTGGCAGGGACCCGCGTGTCGCTGGGGCTGGCCCTGGTCGCCGTTCTGGGCACCACGTTGGTCGGGAGTGTCCTGGGCGCCTGGGCGGGGGCGGCAGGGGGCCGCCTGGATGAGGTGATGATGCGCACGGCCGACTTCGTCCTCGTGCTGCCCGTGCTCTACGTGGTGCTCGTGCTGCGCGCCGCGATGCCGCTCGTGCTGCCCTCCGCCGTCGTCTTTACGCTGATGGCCGGCATCTTCATCGCCGTCGGCTGGCCCGTCGTCGCGCGTGGCGTCCGCGGCATTGTCGCCCGCGAACGCGACCGCGAGTACGCGGTGGCGGCCCGGTCGCTCGGTGCGGGGACGATGCGGGTGCTCGTCCGCCACCTGCTGCCCGCCTGCGGGGGCCACGTGGCCGTGCAAGCCAGCCTGCTGCTGCCGGCCTTCGTTCTGGCCGAGGCGACACTCTCGTTCGTGGGCCTCGGCTTTCCCGCCACGCAGCCGAGCTGGGGCACCATGCTGCGCGATGCCGCCGACGTCAACGAGCTCACCCGGTTCCCCTGGGTGCTGGCGCCCGCGTTTGCGATCATCGCCGTGACCCTGACGACCAACCTCGCCCTGCAGCCGAGAACGGCGGAGCGCCCACTGGCCACCGACGCCAGCCCAATCGCCAGATGAATCGGCAGGGCAAGGACTGGTGGTTCCGGTTCACGTCCGAACACCAGTTCGATCACCCGACGACCAGATCGCGGCTAGAATCACTCCTTCACGAGATTACGAGGTCATGAAATTCTCCGGACTCTACCACCCGCTCGTCACGCCCTTTGCGCCCAACGGCGACGCAGATCCCGGCGCCATCGCCCGCAACGCCGCGGCATACCTCTCGACACCGCTGACCGGGCTGGTCGTGCTCGGCTCCAACGGCGAGTCTCCGCAGCTCGACGATGACGAGTCGGACCGCGTGATCGCGGCCGTGCGAGAGGTGGTACCCGCGGACCGACCCTTGCTGGCCGGTACGGCTCGCGAGTCCACGCGGGCCACCATCGCGGCCTGCCGGCGGGCCGCCGCGCTCGGTGTCAGTGCGGTCATGGTGCGCACCCCGTCCTTCTACAAGAACATGATGACCACCGACGCCTTCGTGCAGCACTACACGGCGGTGGCCGAGGCGTCGCCGGTGCCGGTGCTCTTGTACAACGTCACCGTCTACACGGGCGTGACGCTGCAGGCCGATGCCGTCGGACTGCTCAGCCAGCACCCGAACATTGCGGGCATCAAGGAGAGTGGCAACGACATGCAGTTGCTCGGCGACTACCTCGCCGCCGCCGCCGACGAGTTCGTCGTGCTGTGCGGGTCGGCCACCTCGTTCTACTCGGCCCTTGCGCTGGGCGTGCACGGCGGTGTTCTCGCGCTTGCGGGCATCGTGCCCGACCGGTGCGCGGCGCTCGTGAGACTGGTCGCCGAGGGGCGCTATCCGGAGGCGCGCGCGCTCCAGGCCATGCTGTTGCCCATGGCGCGCGCCATCGGCGCGCAGCACGGCGTGCCGGCGCTCAAGGCGGCGCTCACGCTGCTCGGTTTCGAGACCGGGGATCCGCGGCCTCCGCTGCGGCCCGCGCCTCGGGCGGTAGTGGCGCAGCTCAAGGCCGGACTGACGGCGCTCGGCCTGCTGGAAGAGGAGACGCTCGCTCC
>JADZBZ010000474.1 GCA_020851835.1 Acidobacteriota bacterium
AGCAGTACGGACTGAGCACGTAGCGTTCCAACCTGAAGGCCCGCGCTTCGTTTCGCAATGCGCCGAGCGGCCGACCTCGGCCGCCTTCACCCGATTTCACTGGATGTGGCGCGTCGAACGAGACGCGTTGCGCTTGGCCCGACCTTTGCCTCACCTCTGCGGCAGAGGAGGGTCTACCCACCCATGCGGATCGACGTAATCGGCGACGACGAATCGAGCAACGAGCAGGCGCGCACCTATGCTGAATATCGAGTCTTCGCGGCGTTGGCTCGGCACGCCGACCGGGTCCGTGGCGCTCAGGTCACCCTGCATCGCGTCGCCCGCGACAGGCCCTGCGATGTCGTGGTCTGTGCGGTGACCGTGTCGCTGCACCCCTCCGGTGAGGTCCGCACCAGCGGACGCGGAGGCCACGCCTATGCCGCAATCAACCGGGTCATCGAGCGCCTTGGAGAGGTCATGCCGCAGGCCGCACAGGCCCCGTCATCGTGAACGCGCTCAGGCGCGCCTCACCGCGATCACCGGCCGGTCTTGGTACGCGCGCGCGATGCAGGTGGCGGTCACGGACCGAAGTCGCCGATTCGAGGCACCGACACCGGGTTGGGACGCTCCGTGGCTGCCTCTCTGGCCTCTTCGCATGGCTTGCAACGCACGGCGAACGGAAGGGCCCTGAGGCGGGACGCGGCAATCATGCGACCGCACTGCCGGCAGTCCCCGTACGTGCCGTTCCTGAGCCGGCGGAGCGCCTCGTCAACCGCCTGGAGCGTCTCCGACTTCATCTGGGCCAGGGTGAAGGCGAGCGCCTCCTGCATCTCCACCTCGGAGCTCTCCCCGAGGTCGAGGACGCCTCGATTCGCCGGGGTGGCATCGCGAGAAGACCGCAGCGTGTCCAGCACGTCGCGCACCAGATCGCGGCGCCTGTTCTCGAGCAGCCTCGTCAGTTCGCGGTCGCGGGACGTTCGAGTTACCGAGGAACGCGCCTTCGCCACGAAACCTACCACTCCTTCCGGGCACGCGTGGGCGTGGTCGTGTCTTCGAGTCGAGCGCCCCGACGGTACGTGCCGCCGGCCGTGCGCCTCAGGATTCGGCGATCCAGCAGGGCTTCCAGGACGACCGCGCACGTACGATCGTCGAGTCCGAAGAGCCGCTCGGCCTGGGCAGCCGTGAGGTTGATCCCCGGCATTTCGCGGTACTCGGCCTCGACTCGGCGCAGCAGTTCAGGCAGGAGTGCGGCTCCGGTGCCCACCACTCGTGCGGGGAATCCCGTGCGCGTCAGCCGGCGCGCGCGTGGTTCGAATGTTGTCCGAGGATTCGTTGCGGTCATGCCGTCCTCCCTCGGCTAAGAGGAGCAAGTTCTGAGCCATCGTTGATCCGTCTCTGGATCGGCTGGAACCTTCAGTGCCGCATGGACTTCGGCTCGCCCGGTACCAAGGCGCCGGGACTCGATCGGTCTGACAACGTTACGAAATGAAAGCGAGGCACCGCAATTGAAAGAGCGTGGTCTTGACGCTCACGCGGCACGGCGCGATCGCGTCTAGATCGAACAGAATCAATCAGCGAGGCGCCGTTCGCCGATGCGGTGCCCATGTGGGGGAAGGCCCATGCGTATGCTGACTGTCCTGCTCGTCGCGACGGCCGCGCTCGCGGTCGCCGTCCTTGGGGCTCTGGTGTACGGCGCCTCCCGGTGGACGGCCGACACGGAGGACCTGCGGGCCTCATTGGACGCGGCTCGGGTCGCCGTGCGGCCGCCGCGCGTGGACTTCGGAGAGCTCGCCGGGCTGCCCGATCCGGTACAGCGCTTCTTCCGGGCGGTCCTGAAGCAGGGCCAGCCGCTCGTATCCGGCGTGCGTCTGCGGCACGTCGGGTCGTTCAACATGGGGGAGACCACGGACCGGTGGAAACCGTTCACGTCCGACCAGCAGGTCGTACTCCAGCGGCCTGGATTCGATTGGGACGGACGCATCGCCATGCTGCCGGGGCTCCCGGTCCGCGTGCACGACGCCTACATCGCCGGCGACGGCATCTTGCGCGCCTCGATGCTCGGCGTGTACACCGTGGCGGATCTACGCGGCGGCGGCCCGATCGCCGAGGGGGAACTACTGCGGTTTTTTGCGGAAGCCGCCTGGTATCCCACGGCGCTGCTCCCGAGTCAGGGCACGCGCTGGACGCCGATCGACAACCGTTCGGCATCGGCCACATCGACTGACGGGCCGCTCTCGGTCGTCCTTCGGTTCGCCTTTCTCCCGGACGGCCCCATCGACACGGTGTTCGCGGAGGCGAGGGCACGGACGCTGGCCGGTCGGCTCGTCCCAACCCCATGGCAAGGGCGCTTCTGGAACTACGAGGAGCGCGGCGGTATGCGCGTGCCACTCGACGGCGAGGTCGCGTGGGTGCTGCCAGACGGCGCCAAACCGTACTGGCGGGGTCGTCTCACCGAGATCGCCTTCGACTTCGCGGAGTGACGGTTCCAGGCGGATCCGCCGGTCGCCCGCACCAGCGGGGGCGCGCGGAAGGCTGGCCGCGTCGGCCACATCACGCCTTCCCGCCCGGCCACCCCGTCACGGCGCGTGCTCAGCGCTGGAGCGACGTGACCGCGTTGAAGAGAATGAACCGCTGTGTTCCCGTTTGGATGGCGGACGTCAGGCTGCTCAGGACGGCCGTTTTGGCGTGTTCGAGATCGGGAAGAGCATCCTGGAGGTGCTCGGCAGGCAACCGGGCGTGAACTGGGCAGATCTGGCCAGGGCCCCCGGGTTCGACAAGGCCGCCTTGAAGGAGTGCCGGACGCTCGCGAATAGCTGCCTGTGCGGTGATGTACCGTGTCAGGTGTGGCGGAAGAACACGCGTCAGCGCCGTGAAAGGCAGGAGCCATGTACCTTCCCGACGCGCCCGCACCCTCCGAGGGCTTCCTGGTCACTCATTCCCTGACGGTGAGCGACCAGGCCAGGTCGCGAACCTTCTACGCCGGGCTTCTCGGCGGCACCGTCGTGTATCCCGAGAACCCGTGCATCATCAGGCTGGCGAATTCGTGGATCATCCTCAACAGCGGCGCCGGGCCGACGCCCGACAAGCCCGGCATCATCCTGGAGCCGCCCCAGAGCGCGACTCGTGTCAGCAGCTTCCTGAGCCTGCGAGTGGCCGACATCCAGGCTCGCCACGCCGAGTGGAAGGGCAAGGGCGCCGAGTTCCTGACCGAACCGCTGGACAACCACGGCTGGGAGACCAGGTGCTACATGCGCGACCCGGACGGCTACATCATCGAGGTGGGCCAGCCGAGCGAGAAGATGGTGGCGCTCCTGACGCGGCACGCGGGATCGCCGCACGCGGGAGGCACGGGGTCAGCCGGATCCATGACGTCCCTCGACCTGTCATCACGGCCGCTTCGGCTGTCGTGTGAACGCTTGATGGTCGCACCGCCCGCCGTGCTCTTCCCGGCCTGGACGTCCTCCGCCATCGGTCGCTGGTTCGCGTCGCCCGGCACCGTGTTGATGACGCCCCACCTCAACGCCCCCTACTTCTTCGAGACCCATTTCGAGGGTCAGCGGCATCCTCACCACGGGCGGTTCCTCAGGCTGGAGCCGGATCGCCTGGTCGAGATGACATGGCTCACGGCGGCCGGCACCATGGGCGTGGAGACGGTACTCACGATCGAGCTCACGCCGAGCGGCAGGGGGACACAGCTGACACTCGGCCACGCCGGCTTCCCGGACGAGGAATCCAGGGCAGGGCACGCCGAGAACTGGCCCATCGCGCTCGAGTACCTGGGCAAGGCGTTCCCGGCCTCGTCTTGAGCGCGGCATGAAGCCGCCAAAGCGCAGAGG
>JADZBZ010000475.1 GCA_020851835.1 Acidobacteriota bacterium
GAACGCGACGCTGTTGCCGGATTTCCGGCGGCGACGTCAGCAGGAGCGACATCATGAAACGTTTCGGTAACTGGGCGGTGTTCCTGGCAACCGTGGCGGCGGTGGCTGGCGTCGGGATTTCGGCGTTAGCCGGGCCTGGTGCGGTGCCGCCGGCGCTCGCCGCTCCCGCGCTGGCGACGGCCGCGCCTCCGTTGGAGGTGGCGCAGGCAGCGCAAGCCGGGTACATCGGCACCGAGGCCTGCGTGGTATGTCACGAGGGCTTCGACACCACCATCAACGCAACCAAGCACGGGCTCGTCCGCAACGAGCGGACACCGGCGGCCGCGCAGGGCTGCGAAACCTGTCACGGTCCGGGCGAAGCGCATTCCCAAGATCCCGAGAACGTGAAGTCGCGCCAGTTCGATCACCTGTCTGCCAAGGCCGTGAGCGACACGTGCACGACCTGCCACAACCGTGGCGAGCATGCCAACTGGCAAGGCAGCCAGCACGAGGCGCGCAACGTGTCGTGCGTGACCTGCCACAGCGTGCACAGCCCGAAGTCGCCGAAGGCCCAGTTGAAGGCGGCCAACCAGTTGCAACTGTGTGCCACATGCCATCGCGACAAGGTCAACAAGCTGGACCGGTCGGGTCACATGCCGGTCCGTGAGGGCAAGATGGAGTGCACGTCGTGCCACAACCCGCACGGGTCGACGAACGTGCGCCTGCTGCGCGTGGGCAACAGCATCAACGAGTCCTGCGCGAGCTGCCATGCCGAGAAGCGCGGGCCGTACCTCTTCGAGCACGGCGGCATCTCGGGTGACAGTTGCGCCACGTGCCACGATCCGCACGGCTCCTCGAACGATCGTCTGCTGGTGGCGAAGCTGCCGTTCCTCTGCCAGCGGTGCCACAACCACACGCGGCATCCGTCCACCATCTACGACAATCGCGTGACGCAGACCAGCAACCGGCTCTACAGCCGTAGCTGTGTGACCTGTCATTCGGCGATCCACGGGTCCAACCACCCGTCCGGGTCGACCTTCCTGCGCTAGGAGAGGAGCCCATCATGCGCACCAGACTCTTGATGGCTGCCGCGTGGATGCTCGTCTCCGCGGCAGTGGCGGGGGCGCAGACCCCCCCCACCCGGCCGGCACCCACCGACCCCGTAGACGTGAAACGGAGCGCCCTCGGCGGCAAACCGTATGCGAGCATCGACTTCGGCGGCCGCTTCAACAGCGTGGACGGCGACGAAGCGCGGTACCAGCGGTATCGCGACCTGACCCCGGGTATCTACGCCACCAACGGTCTCTTCGGCCGTCGCGGTGCCGACTGGACACTCGAGGCCCAGGCCTGGAACATCGGCTATCGCGATCAGAAGGTCGAGGTGAACTACAACTACGTCGGCCGGCTCGAGACCAACTTCGTCTACGACCAGATTCCGCTCTTCTTCAGCCGCGATACCCGGAGCCTCTATTCGGAGACGACGCCAGGCGTGCTCCGGATCGACGACTTCATCCAGCAGTCGGTGCAGTCCGGTTCGGCGACGTTGCGCGACTTCCAGGACGTGGCGACCCGCTTCGACGCCCGAGTCACGCGCTACGTCACGCAGATGGATCTCGTCTTCAACGCGAACCGTCAGACGGACTTGTACTTCAACGTACGAAGCGCCAAACGGTCGGGCGTGCAGCCCTACGGCGCCACATTCGGATTCAACAACGCCGTCGAGGTGGCGGCGCCGATCGATACCCGGACGTCCGACTTCCAGTCGGCCATCGAGTGGGCGAGCAAGCGCGGCCTCGTGCGCGTCGGATGGGATGGCTCCTGGTACAACAACGACGTGCAGACGCTGATCTGGGACAATCCACTGCGGTACGCGCCCGACGCCCCCGGCAATCCCACAGAGGGGCGATTGGCCCTCTGGCCCGACAACACGCTCAACTACGTGCATGGCCAGGCCGCGGTGAACTTTCCGTACTCGGGACGGTTGAGTGGATATGTGGCCATCGGGCAGGGCAAGAGCAACGCCGACCTGCTGCCGCACACCATCAACACGGCGCTGGCCAGCCCCGAGTTGTCGCGGTCGACGGCGCAGGCCGAGCACCGGATGACCATCGCGCAGTTCAACTTCTCCATGCGGCCGGCACGGCGCGTGTCGGTCGTCGCCAAGGGGCGACGGGCGGACGTGGACGTCCGAACGCCGATATTCCTGCGGGAGACGGGTGCGGTCTCCTACGACTCCAATCTGATCCCGAGCGCGGCACCGTCCGAGTACTACAGCGTAACGCGTGACAGCGTCGATGTGGACGGCGCCTTCGAGGTGCTGCCTTTCACGTCGGTCAAGGTCGGGTTCGGCAAGTACGGCACCGACTACACGAATCGCATCTGGGAAAAGACGGACGAGAACGTGTTCCGCGTCTCGGTGGACACGACCAGCAACCCCTACGTGATGCTTCGTGCGGTGTACGAGGACCGGAGCCGCAAGGGCGACACCTTCGAGGCCGAGGTGCTGGAGCAAGTCGGTGAGCTCGCCGGGCTGCGACACTACGACGTGGCCAACCGCGACCGGCAGCGCTTGACCCTGATTGCCAGCTTCATGCCCGGCGGCATCTTCGGCGTCACCGGATCGGCCGGCATCGGGCGGGACGACTATCCCGACAGCCCTCACGGCCTGCAGAGCGCCGACACGAACCAGTACTCGGTGGCACTGGACGTCGTGCCGAACGACATGTACAACTTCACGACGAGCTATGGCTTCGAGAAGTACACGTCGCTCCAGCGCTCGCGCAGCGCCAACAATGCGGCCGACCAGGCCAATCCGCTGCTTGACTGGACGACGGATTGGGACGGGAAGGTCAATTTCTTCGATTTCACGTTCGACATCGCGGAAGCCATCGAGAAGACGAACATCCGCCTCGGGCTCGACTGGACCAAGGCCAAGGACACCTACGTCTACGGCATCGCGGCGGGCTCCCCGCTCGCCGCGCCCGCACAGCTCGCACCGGTTCTGAACGAACTGCTGCGCAGCGAAGTGGATGTCTCCTACGACATCTCGGACCACCTGAGATTCGGCGTGGCCTACTGGTTCGACGACTACGAGGCCGAGGACTTCGCCCTCGGTCCGGACACCCTGACAGGAATCGCCTTTCCTCCCGTGCAGGCTGGCCAGCCCGTGACGGCGACCAACGCCTTGCTGCTCGGTTACCTGTATCGGCCCTACAGAGCCCACACGGGCTTCGTGCGCCTCACCTACCTCTTCTGACGCACCGCCTTGGGGCGGAGGCTGTCGTAAAGCCTCCGCCCCTCTTTTCCCGCCTCGTCCCTCCCTTCCTTCACGCGCGGCGGCCAACGGAAAGCTGGCTGTCCCTCTGCAAGGCGCGTGATATGGTCCATCGTGGGAAGCGCTGTACCGGCCTCGGTGTCTGAATCCATCCTCGCCCTCGCCGTTGCCATCGCCGGCGGCGCCGCCGTCGGCGTCGAACGACAGTGGTCGGGCCATGCCACCGGACCGGGAGCCCGCTTCGGCGGCGTCCGCACCTTCGCCCTGCTTGGCGCGCTCGCCGGGCTCTCCGGCCGCATGTGGGTGTGGGGAGCGTCCACCCTGGCCGCCGTGATCCTCCTCATTGCCGGTGCTCTGGTGGCCGTGGCGTACGCATATGCCGCCAGGCGCGACGCGGACGCCACGACGGAGGTGGCCGCGGTGGTCGTCCTCGGCGCCGGGGTCACGGCTGGCCTGGGCGAAGTGCAGATTGCCAGCGGCATCATCGCCATCACGGCGATTCTCCTGTTCGAGAAGTCGAGGTTGCACGATCTGGTGATGCGGCTCCA
>JADZBZ010000476.1 GCA_020851835.1 Acidobacteriota bacterium
CGGTCCCACCGCCAGCGTGTTGGTCAGCGCGATGGGCGTTTCGATGGTGCCCAGCTCGTCCACCTGGGTGGAGCCAGCCAGCTTGCCGAAGGCGTTCCCCACGAACACCGCGCCCGGCACCTTGTCCCCGAAGACATTGCCCCCGTGCGGGACGATCACGGTGACGCCCGTGCGGGTGCGGTCCCCCTGGTTGAGCGTGGTGTGCCCGACACGCACGCCCTCGACGTCGGTAATCGCGTTGAGCGGGCCGATGGGGAACACGCCCGGGGCGATGCCGAGATCGCGCGCGCGCGGGCGCGCATCGGGCTGCGCGCCAACCGCGACGCCCGCCAGCAGAGCCATAATCCAGTACACGCGCACGTGACCTCCTGCGACCCGGCTCTCTAGTGGGCCGGGGAACGAACTCGGGTCGTCGAAGTGCGCATGATACGATCCTCGGTCTCCCATTAAAATGTCCGAAGAACGATTCGCCTCAGCCGCTCCGCTTCCCAGCCGCATCCATCGCCTGCACGAGCTGTCGCTCGACTTGTGGTGGAGTTGGGACAACCGCGCCCGCGACGTGTTCCGCCGCCTGGACTACGCACTGTGGCGGCGCAGCGCGCACAATCCGGTGAAGCTGCTCCAGCAGATCTCCGCCGCCCGGTTGCGGCAGGTGGCCGAGGATCCCCGGTTTCTGCAGCTGTACGACGAGGCCATCACCGGACGAGACGAGGAGCGGCGTCTCGTGCATCCCTGGTGGAGCACCAACGGGGAGGTCATCAACGGCGGGACGATTGCGTACTTCTCGGCCGAGTTCGCCCTGCATCAGTCTCTCCCCATCTACGCTGGCGGCCTCGGGGTGCTCGCCGGCGACCACTGCAAGGAGGCCAGTGACCTGGGCGTCCCGCTGGTCGGCGTGGGTTTCATGTACCCGCAGGGGTACTTCCATCAGCGGATGTCGAACGACGGCTGGCAGGAGGAGCACTACGAGCGGCTCACGTGGACCCAGGCGCCCATCGAGACGGCGTTGACGCCCGAAGGCCGGCCCTGTGTGACCGCGGTCCCGCTGGGCGACCGGACGGTTCTGGCCGCCGTGTGGCGCGTGCGCGTCGGCCGCGTGCGGCTCTTCCTGCTCGACACCGACCTCGAGGAGAACGCCCCGTGGGACCGCGAGCTGTCCGCGCGCCTGTACGGCGGCGACCGCGAGATCCGGATCCAGCAGGAGGTCATCCTCGGCATCGGTGGTGTTCGGGCCCTGCGTGCGCTGGGCGTGACGCCGACCGTCTGGCACCTCAACGAGGGGCACGCCGCGTTCGTCGCCCTGCAACGCATCCGCGATCTGGTTGAACGCGGCCGTTCGTTCGACGCGGCCCTCGACGAAGTGCGACGCTCCACGGTGTTCACCACCCACACGCCGGTGCCGGCTGGCCACGATGCGTTTCCGTTTCACCAGGTCGAGAAGCACCTGGCCGGGTGCTGGGGCGACATGGGCCTGCACCGCGAGCGGTTCCTCGCCCTCGGCCAGCACGACAGCGGGCACGGGTCGCAGTTCAACATGACCGCCCTGGCCATGCGGACCTCCGAGCACATCAACGCCGTGAGCGCGCTCCACGGCGAGGTGACGCGAGCCATGTGGCAGTCCATCTGGCCCGACACGCCGGTCGACCGCCTGCCCGTTCGGTTCGTCACCAACGGCGTGCACGTCCCGACGTGGATGGCGGCCGCCATGGTGGACCTCTTCGCACGGTATCTGGGCGCGGGGTGGCTCGATCGCACCGACGATCCGGCCCTCTGGGACGGCCTGCTCGCCATCCCGGACGCCGAGTTGTGGGCGGTGCGAAACGAGCTGCGCCAGGATCTGTTCGAGTTCATTCGCGAACGCCGGCGCACGCTGTGGACCGAGCGGCAGGTGGGCCCCAACGGCATCGTCGCGGCCGGCGCGCTGCTCGATCCGCGCGCCCTCACGATCGGCTACGCGCGGCGGTTCACGTCTTACAAGCGCCCGGAACTCATCTTTCAGGATGCCGAACGGCTGGCACGTATCGTCAACAACCTCGATCATCCGGTGCAGATCGTGTTTGCCGGCAAGGCCCATCCCGCCGACGAGCCCGCCAAGCACCATCTGCAGCGGGTGTTCAAGCGCTGCATCGATCCCGAGTTCGGCGGCCGCATCGCGTTCATCGACGACTACGACATGCACGTGGCACACTACCTCGTGCACGGTTGCGACGTCTGGCTGAACCACCCGCGGAAACCGCTCGAAGCCAGCGGAACGAGCGGAATGAAGGCCGCGCTCAACGGCGTCCCGCACTTCAGCATCGGCGACGGGTGGTGGGCCGAGGGTTACAACGGCCGCAACGGGTGGCTGATCGAGAGCCAGGCGGACCCCGACGACCAGGCCGCCACCGACGCCGCCGACGCCGATGCGCTGTACGCGCTGCTCGAGAAGGAAATCGTTCCGACGTTCTACGATCGGGACACTCAGGATACGCCCGTCGGCTGGCTGCGGGTGGTCCGCGAGGCGATGCGCTCGAATATCCCGCGATTCTCGGCCCGCCGGATGCTCAAGCAGTACGTGACCGA
>JADZBZ010000477.1 GCA_020851835.1 Acidobacteriota bacterium
ACCAGGTAATGGGCGCCGACGGAAACGCCGCCATCACCTCGGTGTGAATCTCCTCGGCCGACGGATTGAAGGCCGACAGGTTGTAGGCCGTGCGCGTCAGCCGCTCTCGAGGGGCCGCGGTCAGTTGCAGGAGCGCCTCCACCCCGTCGGGCATCGCCATGAACGGGATGCGGGTATCGGGCCGCACGAAACAGGCGTAGGGCTCGCCCCTGGCCGCGGCGTGAATCATCTCGGGCGCGTAATCGGACGTTCCGCCCGACGGCACCGTGACGGCCGAGATCAATCCCGGGAAGCGCACCGCCCGGAAGTCGACCTTGCCGGCCTGCGAGGCGGCGGACAGCTGCTTGTAGAAGCGCGCGTAGTAGCGCCCCAACTGCTCGCAGTAGAGCTTGTTGCAGCCGTACATCGTGGTCGGCGTGTTGTAAGCATCTTCGGCGATCCGCCCGATCCGCCGCTTCTCGTCCAGGCTGGGGAGGCCGTACGCCGCGATGGACGAGGGGTAGAGGAACAGGACGGGCCGACCGTGCGACTCGGCTTCGCGGTGCGAGAACTCCAGCAGGCTCAACGTGCCTTCGACGTTGACCTTGTGCGCGGTCAGCGGCGTGAACTCGGAGCGGGTGGACAGCAATGCAGCCAGATGGAACACGGCATCGATTTCGAACTCGGCCATGATGCGCTCGAGGAGCGCGTGGTCGAGAATCGATCCGGTGAACTCGCGCTGCACCAGCGGGGCCAGCGACCCGTCCAGCGGGTTGACGTCCAGCGTGATGACGGCGCGGTCTTCCCGCATCGACAGCCGCTCGATGAGGCCGTGGCCGATTTCGCCACCGGCGCCGGTGATCAGGACGACGGGCTTTCGGATCACAAGGGATCTCCGCTCACGCCTCGCGAGACGGGACCTGAAGCGTCTCTCGTCATTCTATCCCCGGCGGCGCGCCGCCTCGAGGCGCTCGCCAACCTGACCGTTCCATGGCGGGATGACAATCGTCACGGCGCCGCGAGTCTCGGCCATGCACGCCAGCCTGATGTCGGGGTGCGGCTCACGCGTGTCCGAGTAGCCGAACGCGGCCAGCGCCCTGCGCTCGCGGCCGTCCACCGGCGAGAGCTTCGCGGCCCCGGCGAGAATCCCCACCCAGCACGCCCCGCAGGAGCAGGCGCGGCACTGTGTGGGAATCGGTCCCTCCGTGCAGCGCTGATCCGCCCCCCGGTAGTGCCGCCTGTCGAGCGCGGCGGCCGTCGTCAGGTGCTGCGTCTCGATCAGGCGAAACCCGCGGCGCGGCGGCCGTTCGTCGAAGGTCACGGTCCACTGCCGGCGCCCTCCACGCAGAAAGCCGAACATCCCCTGCGAATCGTTCGCCTCGCGCCGAGCGGCCAGGCGGTCGGGGTTGTCGCCCGGAACTCCAATCAGCGGCCCAGTGCCACCGGCCGGCGCCGCGATGTCGGATTCGGGTAGGCCGGCCTGCTGCAGCGTCCGCACCGCCACGACGGTGATGCCAACCAGCCACGACGCATCGACTGCAAGGCGCGAGGCCGCGGCCCGCGCCATCTCCTGAATCTGGGCGCCCAGATCGAGGCTGCCGGGCGCGACCGGGCGGGCGGCGAACTGCCGGACGAGGTCCCGCACGGCCGGCCAGTACCGATGGCCGTAGAGAAACCAGTGCGACGTGTCACGCTGGTCGGCCAGGCGCCAGCGTCCGGCCAGGCGCAGGTGGTGGGCCAGCGAGGCAGCATCGGGCGAGGTGTCGAGCGCACGCTGCAGGCGCAAGGGGAAGAAGTGCAGCCAGATGCGGGTGGCCGCCCGGTCCACCGGGTGCATCGCGAGGCGCAGCCGGTCGGCCGCACGGTGCCACGCCCCATCATCGTGCTGAGCCAGAAAGGCCTGAAAGAGCGCGTCGGTCACCAGAGCGCGGCCTTCATCTGGGCGACGGCAATCTCCACCTGACCCAGATCGTCCAGCACGCCTCTGGCTTGGTCGATGGTCGCCCCGAGCACCTCGAACGAGGGCACATGGCCCCGCTTCACTTCGAAGGCCAGGTCGCGCGTGGTTTCGGCGCAGGCCCGGCACACCGCCAGCGTCCGCTCGTGCGCCTCGATGAGCCGCAGGACCTCGGCCCTCTCGTCGGAAGTCACCTCAGGTGCGATTGTAGTCCGGGCGCCAGGTCGAGACGGCCTGCTTGATGGCCCTGGGCGACAGCTCTTCGGCAACGGCCCGGTCCAGCAAGGCGCCAAGCTCGTCGTCCGAAGCGAAGCGCAGCGCCACGATCTGCCTCGGTCGCAGCCGCGCCAGCTTGGCGTCGGCGCCCGGGGGCAGCACCTCCGCGCAACGTACCTTCATCTCGAGCATGATGATGCGGTCCTGCAGCTTGACGGTGTAGGTCCGGCCGGTGGAAATGGTGACGAAGACGGCGAGGAGCAGGCCGCCGAAGGCCACGTCGCGGGCCGCCCATCCCAGCAGGAGCGTGCCCGCGAAGGCCAGGGCCGCAACGAGCCAGAACGCGGTGGCGACGTAGGTGGAAACCGGATGATGCGCGTGAGCGTTGGCGGATTGCATAGGATGAATGGGTGGTTGGGGACGGTTGCCCACCTACCGGCCGTCGATCAGGTCGCCGAGCCCGAAGGCGCGGTCCAGGACCGAGCCTTCTTCCTTGCGCCCCTTGCCGGTCTGCGGCGCGGCGGCGTAGATGCGATCGGCCATGCGGCTCAGTGGCAGCGACTGCAGCCACACGCGTCCAGGGCCGGTGAGCGTGGCGAAGAAAATACCTTCGCCGCCAAACAGCGCCGTCTTGATACGACCGACGAACTGGATGTCGTAGCTGACGCTGGGCTGCAGCGCGACGAGGCATCCGGTGTCCACGCGCAGCGTCTCGCCGGGCCCCAGGTCGATGAGGTGGACCATGCCGCCTGCGTGCACGAAACACAATCCGTCGCCGTCGAGCCGCTGCATGATGAAGCCTTCGCCGCCGAACAGGCCCACGCCGATCTTCTTCTGAAACGCGATGCCAATCGACACTCCCCGTGCGGCGCAGAGGAAAGAGTCTTTCTGGCAAATCAGCTGGCCGCCGATGGCCTTGAGATCCATCGCGAGGATCTTCCCGGGATACGGCGCCGCAAAGGCCACGCGCTGCTTGCTCTGCGCCCGGTTCTGGAACACCGTCATGAACAGGCTCTCGCCCGTCAGCAGGCGCTTGCCCGCCCCCAGCAAGGCATCGAGCACGCCTCTGGGCGCATGGCTGCCATCGCCGAAGAGGGTTTCCATCTGGATGCCCGGCGTCATGTACATGAACACGCCGGCTTCGGCCACCGCGGCCTCGCCCGGGTCGAGTTCCACCTCGACGAACTGCATCTCGTTGCCGTGAATCACGAAGTCGATGTCGTGCGCCCGGCGGCCCGGCGCCGGGGGCGGCGGCGTGCTGCCGGCGAGCGCGCCCGCACCCACGAAGGAGGCGAAAGCCGGCGCGTCCCGCACCTTCTGCCAGGTGGTCATGCCTGACGTGAAGACGAGCGTATCGGCATCGATGCTGCCGTTGCGGAGGTTCGACAGGATCTCGTCCTGGGCCACCGGGCCGACCTGGTGACCGCCAATCGCCATGTACCACTGCTCTGCGGACATCGTGGGTTCCTCGTCTGGAAGTCGGGCAGTCAGGCGTCGGGCGTCTGGTCGATGCGCGCGGCGGCGTCGGCCTCGAGACTCGCGGCGGTCGCGGCGTCGAGGCTGAGCTGGTGCGCCAACTGCGCCAGGTAGATACGCTCGGCCCCGCTCACCGACTCGTCGGCCCGGACAATCGTGAACGCCAGCCGGTACAGGTCACGCCGAGCGGCTTCCTCGGTGACGCCAGCCACGATCTCGGCAAGCGGATGCGGCTGGTCCAGTTCTCCCGCGGCGGCCGCCTCGACGCCCGCGCGCCGCGCCTGCCCGAGAATCAGCGCCCGCTCGGCGGGCGCCAGCACGCCGTCGGCGCGGGCCGCCGACACCGCGAGGCGGACAATCCGCAACACGTCAGCCGGCACCGCGCTCGCGTCCGCGCGCCCGGCCAGCGCCGCTAGAGGCAGGGCGGGCAGCGGCAGCGAGCCCGCGCCCATCGCCGCCGGCGCCGCGGCCGCGGCGCCGGTCGACTTGAGACTGTCGTACACGCCCCACGCCACGCCGGCCGCCGCGAGCAGGCTGCTGGCGGTGATGAGCCCCTTGCGGCCGCTCACAAAACGCGCCGCCCGTCGCGCCCGCTTGCGGCCCGACCGTCCGAGGACACCGTTGAGGAACAGGGACAGGAGCTCGGTGGGGTCGTTCACGGCGGTGACTCCAGACACAGAATACGACGAGCGGGCACCTCGGGTTCGGCAAAGCGCGCCGCGGGGCCAGGCCGCGCGCAACCCGGTGCCCGACTCATTCCGTCGAACGGGGCCTCAGAGGCGCGTGTTCGACGACGGCTTGGGGACCGTCACCTTCTCGGGCTCGGGTGTCCAGTCTTCGCCCGGGTTGATGAAGCGGTTGGTCTCGATCTTGTACTGCTTGTCGTGCAGCTGACGGTAGCGACCATGGGCCGCGAACAGCTCGTCGTGGGTTCCGCGCTCCACGATCTCGCCGCCCTCCATGACGAGAATCTGATCCGCGCTCCGGATGGTCGACAGGCGATGGGCAATCACGAACGTCGTGCGCCCGCTGCGGAGCGCCTTCAGGCCATCCTGAATCATCTCCTCGCTCTCGCTGTCGAGGCTCGACGTCGCCTCGTCCAGGATGAGCACCTTGGGCTGCGCCAGAATCGCGCGCGCAATCGACACGCGTTGGCGCTGGCCGCCGGAGAGCTTCACGCCGCGCTCGCCCACGATGGCGCCGTAGCCGTCCGGGAACCGCAGGATGAACTCCTCGCAGTGGGCCAGCTCCGCCGCGCGCTTGACCTCGTCGAGCGAGGCGCCCGGCTTGGCGTATCCGATGTTGTCGGCGATGGTACCGTCGAAGAGGAAGCTCTCCTGCAGTACCGAGGCGAGCTGCTCCCGGTAGTCGTGGAGCGGAGTGTCGGCCAGGTCCCGACCGTCCACGAGAATGCGCCCCTTCAGTGGCCGGTTGAACGCCATCACCAGGCTGATGAGAGTGCTCTTGCCCGAGCCGCTGGACCCGACCAGCGCCGTCGTCGTACCCGGCTCGGCGTGGAAGCTGACGCCCTTCAGCACGGGCTGGCCGGTGTGGTACTCGAACCAGACGTCCTCGAACCGGATGTCTCCGCGGATGCCGCCGAGTGGCGCCTTGTCCGCGTCCGCCTCGTCTTCGGTCTCCATGTCGAGTATCTCGCGGATACGGTCGAGCCCCGCGAAGGCCTCCGTGATCTGCGTGCCGATGCTGGCGATGGAGATGAGGGGCGCCGCGAGCAGGCCGATGAAGAAGACGTACATGATGAAGTCGCCGAGGGTCATCCGACCGGCGAGGATGTCGCCCCCGCCGATCCAGATCATCACCACCCCAATGACGCCCACGACCACCGTGCTGCCCGAGGTGGTCGCCGAGACACCCGTCATCGACTGCGCGATGTTTCTGAACAGACGATGGGCGCCCTTGGTGAAGACGATCTCCTCCCGCTTCTCGGCCGTGTAGCTCTTGACGATGCGGATGCCGCCGAGGGCTTCGGTGAGCCGTCCGGTCACTTCCGCCTGGATGCGGCCGCGCTCGCGGAACAGAGGTCGGAGGCGCTGAAAAGCATAGGCCATGCCGCCGCCGAAAATGGCGAGCGCCACGGCGGTCACGAGCGTCAGGCGCCAGTTGATGTACAGGAGCACGACGAGGCTGATGACGGCCGTCACCATCCCACCGACCAGCGAGACCAGCCCGGTGCCCACGAGATTGCGGATCCCCTCGGCGTCGCTCATGATGCGTGAGAGCAGCACGCCGGTCTGCGTCGAGTCGAAGTAGCGCACGGGCAACCGCATGACCTTGGCCTGCACGCGCTTGCGCATATCGGTGATGGCCCGCTGCGCGGCCACGCCCAGGATCTGCGACAGTCCGAAGCTCGTGATGGCCTGCACCACCGTGGCCGCCCCGGCCGCCAGGGCAATGGGCATCAGCAGATCGCCCCGCGACTTGCCGATGACCTCGTCGATCACCACCTTCGACAGGGCCGGCAGCACGATGCCCGACAGGCGCGACACCAGCATCAGCCCCAGGCCGATACCGAGCCGGCGGCGGTGCGCGTGGAGCAGCCCGCGAGCCTCCTGCCAGGCGGCCGAGGCGTCGAACTTCTTCTTGCCCGTTTCGACGGCGGGGGGCATGCCCCGCCCCACGCCCGATTTCTCGGCACGGGCCATGCGCGGCGCACCGGATCGCATCAGAGCCATGTCAGTTGAGCGCGTTGGGCACGGCCAGGGTGAACGGCGCAATCCGCGCCTGAAAGACCTGGCCGCCCGGTGTGGACATCGTGTAGGTGCCGTGCATGGTGCCCACGTTGGTCTTCAGGGGACAGAAGCTCGTGTACTCGAACCGACCGCCCGGCGTCAGCACCGGCTGCTCGCCCACGACTCCCGGGCCCTGGACTTCTTCGGTTTCACCATCCGCGTTGGTGATGATCCAGTGGCGGCTGATGAGCTGCGCCACCTCCTCGCCCACGTTCGAGATCGTGATGTGATAGGCGAACACGTACTGGTCATCGCGGGGTGAGCTGCGGTCGGGCAGGAACTCGGACGCCACCTGGACGCGGATCCCGTTGGTCGTGGTATCGCTCACTGGATCATTATCTCATCCCGGATTCCCGGATTCCGGCGTTCCTCAGTCAAGATGCCCGCGCTCGGCGTCGCCCATCTCCACGCGCTCGCCGGGAAAGTACTCCCGCCAGCGCTCGCCGACCCGCACCGCGATGTCCTCGCGGCACGACAGCTCCGCCGGATACCACGGCTTCATGCGCGCGTCGATCACCACCGGCGGCTCGTAGTGCACGTGGTGCCGCACGACCGTGGTGACCGCGGCATGGATGTCGGCCGCTGGCTCGAATCGCGTGAAGGTGGTCCACAAGAAGTTCATCTCGCTCCGCGTCGCCCGCGCGGCATCGTCAGTGATCACGACGAGCGGCCATCCGGCAAAGGCGGCATGCGGGGCCAGACGCGCCGCGGCCTCCCGATCGTCCGCATACGCCGGCCCCTGAACCACCAGGCAGCCGCCGCAGAAGACACGGACGTCGGCCACCTCGGGAGGGGGTGCCACCAGCGGCGCGAAGACGCGCGGCAGGTCGCGGACCGCGTCGCCCAGCCCCAGCCACACGCCCTTCGAGCCTTCGTTCACCGCCGGGCCCGTGTAGTCGAGCGTGTCCATCGAGAGATTCGAGAAGACGTACAGGTCCGATCGCGGGTCGGTCCGGGCCAGCACGTGCTCCAGCGTCGCACGAAAGTCACGGAGCGGCACCGCCCGATCGGTCAGGAGCAGGAACTTCGTCAACGACAGCTGCCCCTCTCCCAGGATGCGGAAGGCGCTGGCCATGGCCTCGCGAGGGTAGCGCTGCTTCACCACGGCAGCCGCGAGGGAGTGGTAACCGGTCTCGCCGTACGACCACAACTGCTCGACGGCGGGCATCACCAGGGGGAACAGGGGTGACAGCAGATCCTGGAGCAGGTTGCCGATGTAGAAGTCTTCCTGCCGCGGCTTCCCCACCACGGTCGCGGGGTAGATGGCGTCGTGACGATGCGCGATCTGCGAGACGTGGAACTCGGGGTAGTCGTGGCGCAGCGAGTAGTAGCCGTAGTGGTCCCCGAACGGGCCCTCGGGGCGGCGGGCCGCTGGCGGCACCTCGCCCATAAAGGCGAATTCGGCGGCAGCGACCAGCGGGTGGGGGTGGCCGTTCGGCCCCGGCACCTGCGGCAGGCGGCGGCCGGCGATGAGCGAGGCCAGCATCATCTCGGGCACGTTCTCGGGCAGCGGCGCGATAGCGGCCAGGATGAGGGCGGGGGGACCACCGGCGAACACCGTGACCGGCAGCGCCTGGCCGCGCGACTCGGCCACCTGGTAGTGGAAGCCGCCGCCCTTGCCGATCTGCCAGTGCATGCCCGTCGTCCGCGCGTCGTGAACGTGCAGGCGGTACATGGCAAGGTTCGAACCCCTGCCGTCGGGATGCGTCGTGTAGACCAGCGGCAGGGTTACGAACGGGCCGCCGTCCTCGGGCCAGCACGTGAGCACCGGGAGCTGATCCAGACCGAGGGTACGGCTGACCACCTCGGTGACCGGACCCGTGCGCCTGGTGGAGGTCCCAACCTTGAGCAGGTCGGCAGCCAGGCCCCGAGCGCCCCACAGCTTGGCGGGCGTCGGCGGCAGGATGGTTTCGGCCAGGCGAACGACCTCGCGAATCAGGCGCAAGGGACGCTCGCCGAAGGCGAGCTCGGCTCGGCGGACCGTGCCGAACAGGTTCGTCACGAGAGGAAACGCCTTGCCGCGCACGTTCGTGAACAGCAGTGCGGGTCCGCCCGCGGCAATCACACGGCGGTGAATCTCGGAGGCTTCGAGATGCGCGTCTACCGGCGCGGTGATCTCGACGAGGTCCCCTTCCCGCCGCAGGTGATCGAGAAACGAGCGCAGGTCAGGGAACATCGTGAACGACGCGCCCTCCAATGAGAGTCAGCACGCTATGCGGCGGGCCGGAGCCGCCGCGCGCCCGGGCGAAGGGATCCGACGAGAGCACCGCCAGATCCGCGAGCGCGCCCACGGACAAGTGCCCCTTCTCGCTGTCGGCGAACTCCGCAAACGCCGACCCCCGGGTGAACGCCGCGAGCGCCTGTTCCACCGATAACGCCTCTGCCCCGCGGTCGGGTGCGACCGCCCACGAGATGACGTCGAATGGAGCGG
>JADZBZ010000478.1 GCA_020851835.1 Acidobacteriota bacterium
CTTGTAGCGAACAGATATGCATTGTGCAGGCGATCGAAGCCACCGCGTCAGCGTCGCCGCACATTTTCCATGCCGGCTTCCGTAGGTAAATAAACAAGTTAGTCTGGATCAAGAAAAATGCACGGACATTCGAATTGGGGATTCTGTGTGTTACAGTCCCGACTGCGAGTGGCGATAGAGTCTCTCGAGGGAGTTGGCACGGAGCAGGCGCGCGACTGCCGGTCGACCACAGATCGACGGCGAAACTCACTCACCCGCAAAGGTGTCCTGACAGGCTTTCCCCAGTAGGACTCGACAGCACCTGCGTTTGTCAGGCGCGTGGTCTTGCTCGTCCCAAATCCGGTGAGACCTCGACCATGAACCGCTTCTGTCTGCTCGGCCTCGCGTTATCGATCTGCGCGAACGCCATCCCGTCCGCGTTCGCGGGAACGCCGAACACGACCGCTGCGGGTGCGGTGAGCTACGAGGTGAACCAGGGGTGGGTGACGCACGCGATCGACGAAGCGGCGCAGGACCGCTGGTTCGTGTTTCGCGAGGTGGGCGGCCGGTCCTACTGCATCGAGGCCGGTGTCGGCGTTGCGACCTATGTCCCGCTCGATCCGAATCTCACGCTCTATTCGGATAGCGCAGGCACCACGCAGCTTGCGGCCAACTCGGATGGCACGTCCGAGCCCGGCATGAACAAGGGCGCGCGCATCTGCTACGCGTCGACCCAGTCGTTGACGACGAGTTCGCCGGCGCCGTCGACGTTGCGCTCGTTCCGGGTCAACGTCCCGATCGCCGGTGGCAGCGGCGACAGCGGCTTCGTTCGGGTCCGGGTGGTCGAGACGACGCTGGTCTCGGGGCAAGTCGGATCGGGCAGCAACAACTGGGAGTACCGGCTGTACAACCTCGGCACGACCAACGTCACGGCCTCGTTCTACGTTCCGACCACGGGAAAGTCGTCCGATGTCACGTTGCTTCCCGAGCGGCGCGGCAGCGGGAACATCAGCGCGCTGTTCTCCGGCGGCTTCTCGAACTCGCGCCCCGTTTACATCATGCACAACGGCGCGCCCGGCACGGTCGTCGGGACGCTCGCGAAGACCGATGCGAACGGCTCCACGCTCAGCGAAATGGACGTGTTCCCTCGCTGAGCGCGGGATCCGTCGCTCGACGGCAAGTGTGATCCTCGGCGATTCGCTGCAGAGCGGGCAATGCGCACTCGACGCGGCAGCTTTGTCCTGAATGGATGCGCGCGCGCTGTCGCGTTGGTCGCTCTGTTGGCGCCTGCTTCCGCGGGCCTTGCCCAGTCCGACGACGATGAACTGGTCGCGATCGGGTCGCCCAAGGTCACCCTCACGTCTCCAGTCCCAGGCGCGCCCAACACCGCTCCCGCGAGCATCGAGCTCGCTGCCACCGCATCGGTTCCCTCCGGCACGATCCAGAAGATCGACTTCTACCGCGACTCGACGCTCATCCACGCGGACACCTCGGCACCGTATGCCTACAGCTGGACCGCGATTCCGGCGGGCCGCTACAAGGTCACGGCCCGGGCGCGCTCGAGTTACGGCATCACGACGACGTCGATGCCCGTGGAAGTGCGCGTATGCGACCTTCCCACCGTATCGCTGACGGCACCCACAGCGGGGGCCGACCTGACGACAGGGGCGGCAAGCACCGTCCAGGCGAGCGCCGCGAGCCCCGGCGGCGGCTGCGACATCGCCAGGGTCGAGTTCTACGCGCAACTCGGTGCGGGCGCGCCGGTCCTGGTGGGCACCGCGCTCGGCCTGCCGCCGCACCAGATCAACTGGACGCCCGCCATCTCGGGCGCCTACACGCTGACCGCAAAGGCCTATGACGAGCGCGATGTCGCGACCACCTCGGCGGGCGTGGCTGTCACGGTCAACTCGACTCCGACGGTCTCGATCAGCGCGCCGACCACGGATCAGGTCTTCGCCCCCGCCTCGACCGTCTCGATCACCGCGGTCCCGGCCGACGCCGATGGCACGATCTCGAAGGTCGAGTTCTACCAGGGCGCTACGCTGCTCGGCACCAAGACCGCGGCACCCTGGACCCACGCGTGGGCCGGCGTGGCGAAAGGAAACTACTCGCTCACCACCAAGGCGTTCGACAACCTGAACGCGACCGGCACCAGCGCTGCCGTCCCGATCATCGTGACACAGGCCCCGACGGTGTCGATCAGCGCGCCCGCCTCCGGGACGATCTACGCCAATCCGGCGAACATCACCATCAACGCGACGGCCGCCGATCCGGACGGCACGATCGCGAAGGTCGAGTTCTTCCAGGGATCGACGCTCGTCTGCACCGATACGAGCTCGCCGTTCACGTGCGCGTGGAACGGCGTGGCCGGTGGAAGCTATTCGCTGACGGCGAAGGCGACCGACAACCAGGGTGCGACGACGACGTCGGCAGCCGTCCCGATCATCGTCAACCAGTTGCCCTCGGTGAGTCTCACCTCGCCGACGAGCGGGACCGCCTTCGCGGCCCCGGCCACCGTGAGCCTCGCCGCGAGCGCCTCGGACCCGGACGGCACGATCACCGAGGTGCGATTCTACAACGGCGCGACGCTGCTCAACACCGACACGTCGACGCCCTTCGCGTACGCCTGGACACCGGTTTCCGCGGGCTCCTACTCGCTTACCGCCGTCGCGGTCGACAATCGCGGCGCTACCTCGACCTCCTCCGCGGTCGCGGTGGTCGTTTGCGGAGCGCCGTCGGTGTCCTTGACCTCTCCGGCTAGCGGCACCTACGCGGCCCCGGCGAACTTCACGCTTTCGGCCGACGCGAGCAGCGCCTGCGGGATCCAGAAGGTGGAGTTCTACGACGGGGCGAGCCTGATCGCCACCGACACGTCTTCGCCCTACAACCAGTCCTGGAACAACGTCACCGCTGCCGGGTCGCACATCGTCAAGGCGCGCGCCTACGACAATGTCGGCCAGTGGAGCGAATCGCAAACCACGATCCAGATCGTCAACAACAGCCCGCCCGTAATCAACGGCGTGAGTCCCATGGCCGCGCAGACGATCACCGGAAGCAGCGTCTCGTTCTCGATCATCATCGCCGATGCGGATTCGGGCAATCTGACCCTGACCCTGTGGAACGGGGGCACGCTGCTCGCCACGCTCGGGCCAGTGAGTGCGGGGACGCACTCGCTGAGCTGGACGCCTTCGAGCGCGGGTAACTACAACCTCACCGTCCAGGTCGCCGACGCCTACGCGACGGCCTCGCAGGCGGTGAGCGTCGACGTGAGCGCGCCGCCGACCTCCGCCACGCCGAGTCCGGAGTCCGTCATCCCGGGCAGCTACCCGACCCCGGCGATCGGGACGCTCGCCGGAACGTTCGCGGTGAGCGAGTCGGGGGCGGCGAGCTATTCGATTCCGCTCAAGGTGGTGCCCGGCACCGCGGGAATGGAGCCGTCGCTCTCGCTCAACTACTCGAGCCAGGGGAGCTACGGTCAGCTCGGCGTCGGCTTCACGCTGGGAGGGCTCTCCTCGATCGGGCGGTGTCCGATGACCGAGGCGCAGGATGGGCTGTCGGCGGGCATCAACTACGACGACAACGCCAACAACGATCGGTGGTGCCTCGACGGTCAGCGGCTGGTGCCGGTCGGCTCGGAGGCGTCGGTAACCGACGACGTGTTCGGCAATGCAGCGAAACGTCAGGAGTATCGAACCGAGCTCGAGAGCTACGCCAGGGTCGAGAGTTTCGAAGAGACGAGCCCTCTGGCCGTGATCGGGCCCTATCGCTTCCGCGTGACGACGAAGACCGGCCAGATCATGGAGTTCGGCTCGCGCTGGTGGGTCGTCACCGCGGGCTGGATGCAGAGCGGGGTCAACGGCCTCGGCCCGCTGCGCAGCAATTCGACCAAGGTATTCGTGCTCGATCGCGTGCGCGATCGCGCCGGCAACTTCATCGACATCAACTACGCCGATCGGGACGGCGTGGGTGTCATCCAGCCGGTCGACGGTGTTTGCGGCGCGGGCGCCATGGCCGGTGGCATCGATCCGCGCCCGATCGGAGCCTACCCGAACGTCGAATACTGGGTGTCCGGCATGCGCTACTACGCCGCCGGCAGCGACCCTTGCTTCTCGGCCCACAGCCAGGTCGTCTTCAACTATGCGGACATCCCGAGCCAGGCGTCCGTGGGGAGCCGCAACCGCTACTACGGGCAAGGCGCCGGCCAGACCTCGATCTCCAAGCGCCTGACTTCGGTTGAGATGCGCGCCGATGCTCCGGCGAATGGGGAGGGCACGCTGGTGCGGCGCTATGAGCTTGGCTACCTGACCAGCGCCCAGACGCAGCGCGAGCTCGTCTCGTCGATCCGCGAGTGCGACGCGGACGGCGTGTGCCTGCCGTCGACCACCTTCAACTGGGCGCAGGAAACCTGGAACGCCACCGGCAAACAGTTCGCCACGACCACGATTCCGGCCGGGACGATCCCCTTCGGCCTCACGCTCAATGCGGCCAGCAACAACGGCGTCTACGTCGGCGACTGGAACGGCGACGGCAGGAGCGACCTCATCGGGTGGAAGAACACCGACAGAGGTGGCGGCCTGTGGGATCACGAGCTCATCGTGTGCCTGTCGACGGGCGCGGGGTTCACCTGCGGTAGCCCGATCCTGTCGGAGCCGACGGGAAGCCCCTGGCCGAGCAAGCACATCGAGATCATGGACATCGACAACGATGGCCGGGTCGATCTCGTCGAGCGCCAGAACGGCCTCAGCACCTGGGCGCTATGCCGCTCGGACGGGAACACCGGTTGCGCGCCGGTGTCGGGGACCTGGACCACCAAGCCGCAAAACGACGGCGTGCAGCCCAATTATCGAGGCGACTTCGACGGCGACGGCCGGATCGACTTCATCACCTGGTTCGACGACCAGCAGTTCCAGACCTGCCTGACGCGTGACACGGGATTCACTTGCAGCACGCAGGACCTGCAGGTGTACGACCCGGCGCCGCCGACGATCCCCGGCACGGAAGCGTTCGAGAATCAGAACGCCAAGTTCCAGATCCTCGTCGCCGACGTGGACGGCGACGGCAAGGCCGATCTCGTGCGTCGGCGTAGCGACAACGAAAGCGTCAACGAGTGGAAGGTCTGCCTCTCCCGGTTCAGCCGTACCGGCGGGGGTGAGTGGCGCTGTCACGCCGAGTTCATCAAGGGGCCGGTCGGCAAGATCGAGAACTCGCTCATCTACGACTTCAACGGCGACGGATTGGCCGACGCGGCCAACTTCGACTCGGCCAACACGACGCTCGTCTGTCTGTCCACCGGCGACGGGGCGTTCGAATTCCGGGACATCAACGTCCATTGGAATCCCGCCAACAATCGGTACGAAAAGAACAACGGTACCGCGGTCGACTACTACGCGGACAACCGCTGTCGGCAATGGAACAGCCCCTCCATCGGCGGTGCCGACAAGATCACGTTCGGCGACTTCAACGGCGACGGCAGGACCGACCTCCTGGCCTGGATCCCGGCGACCGCTTCGTGGCAGGTGTGTCTGTCGAACGGCAGCGAGTTCGTCTGCTCCACCTGGCCGGGACCGGCGATCTCCGCGTCCAATCCGGACCTCAACCAGCAGATCGTCACAGGCGACTTCAACGGCGACGGGAAGACCGACGTTCTCTACATGCCCGAAAGTCTGGCGGCGCCCAAGCTGGCCTTGTCGGCGGGTCCCGCCACGGGCGACGTTCTGGTCAAGGTCACCACGGGTCTCGGCGCGGTGACGGAGGTCACCTACAAGCCGCTGACCGATACCACGGTCTACGCTAAGGGCTCGGGGGCTTTGGTGGCGCGACTGGAGCTCGATATCCAGTCGCCGATGTACGTGGTGCAGAAGACCTCCGCGAGCACGGGGCTGGGCGGAGCGTCGCGCTTCGAGACCGAGTACTTCTACGAGGGCCTTCGCGGCAGAACATCGGGACGGGGACTCTACGGCTTCGCCAAGGTCCGTAGCCGCGACGGCGTGGGGCTCGTCACCGAAACCGAGTACGCGCGTCCCGAACTCGCCACGGACAAGTACGCTACCAAGTGGGCGCTGGTCGGCCGGCCGACGGTCGTGCGCAAGTACGCTCCGGCGAGCCCGGGCTTCGCCGCGCCGATCCACGATACGACGGCATTCACCGGGGGCTCGAGCCTGTTCGGCGGCAGCCTGCGACTCGTCAACCGTACGACGA
>JADZBZ010000479.1 GCA_020851835.1 Acidobacteriota bacterium
CGCCTGCCCGCTCCATCGGCGCAACCGCTTGTACGATAAGATCTTCGTCAGTGGATCAGACGAGGAGTTGCACACTATGACGTTCAGAAGCGTGATGCTGGCAGCAGGACTGGTCTGGGTGGCGGGTGTGGCGATGGCGCCCTCCCTGAACGCCCGGCAGAAGACGGTGTGGGACGGCGTCTACACCGAAGAGCAGGCCAAACGCGGCGCTGAACTGTATACGCGCGACTGCTCGAGCTGCCACCAGGACGACCTGGCCGGCGACGGCTTCGCGCCGGCCCTGTCGGGTCCGGAATTCGCCGCGGCGTGGGAAGGCCTGCCGGTGGCCGATCTGCTCGATCGCATCCGCGTGTCGATGCCGCCGACCGATCCGGGATCGACTTCGGTGGCTGAGAAGGTGGACATCATCGCCTACATGTTCAAGGCCAACCGTTTCCCTGCGGGCACGACCGAACTGCCCAAGGACGCCGGCAGCCTCAAGGAGATCGAATACCGGGCCAACAAGCCATAGCTCGTCCGCGCTCGTAGCTCAGTTGGATAGAGCACCAGCCTTCGAAGCTGGGGGTCACAGGTTCGAGCCCTGTCGAGCGCACCACTTCGTTTGCTGGTGGGTTCCTTCATGTGCGCCGACGTTCGACTCGAGCACGATGCCCTCGGCGAAGTCGCCGTGCCGGTTGAGCGTCTCTGGGGGGCGCAGACACAACGGTCGCTGCAGCACTTCGACATCGGGCGCGACCGCTTCCGCTGGCCGCGCCCCGTCGTCCGCGCGTTCGGCTTGATCAAGAAGAGCGCCGCCCTCGCCAACGCCGAGCTCGGCGAACTGGATGAGGGCCGGGCGCGGCTGATCGTGAGCGCCGCCGACGAGGTGGTGGCCGGCCTCTGGGACGAGGAGTTCCCCCTCGTGGTATTCCAGACCGGCTCCGGTACCCAGAGCAACATGAACGCCAACGAGGTGATCGCCAATCGTGCCAACCAGATCGCAGGCGAGGCACTCGGCGCCCACCGGCCCGTTCATCCAAACGACCATGTCAACCGCGGGCAATCGTCCAACGACGTGTTCCCGGCGGTGATGCACGTCGCGTCCGCTGAAGCGATCGTGCACGGGCTCATCCCCTCCGTCACGGCCCTGCGCGAGACGCTCGCCCGCAAGGTCAGGAGCTTCGACGACGTGGTGATGCTGGGCCGGACGCATCTGCAGGACGCGACGCCCATCACCCTCGGCCTGGTCATAGGCGGGTGGGTGGCCCAGATCGACGCCGGGCTGGCGGCTGTCGGCCGGGCCCTCGACGATCTGCTCGAGCTGCCGCTTGGCGCAACGGCGGTGGGGACCGGCCTCAACGCGCACCGCGACTTCGGCGCGCGGGCCACCGCCCACATCGCCACGCAGACCGGACTGGCCTTCCGCCCCGCCGCCAATCCGGTGGCCGCGCTGTCGGCGCACGATGCGATGGCTGCCGCCAGCGCCGCGCTGCGCCTGCTCGCCGGCGGACTCATGAAGATGGCCAACGACGTTCGCCTCTACGCCTCGGGTCCGCGCGCGGGCATCGGCGAGCTGCAGATTCCAGAGAACGAGCCGGGCTCGTCGATCATGCCGGGCAAGGTCAACCCGACACAGGCCGAGGCGCTGACGATGGTGGCGGTACAGGTGTACGGCAACGACGCGGCGGTGGCCTTCGCCAACTCGCAGGGGCACTTCCAGTTGAACGTGTTCAAGCCGGTGATCCTGCACAACGTGCTCGAATCGATCGTCCTGCTGGGCGAAGCCAGCCGGTCGTTCGACGAGCACTGCGCGCGGGGTCTGGAGCCCGACCGCGCGTGCATTGCCCGTCACGTGTCCGAGTCGCTGATGCTGGTGACGGCGCTGGCGCCGCACATCGGGTACGAGCACTCGGCCGCCATCGCGCTCGCGGCGCATCGCGAGGGGCTGACGCTGCGTGAGGCGGCGCTCGCCTCCGGGTACGTCAGTGCCGGCGAGTTCGACGCCTGGGTGCGTCCCGACCACATGGCCCGGCCTCACGCATCGGGTCCACGGGAGTGACGCCGAAGGATTGGACCAGCCGGCTGAGTCTCCGGTGACCGGCGTCACGCCGGCTCGGTCCGCGCTACACTCTGGTGATGCAGTTGCGCGTGGCCCGCTTGTGCCTCGACTGTGACGAGGTGCACGACCAGTATCGGTGCCCGGTCTGCGCGTCAGACCACTTCACCTACCTTTCACGCTGGATTCCGGTTCCAGAGCGCCGTGTGCGGCCGCGGGCGGCGCCCCCTCCACCGCCCGAGCTCGACGTGTACCGGCGTGTCGTCGACCCGCCCCCGCGCAGGCGGCGACTGTTGAGCCGGGCGCTGGTCGGGCTGGGCGCGGCCGGGGTGATGGGGCTCTTCCTCGGCGGGCAGCGTGCGCGCACGCGCGACGGAGACGGCGCTCAACCGGACGACGAGTAGGGCCGCGCGCGAAGTCCTGCGTTTCATATTGTAAGTGCGCACAGCGCGAGACATCGAATGGAGGAGGCCGATGAAGCGCTGGTGCACGCTCCGCTGTCTTGTGCTCGGGACCCTGTTTGTCGCCCTGCCGATCGGCGGGTGGTGGTGGTTCCGGTGCGGCGCCCCCACGACGCTGATCGTGGTGCGGCACGCCGATCGCCCTACGACCGGCGAGGATGCGCTCACGCCCGCCGGTCTGGCCCGGGCGCAGGTCCTGTCGCACATCGGTGCGAAGGCAGGCATTGCGGCGGTGTACCACAGCGACACCAACCGGACGCGCGATACGGTTCTGCCGCTCGCCACCGCGCTCGGCCTGACCCCGGTCGTCTATCCGTACGCCGACATCGCCGGCGTCGTCGCCCAGGTGTTCGCCGACCACCGGGGTGAGACCGTGGTGATCGCGGGGCACTCGGATACCGTGTCGAAGATCATCGAGGAAGCCGGCGGACCCACGCTGCCGGACATCGACGGGACCGAGTTCGACGACCTGTTCGTCCTGACGGCGTGCTCGTGCCGGCACGGCCGGGCGACGCTCGCCAACCTCCAGTACGGATTGCCCTCGCCGTGATGCGCGTCGGGTGCGGGACGCCGCGTCGCGGCGCCCCATGGTTTGGCCGATTCAGCGCACCACGAAGCGCTGCTCGTCCAGCACGCGGTCGTCGGCGCCCAGCAGAGCCACCTCCCATTCGCCCGGACCTACCGTCTGGCTGCTGAAGGTTCGATAACCGTCCGTGGGGTTGGCGCCGACCCGGAGGCTCGACACGCGCACGATGTTGCCGCCTCGCGACCAGCGGTGACGGATCACGACATCGCGAGGGGAGGCGACGCGCGTGTAGTAGGACACCGCGCCGCCCTGGACCGGGTTGGCCACAGGCTGGCACGTCCACACGGCGCCCTGGCGCGACAGCGTGCGGCAGACCCGTGCCTCCACCAACGAAGGCGCTCCTGGGGCCGCCTCGTCCGCGCGCGGAGCTGACGCCGTCGCCGTCGGCTCCGCGGTTGGTGCTTGCGGCGACCGCGGCTGCGCCGTCGGAGGCGGTGCCTGCTGGTCCGCGGGCGGCGCCGACGGTTGGTCCGCCGCCACCGGCGGTTCGGGTCGAATGTCCCTCGCGGGCGTCGCCGCGACTTCCGCGGCCGGCGCAGAAACGGGCGCCTCCGACATCGCCGGAGCCGGCGGCCCCTCCGACCCCCAACGCCAGGCCGCCGCGACAATCAGAAGGGCCACGCCGATGGCCGCCATGACGGCCGGGCGGCGCCACAGCGGCGCGACCTCGCGCCGAGGCGCGCCTGGCGTCGCCGTCTTGACGGGGCGAGGTGAGTCGACCGGCAGTGGGCCGGGCGCCGTTCGGCGCGGGGCTTGCCGGCCTAGCGGCGGAGCCGACGGCGGCAGTTCCACCGGCGTCGGTGAACGTGGCGCCGGTGTCGCCACGTTCGCCGGTGTCGCCACGCTCGGTTCCGGGAGTGCTTCGTCTCCCGTCTGGAAATCCATGAGGCCGGCCGTCCCGTCCTGCGTGGGATGGCCGGCCTGCGGCGGGACGCCGGGCCCGCCGTATGCGGCGTAGAACGCGTTCAGGTTCTCGTCGC
>JADZBZ010000480.1 GCA_020851835.1 Acidobacteriota bacterium
GTCCTGAAGGACGACACGGAGTTGTTCAAGCAGTTCATGGACAACGAGGGGTTCCGGCGGTGGCTGACGGATACCGTGTTCGGGATTACGTACGAGCAGCGCCAATGACCGCTGGCGGGTCCCTTCAGCCACGCCGCCCCGAGGGCGCGCTACTTCTTCGGGTTCTTCGGGACGATGGGGAAGATCTTCTCGAGGTCGTCCGCGGGGCGGGGAATGACGTGGACGCCCACGAGTTCACCGATCTTGCGCGCGGCCGCCGCGCCGGCGTCGGTCGCGGCCTTCACCGACCCCACATCGCCGCGGACGATGGCGGTGACCAGCCCGGCGTCCACCTTCTGCCAGCCGACGAAGATGACGTTGGCCGTCTTCACCATGGCGTCGGCGGCCTCGACCATGCCGACGAGCCCGCGCGTTTCCACCATTCCGAGCGCTTCGCCGTAGACGTTGTCAGCCACGGGAAGCATTCTAGCTGCAATCGCGACGTTACGCCGGGTCTGCGCCCCACCAGAACGCCGGGTCGGGGCCGTCGGCGCCGCGGACGAAGTCCACCGTGTAGGTGCCTTGCCAGTTGGTGAACTGGAACTTGTCGCCTTCCACCCAGTTGACCTTGTGCCCGAGCTGCTCGAAGGCACCCTTTACGTGGGTATTGAACCAGGTTTCGGCTTCGCTCTTGGTGAGCGGCATCGAGCCCACCTCGCGCGCGATCTTCGCGAAGGCGTCTTTCGCCGACTTCTGCGGGTCCTGTGCCCGGCCGAAGTCGAAGCCCTCGAACTTCACGTTCCCGCTGCCTTCACCCTGATTGAAGCTGCCGCTGTTCTTGAGCGAGCCCATCAGTTCGCCCAGCAGGCCCGAGAACTCTTCCTTGCTGAGCTGTCCGTCGTTGTTCGCGTCGAACCGGTTCATGAGCGAGTCGGCGAGTTGCTGCACCGCTCCGGCTGCGGCTGTCACGGCCATGTCTGTGCCTCCCTGTCACCTCGTGTGACACAGCTCGGGGGAGCAACGTCGATGCCAGCACCGATCTTCCACCCCCCGACCGGCAGCCTCGCGCGTTTTCGGGCGGAAAGCGTGGCCGGGCGTCTTGCGCCGCCGCGGCACTGGGGCCCGACGGCGTGTCGACCCGCCGACGCCGGCGTCGGCGGGATGGACACCGCCAGGCGCCGATGGCTCGAACGGCTGTGCTACAGTGCGCCGAAATCGGCACGCGACGCCTGTCGGCCGACCTTCCCTCTGGAGTGCGTGATGCGACGACTGCCCGTGTGTTTCTTGTGTCTCGCGCTTGGTTCGACGGTGCTGGCGCAGTCTGCGGCACCCTTCACCGAGTCCATTCGCGAGGCCGATCTGCGTGCCGACCTTTTCTTCCTGGCAGGTGACGGCTTTCGTGGCCGGCTCGTAGGCACACCGGAGAATGCCCTGGCCGCCGAGTTCGTGCGTTCGCGCTTCGAGCGCGCGGGGCTGAAGCCTGGCGCGCCAGACGGCTCGTTCGTCCAGCCCACGCAACTGATGGTGGCCACACTCGGGGAGGGCAACCTGCTCGAGACGCTGCTGCCGGACGGCATCCAACTGACGTTTCGGCCCCAGCAGGGTTTCTACCCGCAGCGCTTCAGCGCCAGCGCTTCGGTGCAGGCGCCGGTGGTGTACGCGGGATTCGGCATCCACGCGCCGGCGCTCGGGTACGACGACTACGGCGAAGGCGTGAAGGGCCGCATCGCCTTGATCCTGGAGCACGAGCCGGGTGAGCGGGATGCCGACAGCCCCTTCGACGGGGTCGTCACCGCCGAGGCCGCGGTGCCCATCAAGAAGGTGCTCGCCGCGCAGGAGAAAGGGGCCGTGGGCGTGCTCTTCGTCTCCGACGTGCACAATCATCCCGAGCCGCAGGACTTCGAGGCCGCCGCCCGCGCCTTCTGGCCGCCCGACCCGCCGCGCATCGACCGGTTCACGCTGGCCAGCTGGGCCGCCCGCGTCCGGATTCCAGTGGGGCAGATCTCGACGGGGCTGGCCGAGACCCTGGTTGGCGGCACCGGACGTTCGCTGATGGAATTGTCGCGGGCGGCCGAGACGGAAAAGGGCTATCCGGGCCTCGCCCTCCCCGGCGTGGAGGTCACGCTCATCACCTCCGTCAACCGTCACATCGTCCGCGACCGTAATGTGATCGCCATGGTCGAGGGCGCCGATCCGGTGCTGAAAGACGAGGTGGTGATTGTGTCGGCCCACTACGATCACGAGGGCGCGGACGGCCGCACCATCTACAACGGCGCCGACGACAACGGCTCGGGCACAGTGGCCCTGCTGGAGATTGCCGATGCCTACGCGATGGCCGCGGCGGCCGGTGAGCGGCCCCGGCGGACGGTGCTGCTTGCCTGCTGGGGATCGGAGGAGCGTGGGCCGCTACTGGGTGCGTGGGCCTACGCCGAGCAGCCGACGCGTCCACTCGAGCAGACCGTGGCGGTGCTCAACATGGACATGGTCGGCCGGAACGAAGAGGTGCAGGTGGGCGGCGGCCCGCGCTTCAACGGGCTCGAGGTGCAGACGGCCGAGTCGAACCGCAATGCGGTGAACATCCTCGGGTACAGCCGCCACCCCGAGCTGAGCGCCGCCATCGAGCGCGCGAACCAGGCGGGACCGGGCCTCGAACTCAAGATGCGCTACGACAACAACCGCTCGAACCTGCTGCGGCGCAGCGACCAGTGGCCGTTCCTGCAGAACGGCGTGCCGGCCGTGTGGTTCCACACCGGCCTTCACCCGGACTATCACACGCCGTACGACCGGCCCGAGAAGATCAA
>JADZBZ010000481.1 GCA_020851835.1 Acidobacteriota bacterium
AGAAGCCGCGGCGCGAGGATGCGCCCTCGAACCTGGCCATCATCGGCCGCTACATCCTCACGCCCGACATTTTTCCGGCGCTTCGCGAGACGGGCCGGGACAAGTCGGGCGAGATTCAGTTGACCAATGGATTGCGGCGGCTGCTTGGGTCGCGCCCGCTGTACGCCTGCGAGATCGACGGCGTACGCCACGACACCGGCCACAAGCTCGGCTTCCTGAAAGCCATGGTCTACTTCGCGCTCAAACGGCCGGATCTGGCCGGGCCGTTCCGCGAGTACCTCGAGTCGCTCAATCTGATGACGAAGAAGTAGGCTTGCCGGCGGGCTTCGACTCGGGCTTTGCCGTGCTCTTGGTCTCGGACGTCGACTCGGGCTTCGCTGACCCGGCGGCCTCGCCCGCACTCTCGCTCTTCGACGACGATGCGCCGGCGGAGCGGCCGGACTTGGCGTAGTCGGTAACGTACCAACCCGAACCCTTGAACTGGATGGCGGGCGACGACAGGAGCTTCTTCACGGCCCCGCCGCACTTCGGGCAGGTGTCAGCGGGCGCATCCGAGAACTTCTGGATGAGCTCGAAGCGATGGGCGCACGCGTCGCACTGGTATTCGTACAGAGGCATAAAGGGGGTTACTCCAGCACGTCGCCGGCGGCGCGGTCGAGCATGAGGCGGCGGAGCGCGGGAAACGGCGCGGCGCCCTGAGCGAGGAAGGCATCGTGGAAGGCGCGCAGCGTGAACCGCCCGCGCTGTTCTTCCTGCCAGTCGTGCCGCAGCTTCAGCAGCATCAGTTTGCCGGCCGAATACACCAGATACGTGGGGTCGAACGTGCCGCGCTCGGCCTCCCGTCGTGCACTGGCCTCCTCGAGAAATGCCTCCTCGCGAAAGAAGCGCACACACTGCTCCACTGACCAGTCCTCGGCGTGCAGGCGGATACCCACAACGAAACGGGCCAGGCGGACGAGCGCCTCACCAAGCTGTCCCAGCTTGAGCGCGTGATCGCCGCGGCCGAACCCGGCTTCGAGCATCATCTGCTCGCAGTAGTGCGCCCAGCCCTCGACGTAAGACGCCGGCGCGAGCAGCGTCGAGCGCCGCACTTTCGACGAGACCCGCCGCAGGAGCTGGTAATGCACGTAGTGCCCCGGGTACACCTCGTGAATGGAGATCGTCCAGAGGGTCGGGATGTTGAAGTCGCGCAGGTGCTCCCGCTTCCGCTCCTCGGGCCACGACGCATCGGCATCGGTCAGGTAGTAGACCGCCTGTGACGGACGCGCTTCGAACGGCCCGGGGGTCCACATGCTGGCGAACGACCACCGGAAGAACTCGGGCGTCGCCCCGACCACGACTCCGTCATCGGGAGGCAGATCCACGACCGGTGTGCGAGACAGGAAGGTTCGAAGCTCGTCGAGCTGGCCGCGGGCCGTCTTGATGAGCGTGCCAGGCGCGGGGTACGATTCCTTGGCCTGGCGCCAGGTTTCGGCGGGATCGCCACCGTTGAGCCGCCCCGCCACCGCGCGGAACTCGTCCTGCGTCGCCCGCAGTTCGCGCATGGCGATGGCGAGCAGCCGATCGACCGGCAGGGTAATGCCTTCCTCGAGCCGCAGCTTCTGCTCGAAGCGTTCGGTGCCGAGACGGAAGGAACCCTTCGCGCGCGGCCGGAGGTCGGTGTCGAGGTAGTCGAGATACGCCCCAACCGCCTGATCGGCCTCGGCCGACGCATCGGCGAGGTCCGCCAGCAGGTGAAGGTCGTCGACGCCCGAGAAGGCCCGGGGCAGGTCGACGTCGATGAACGACTTGATGCCGCGCCAGGTGTCGAGGCCCACCTTGACGTAGATGGCCGGGGCGTCCTTGATGTTCTCGCGGGCGGCCTGGATGAGGCGCGGGACCTGCCGTAGCTTCGAGAGGACGCGCCGGGCTCGCTCGGCCTCTGGCGCGTAAGCGAAAATCGCCTGCGTGGCGAGACTCGACGCCAGCACTTCTCCGTAGAAATGGGGGCTTCGTTCCCAGGTGCGAACCTCCTCGAGCTCGAACATCCGGGCACGCAGGTTGGCCGCGACAATGCCATGATCGACCTGTTCGTGCAGGGGCAGCAGTTCGGTCGGGATGGCAGCGAGACGCCGGGCGAACCCGGCCAGTGTGCCCAGGTGTCGCTCAATGGCTCCCTTCCGGAAGTCTTCCAGCAGATCGTCGTGCAGATGCACGCCGTCGAGCGTGGCGTTGGTGGGACAGACCTCGTACAGGTAGCCGAGGTAGTCTTCGACGAAATGGGTGAGCGGTTCCGCGGCGTGCATGAAGGCGACATACGGCCGCGCCTGTCGCGGAGCGACCATCCCCCAAGGTTACAATAAAATATGGCCGGTACGCTGTTCGTTGTCGCGACGCCGATCGGCCATCTGGACGACGTGTCGGCCCGCGCCTTGCGCGTGCTCGGTGAGGCGGAAATGGTAGCCGCCGAAGACACGCGCCGCACAGGAAACCTGCTCCGACATTTCGGCATTTCGAGCCGGGTCGTCAGCCTCCATCGCCACAACGAGCGGGCACGGACCGAGGAACTGCTTGGTCTGCTGACCCGGGGCTCAGCGGTCGCCCTGGTCTCGGACGCGGGCACGCCGGGTATTTCCGATCCCGGGGCGGCGCTGGTGCGGCGCGCGCGGGAGGCGGGTCATCGCGTGGAACCGGTCCCGGGTCCGAGTGCGGTCACGGCTGCGATGTCGGTTGCCGGCGTGGATTGGCCAGCATTTGCGTTTCTGGGATTTCCGCCGATTAGGACAAAAGACCGAAATCTGTGGTTCGATCGACTGAACCGCTTGAAGACAGACGTGACGATCGTGCTGTTCGAAGCACCCCATCGGGTGAGGCGCACGCTCGAAGACCTCGTGTCGTATGTCAAATACCCTATTTTAGTCTTCCGTGAGCTGACCAAACTGCACGAAGAGACGCTTCATGGTACACCAACCGAAATACTGAGCCGCCTCGAAACCATCCAGGGCGAATTCACAATCGTCGTTCCGTTCCATGAAACTACTGAAAATGGAGCTGTTGATGTCAGCGATGAGACGCTGAAACACGAAGTTGGTCAATTGATAGAAAATGGCGGGCTCTCGCGTCGAGCGGCGGCCCGGACCGTGGGGCACCGGTTCGGCCTGTCCACGAAGCAGGTATACGATGCGACTAAAGGCTAAGGGTTAGAGCGCTCGTGTCCGACAACCCCCCCGTGACCCCCGTCCACGTTGTCATCCTGGCCGCCGGAAAGGGCACCCGGATGCGATCGGCGACGCCGAAGGTCCTCCACCCGCTCGCGGGCCTTCCGATGCTCGATTTCGCCCTCCGGGCCGCGACGAGGCTCGAGCCTGCCTCGGTGACCGTGGTCGTGGGGCACCAGGCCGATATCGTCCAGGCTCACCTTGCCGGCCGACCCGGCGTGGGGACCGTGGTGCAGGAACCGCAACTGGGCACCGGGCACGCGCTGCTGCAAACCGAACCCGCCCTGCCGAGCCGGGACGGCACCGTCGTGCTCCTCTCGGCAGATGTGCCCCTCTTGACGAGCCAGACCTTGCACGCGCTCCTGGCCGCCCACCGGGAAGCAGGCGCCGCCGCTACCGTCATCACCGCCATCCTGGACCGGCCGTACGGGTACGGGCGCATCGTTCGCCGCAGCGGCGCCATCGTACGCATCGTCGAGGAGCGCGACGGGTCGCCCGCCGAACGGGAGATCAGGGAAGTCAACGCCGGCATCTACGCCTTCGACCTGCCGCCCCTCTTCGAGGCTCTGCGCGGCATCGGCGCCGCCAACACACAAGGCGAGTACTATCTGCCCGATCTCGTGGCCATCTACCGCCGGCGCAAGCTGCCGGTGGCAACGTGGACCGTACCCAACGCCGGCGAGATTCGAGGCGTCAACAGCCGCAGTGAGCTGGCAGAGGTGAGCCGCATGGTGCGACAGCAGAAGAACGAGGAACTGATGGCCGCCGGCGTGACGCTCGTCGATCCGGCCACCACCTACATCGACGTCGACGTCCAGGTGGGTCCCGACACGGTGATTCATCCCGGCGTACACCTCGAAGGGTCCACGCGCATCGGAGCGGCGTGCGAGCTCCACGCTGGCGTCCGCATCGTCAACTCGACGCTCGGTGACCGCGTGACGGTGCTCAATCACTGCGTCGTCACCGACTCCAGGGTGGAGGCGGCCTGCAGTGTCGGGCCCTTCGCGCACCTGCGTCCGGGCACGGCCCTGGGCGAGGGGGCGAAGGTCGGCAACTTCGTCGAGCTCAAGAAGACGACGATGGGGCCGGGCGCGAAGGCGAATCACCTGTCGTACCTGGGCGACGCCTCGGTCGGCGAGCGCGCGAACGTCGGCGCGGGCACCATCACCTGCAATTACGACGGGGTCTCCAAGCACGAGACCGTCATCGGCAAGCGCGCCTTCGTTGGCAGCGACTCCACCCTCGTGGCCCCGGTCACCATCGGCGACGACGCGTATGTCGCGGCCGGGTCGGCCATCACCGGCGACGTGCCTCCGGGGTCGCTGGCCATCGCCCGGGCCCGCCAGGAGAACAAGGAGGGCTGGGTGAGCCGGCGCAAGGCAGGAAAGGGCGGTCACTAGCAGTCATGTGCGGCATCATCGGATACATCGGGCCCAAGCCCATCGTGCCCGTCATCCTCGACGGGCTGAAGCGCCTGGAGTACCGCGGCTACGACTCGGCCGGCATCGCCGTCGTCAAGAACGGACGCATGGAGGTCAGGCGCAGCGCGGGCAAGCTGGCGAACCTCGAGCAGGCCGTCTCGAAGCATCCCCTCGAAGGGGACTACGGGCTCGGCCACACCCGGTGGGCGACGCACGGGCGTCCGACCGAAGAGAACGCCCACCCTCATCGCGATGGCAGCGGACGCATCGTCGTGGTGCACAACGGCATCATCGAGAATTACGTCGAGCTCAAGCGCGCACTGGTCGCCAAGGGCCACCGGTTCGATTCGGAGACCGACACCGAGGTCGTCGCCCACCTTGTACAGGACGAGTGGCGCGACGACGGCCTCGAGTCGGCCGTGCTGCGCGCCATGCCCCGCATGCGCGGTCTCTTCGCGCTGGTCCTGCTCTCGGCAGACGATCCACACAAGCTCGTCGCGGTCCGAAACGGGCCACCCATCGTCATCGGCCTCGGCGAGGGCGAGTATTTCGTCGCTTCCGATGTGCCGGCCGTCCTGGCACACACGCGTGACGTGGTCTTCATGGACGATGGTGAGATGGCGGTGGTGACCCGGTCCGGCGTCACCTTCAGGATGCTGGACGGCACCAAGCGCCTGCACCAGCCGACACGGGTCACGTGGGACCCCGTGATGGCCGAAAAGGCGGGCTACAAGCACTTCATGCTGAAGGAGATCGTCGAGCAGCCGCACGCTCTGCGCGAAACGATCCTCGGCCGCGTGTCGGTCGAATCCGGGCAGATCTTCCTGAACGAAATCGGGATCACCGACCAGGATCTCGGCACCCTCGACAAGGTCACGCTGGTGGCCTGCGGTACGTCGTGGCACGCGGCGCTGGTCGGCAAGTTCATGATCGAAGAGCTGGCGCGCGTGCCGGTCGAGGTGGACTACGGCTCTGAATTCCGGTACCGCAACCCGATTCTGGGTCCCCGGTCACTTGCGGTGGCGATTACGCAGTCTGGCGAGACGGCCGACACCCTGGCGGCCCTTCGCGAGGCCAGGCGGCGCGGCGCGCGCAGCCTCGCCATCTGCAACGTCGTCGGCAGCATGGCCACCCGCGAGGCGGAAGGCACCATCTACACGCACGCTGGTCCCGAAATAGGCGTGGCCTCGACCAAGGCCTTCACCACCCAGCTCGTGGCGCTCTACCTGCTGGCCTTGAAGCTCGCCGAGGCGCGCCAGACGCTCCCCGACGCCGAGCGACGGGCGGCTATCGAAGCACTCATGGGTCTCCACCAGGTCGTGCAGGAGGCCCTGGAGACATCGACCGTGATGGAGGAAGTCGCCGCGCGCTTCTACAACCGCTCGGATTTCCTGTATCTGGGCCGCGGCGTCAACTATCCCATTGCGCTCGAAGGCGCGCTGAAGCTCAAGGAGATCTCGTATATCCACGCCGAAGGCTACCCCGCCGGCGAAATGAAGCACGGCCCCATCGCCCTCATCGACGAGGCGATGCCGGTGGTCGCCCTCGCGCCCGCCGACGCGGTTTTCGAGAAGATGGTCGGCAACATCCAGGAAGCCAAGGCTCGGGGCGGCTCGGTGATCGCCATCACGACCGCCGGCCACTCCACGCTGGACGAGCTGCTGGATCCCGCTCGCGATTCGTTGATCGCCATTCCTGCCACCTCACCGCTCCTGACACCGGTGGCGCTCACCATTCCCTTGCAGTTGCTCGCCTACCACATCGCCGTGCGGCGTGGCTGCGACGTCGATCAACCGAGGAACCTGGCCAAGAGCGTCACGGTAGAATAGGGGCGTTGGATCTTCTGTCTGCACTGAATCCCGAACAGCAGGAGGCCGTTCGCCATACCGAGGGTCCGCTGCTGATCCTCGCCGGGGCCGGCTCCGGCAAGACGCGCGTCATCGCGCACCGTATCGCCCACCTGGTCTCGACCGGCGTCGCCGCGCCGGAGGAGATTCTCGCCGTCACGTTCACCAACAAGGCCGCCGCCGAGATGCGCACCCGCGTCGAGGCGTTGCTCGATGCGGACTGCCGCTCGATGTGGATTTCCACCTTCCACGCGATGTGCGCACGCCTGCTGCGGCGCGAGGCGCCGCACATCGGTCTCAGCCGCGACTTCACGATTTACGACTCGGCCGATCAGCAGTCGGTGATCAAGCAGCTCGTCAAGCAGTACGGGTTCGACGACGGCGCGTACCAGCCACGAATGGTGCTGGGCCGCATCAGTCACGCCAAGAACCGGATGGAGGGTCCGGAGAGCTTCGAAGCCACCTGGAATCCGCGCGACCGCGAGATCGGCCGTCTGTTCGCCGGTTACCAGCAGGCGTTGAGGGAAGCCAGCGCCCTGGACTTCGACGATCTCCTGCTGAAGACGGTGGATCTGTTCGAGCGCGTGCCGGCCCTGCGGGAACGCTACGGTCGCCGGTTCCGGTTCGTCATGGTGGACGAGTATCAGGACACGAACCGGCCGCAATACCTGCTGATCACCCAGCTCGCCGGCCTGCACCGGAACCTCTGCGTGGTCGGCGATCCCGATCAGTCCATCTACAAGTGGCGCGGTGCGGACCTGCGCAACATCATGGACTTCGAGCAGGACTTCCCCGAAGCGGTCGTCGTGCGGCTCGAGCGCAACTACCGGTCGACCGAGGTCATCCTCGCCGCGGCTTCAGCGATAATCGCGCACAATCGGAACCGCAAGGAGAAGGCGCTGTGGACCGACCGTAAGGGCGGCGCGAAGGTCTCCTGTTTCCGGGGGTCGGACGAGCTGGAAGAGGCCGAGTTCATCACGCGCGTGGCCAGGGCCACCATCCGGGAGGACGTGTCGGCCACGATGGCGGTTCTCTATCGGACCAACGCGCAATCGCGGGCCGTGGAGGATGCGCTGCGCGCGGTGGGGATCCCCTACCTCGTCCTCGGCGGCGTGGGCTTCTACGAGCGCCGGGAAATCAAGGACGCCCTCGGCTACCTGAAAGTGATCCTGAACCCGCACGACGATGTCGCCCTCCGGCGCGTGATCAACACGCCCGCCCGCGGTATCGGCAAGGGCGTGCTCGACGCCCTGGAACAGGTGGACACCGGCGACCCGGGCCGCGATCTGCCGCCCTTGCTCGCCGGCCTGCAGCCCGCCGTCGTCTCCAACTCGCTCTGGTCGAGGCTGGTGACGGCGGTGGACCAGCGGTTGCTCACAGCCCGTCAGGTAGCCTCGCTCGCGGCGTTTCGAGACATGGTGACGGCGCTGGCCGATCTCGCGCGGCGTGACACGCTCTCGGTGACGCTCGGCAAGGCGCTCGACCTGAGCGGCTATCTCCGCGACCTGCGCGAGGATCGCAGCGAGGAATCGGAGGGCCGCATCGAGAACCTGATGGAGCTGGTGTCGGCGGCCAAGGAGTACGAGGTGCGCGAGCTGGAGGCTTCGCTGGGCGGCTTCGTGGATCGGCTGTCGCTGCTCTCCGACGTCGACCGCGAGCAGGGCACGAAGGACGCGCGGGTGCTCATGATGACCCTGCATTCGGCCAAGGGCCTCGAGTTTCCGGTGGTGGTGCTCGCGGGTCTCGAAGAGGGCCTCTTCCCGCACTCACGGTCGCGTGAAGACGAGGCCGAGCTCGAAGAGGAGCGCCGCCTGTGCTACGTCGGCATCACGCGCGCGCGGCAGCGGCTCGTGCTGACCAGCGCGGCCAGGCGCAGGGTCTTTGGCGAGTATCAGATGACCGAACCGTCCCGGTTCATCGACGAGATTCCGCCGGATCTCATCGAGCAGGCGTTCTCGTCGGCACCGGCGTCCCCGCGCGTCGGGCGTGGGGGCTGGGAGTATCGCGCCAACCCGTACGGGCGGATGCCGCGCCGTCCGGACCGGGTCCGCGAAACGCCCCCGCCATTCGCGTACGAGGACGAGGACCAGGATCAGTCCACGGACCTGCGCCCGGGCCACAAGGTCAGGCACGGGCAGTTCGGCGTGGGGACCGTCGTGAGCGTGGAGAACCTCGATGACGATCAGAAGCTGGTCGTGCGGTTCTCCACGGTCGGCCAGAAGACGCTGCGGGCGAAGTACGCGAAGCTGGAGCGGGCCTGACCTACAGGCCCACGATGTTGGTGATGATCCACTTGCCTTCGCGCGGGGCTCCCCCCTGGGTGCCGACGACGCGAGAGATCGTCACGACGAGGTCCTTCTCCGACACCTGCCCCTCGGGCGACTTGAATTGTGCCTTGATGGCGATGTCCTTGGCCACCATGTCGCCCTGGAACGTGTTGACGTCGAAGGCGGGCTG
>JADZBZ010000482.1 GCA_020851835.1 Acidobacteriota bacterium
GAGCCCGACAGCGACGACGGGCTGGCGACGTGGAATCTGGTCGAGGAGGGGCTGGCGCCCGGCCAGGCTTTCCCGATTTATCGGCTCCGCTGAGCGGCCCGCGACGATTTGCCGCATCGCCAGAAGCCGACCGCGTCCATAAAGTGTCTGGATCGTGTCCCCGAACCGGCTCCGATCCCAAACCCGCCTGCTGGTCCACGCTCTTGGCGCGCTCGCGCTCTGCACAGCGACGGCGCTGCCCGTCCGCGCCCAGGAGACGCTGAATTACGCGAGCGTCAGCGGGCGCGTGAGCGACGCTGATGGCGGCGCGATCGCCGGCGCGACGGTGAGCGCGAGGCAGCGGGAAACCGGGGTCACCTCATCGGCCACCACGGCCACGTCCGGGCGCTTTCGGTTTCCCTATCTCAGGATTGGTCCCTACGACATCACGGTGACCCGGGAGGGATTCGCCCCCTCGAGCCGGGCACTGATCCTGACGGTCGGTAGCGCCTTCGACATCCCGATCGTGCTGTCCCTTGTCGGCGTGGAGGCGTCCATAACGGTGACCGCCGATGCTCCCGTCCTCGAGTCGGCGCGCAGCCAGATTGCAGCCACCGTCTCGGAGCAGGAGGTGCGGAACCTGCCGCTCAACGGCCGCCACTTCCTCGACCTGGCGCTACTGGTTCCGGCGGTGGCGCCCCCCAACATCAACAGCACGCAACTGTTCGCCGAGACCTCGGCCGTACCCGGCGTCGGGCTCTCGGTAGGCAGCCAGCGGAATCTCTCGAACGGCATCATCGTGGACGGCCTGTCGGCCAATGACGATGCGGCGGGTCTGAGTGGCATGCCGTATGGAGTGGACGCGGTGGAGCAGGTGCAGGTGGTGACCTCGGGTGGACAGGCCGAGCTGGGCCGCGCGCTGGGCGGCTACGTCAACGTGGTGACCCGCAGCGGCACGAACCAGGTGCGTGGGACGGCCTACGGGTACTTCCGCGACGACCGGTTCAACTCGGCGAACGCGCTGTCGGGCACGACGCTGCCGATGTCGCAGAAGCAGTACGGCGCGAGCCTCGGCGGACCGCTGGTGAGAGGCCGCACGTTCTACTTCGCCAACGCCGAACATCGCCTGCTCGATCAAACGGGCCTGACGACCATCAGCAGCGCCAGTGTCGCCGTGGTCAATTCGCGGCTCGCCGCGGCAGGGTACCCTGGCGCGGCCATCACCAGGGGCTTGTACGACAGCCCGGTTCGGTCGGTAAATCTGCTCGGCAAGATCGACCACGCCTTCAGCGGCCGGGATCAGTTGAGCGTTCGGTACAGCCTGTACGACGTCTCGTCGGATCGCTCGCGGGGAGCTGGCGGGCTCAGCGCGCCGTCGGCGTCGGCCGGCCTGACCAATCGCGACCAGGCCGTGGCGTTCAGTAACACGCTCGCGCTGGGCTCACGCACCGTGAACGAAACGCGGGTGCAATTCACCAACAGCGACCTCGAGGCGCTGCCAACCGACCCGGTCGGGCCCTCCGTCAGCATCGCCGGCGTGGCCTCGTTTGGCACCCTGTCCTCCAGCCCCCAGGGCCGGCTGAACCGGATGATCCAGGCCGTGAACACGCTGTCGCAGCAGCGCGGCAGCCACTCGCTGCGGGCTGGCGTGGACGTGCTCTACAACGACGATCGGATCGACTTCCCCCGCGCGGTGAGAGGCTCGTACTCGTTCTCGTCGCTCGCCGACTTCCTCAGCGGCACCTACAACAACGCCGGCTTCTCGCAGACCTTCGGCGCCACCGACGTGACCCAGCACAATCCCAACGTCGGGATATTCGCGCAGGACGAGTGGAGCGCGGCGCCGGGCCTGACGCTGAACCTGGGGCTGCGCTACGACCTGCAGTTCCTCGACACGATCGACCTCGACACGAACAACGTGTCGCCGCGCGTCGGCTTCGCGTGGACGCCCTTCGACTCGCGCGCCGTCGTCATCCGCGGCGGCGCGGGCCTCTACTTCGACCGCACGCCCTTGCGGGCGCTGGCCAATGCGCTGCTGTCGGCCGGCAAGACCACCGACATCGCGAGACTCCGGCAGGTTGGGCTGAGCCTGTCGCCCGGTCAGGCCGGGGCGCCGATGTTCCCTGACATCCTCGCGGCGCCCGTGCCGAGCGTGACGCTGGCGAACCTGAGCACCATGCAGCGCGATCTGCAGAACGCGTACTCGCGGCAGGCCAGCCTCGAGGTCGAGCGGCAACTGGGCCGGCTGGTCACGCTGAGTATCGGCTACTCGTACCTGCGAGGCGAGGGGCTGCTGATGTCGATCAACCAGAACGTCCCGTCGTGCGTGCCGTCCGGCACGAACAACGGATGCCGTCCCAACCCAGAGTACGCGAACAACAGCCAGTACTCGTCGGCCGGCCGGTCCACCTACCACGGGCTGCTGGTGTCCTTCACCCAGCGTCCGTCGGAGTGGGGCTACTACCGGGCCAGCTACACGCTGTCGAAGTCGATGAACAACGTCGGCGAGTTCTTCTTCAGCGGTCCCGTCGATCCATTCGACCTGTCGAAGGACTGGGGCCGGGCCGACAGCGACCGTCGCCATCTGTTCGTCTTCTCCGGCGGCGTGAACACCTCGATGGCACCGGCCACCACGGCATGGGAGCGGCTCAGCCACGGCCTTCAGCTGAGTACGTTCCTGCAGGCCTATTCGGCGGCGCCCTTCAACATCACGTCCGGCGTCACGACCCTGCAGGGCACGGCCGGCCGGCCGATGGTGGACGGCGCGTTCATCCCGCGCAACTCGGGCGTCGGGGACCGGTTCTTCAGCCTGAGCCTGCGAATCAGCCGGACCCTGCGTGTCGGCTCCACGGCGCGGCTGGAGGCCGTGGCCGAGGTATTCAATCTGACCGACGCCGTCAACGAGGTGGCGCGCAACACCATCTTCGGCAGCGGCGCGTATCCCGCCAACCCGTCACCGTCGTTCAACCAGGTGACCGCCGTCGGGGATCCACGAAGCTGGCAGTTCGCCCTGCGCGTGCGGTTCTAGTCCCAGTACAAGCGCGTTTGGTAGAGAGGCGTGTAAACAAAAAGCTCGAAATATCCGTACTACGGAGCAGAACGTTTCGGTGCCTAAACCAGAACGTCTGAGACGCAGAGGGACATTTCGAGTGAGCACAAGTAGACACCAACGACTGGCCCGCCGCAAGCAACGGATCGCGCGGCGGCTGGCGCCGCGGCGGGGGCCGGCGTCCGCCCTGCCGATGTTGCGGATGAACAACCTGCGGTACACGCACAGCGATCGCGTCCGGGGATTCACGAGCGGGGGCGTGGGGGCGATGCATCAACTCGCCCAGCACACCGGACTCGTGGATGCGATCGACCAGCACGTGCACGTGCTGAAACGGCACCTGCCGTACCACGAGTCGGATCACGTGTTGAGCGTGGCGTACAACGTGCTGAGCGGGGGGACCTGTTTGCAGGACCTGGAGCTGCGGCGCCAAGACGAGGTGTATCTGGACGCGCTGGGCGCCCAGCGGATTCCGGATCCGACGACGGCCGGCGATTTCTGCCGGCGGTTTACGGCGGCCGACCTCGAGGCCTTGCACACGGCGATCAATCAGACGCGGGTGCGGGTCTGGCGCGCGCAACCGGCGGCCTTCTTTGAGGACGCGGTGATCGACGCGGACGGGACCTTGGCTGAGACCACGGGACAGTGCAAGGAGGGCATGGCCATCGCCTACACCGGGGTGTGGGGCTATCACCCGTTGGTGGTGTCGCTGGCGAACACGAGCGAGCCGTTGTTTCTGGTGAACCGCCGCGGCAACCGCCCGTCGGCCGAGGGTGCGGCGGAGCGGTTCGATCAGGCCCGCGCGTTGTGCCAGGCCGCGGGGTTTCGGCGCATCACGTTCCGGGGCGATACCGACTTCTCGCAGACGTGCCACCTCGATCGCTGGGACGCCGAGGCGGTGCGGTTCGTGTTTGGCTACGACGCGCGTGCCAACGTGATCCGGTGCGCCGACGGTCTTCCGGCCGACGCGTGGACGCCGTTGGTGCGGCGCGCGCCGGCGGCGATCCGAACGGCGCCGAGACAGCGGCCCGTCAATGTCCAGGCCGCCACGATCGTCGCCCGCGGATTCAGGAACCTGCATCTCGACGGCGAGGCGGTCGCGGAGTTTCCGTACCAGCCGACCGCCTGCGCGCAATCGTACCGGATGGTGGTGGTCCGCAAGAACATCTCCGTGACGCGCGGCGAGCACCGGCTCTTCGATGAGGTCCGGTACTTTTTCTATCTCACCAACGATCGCACGACCCCGGCCGCGGACGTGGTATTCCTCGCGAACGATCGATGCAACCAAGAGAACCTGATCGATCAACTCAAGCACGGCGTCGGGGCGGCGCGCATGCCCGTCGACACGCTCCTGAGCAATGGCGCGTACATGGTCATGGCGGCGCTGGCGTGGACCCTCAAGGCGTGGTTCGCCCTGCTGTTGCCGGACACGGGGCGGTGGGCGGCGCGGTATGCCGCTGAGAAAGCCACGGTCTTGCGGATGGAATTCAAAACCTTCCTGAATGCCTTCATGCGGATTCCCGTCCAGATCGTACGCACCAGCCGGCGGCTCGAGTACCGATTGCTGGCGTGGAATCCGTGGCAATCCGTGTTACTGCGCGGCGTCGATCGGCTGCACGGCACGCTCCGCTGCTGACGGCGCCGCGCTGAAACCGGGATCGGGAGGCCCGGATGGCAGGGACTCGTTCACGACGTCGAGAACCGGATGCTCAGGAGTGACAATCAACCGCACGCACACCGGGGCACGACCCCGGCGCGGCTGCTTTTACTCTCGCGTGCCGTGCGATTCTGCGGCGCAGCGGGGTCGCAAACGCGCTTATTTTGGGACTAGTCCAGGCCCGCCTCGCGTCAATCCGCCTGCTCGCCCGCCCCCCGGCTGCGAATGAACCAGATGAAGCCGCCAAAGGTGAGGGCAACCAGGAGGATCATCACCGCAAAAAGGGACAGCGTGTTCTCGAGAATCGAGTCGCTGTCCATCCGAACGTCGATGTCGACAGGAACACCCTCGAGCCGCTGCGGGAGCGGCTGCTCCCAGACGATGATGTTGCCACGAAGGATCTGGCGCGACGGCGCGTTGTGGAAGGTGACACGACTGGGCAAGTGCAGGCGGAAGGCCACCAACTCGTGACCAGTCCAACCCACGTCGCCCACCGCACGGCCGGCGCCTTCGCCAACGTGCTGCCGGTACTCTGCGGTCTCGCCTGACACGTCCCACGCATACGTCGACCAGGCGAATGGCGCCGCCTCGCCCAGGCGGCGGATGTCCTGGACGTCGACCCTCACGTGCACGTACCGGCGGCCGTCACGGCGTGACGTGCTGAGGTTGGCCACGTGCGACACGGCGGTTTCAAATACGGCGCGCACGTCCCCATTGTCGAGCCGGGCCCTGGGATCGAGCGGCAGGTCGAGGCCGCGCAGCGCGACCAGCGCCGGCACCGCGGCGTTCACGTATACGGTGGCGGAGCCGTCGAGGTCGACGTACACCTCCTCTTCGTACTCGTACTTGCGGGACAGCGGGTTGGTCCCAC
>JADZBZ010000483.1 GCA_020851835.1 Acidobacteriota bacterium
TCATCATCGGCAGCTGCCCCGAGCTGACACGACACCACATGGAGGTGCGAGGCCTCGGGCTCATCAACATCCGCGATCTATTCGGCGTCGCCTCGACGCGCACGTCCAAACGGGTGGAACTGGTGGTACAGCTCGAGCGATGGGACCAGTCGATCGAGTACGATCGCCTCGGCCTGGAGGAGGCGCACGTCGAGCTGCTCGGCCTGCGCATTCCGCTAGTGCGCATGCCTATCGCGCCTGGACGCAACCTCGCCACGCTGGTCGAAGTCGCCGCACGCAATCAGGTGCTGCGCGCTCGCGGCATCCACGCCGCCCGGCGGCTGGCCGCCCGCCACGACCTGTCGCTGCAGCGTCCCGCCGAGGAGAGAGATCTCGAACGCGACGACGAGGATGGCGACCCGGGAGACCTGCCATGACGTCGAAAGCGGGTGCCGACGGCAAGCCGGCCCGCGCAGCACGGTTCATCGTGATCACGGGCCTGTCGGGCGCGGGCAAGTCGCAGGCCATTCGCGCGCTAGAGGACCTGGGCTACTTCTGCGTGGACAATCTCCCGGTGGCGCTGCTGCCCTTCATGGCCGACTTCGCCCGGCAGCGCGGCGCCGAAGACGACCGCATCGCCGTGGTGGTGGATGTCCGGGAGCCCCGGTTCCTGATGGACTTCCCCGATGTGTTCAAGGCGCTGCGCCGGTCGGCGGGCCAGCCACCCATGCTCATCTTCCTGCAGGCCAGCCACGCCGAGCTCGTGCGCCGCTTCTCGGAAACGCGCCGGCCGCATCCGCTTGCGCCGGACCGGCCCGTCACCGAGGGGCTGGCCGAGGAGCGAGCCAAACTGCGTCCCATCCGCGCGCTCGCCGACAAGGTCGTCGACACCTCGTCGATGAGCGTCCACGAGCTGCGGCAGGCGCTGCTCTCGCTGGTGGCGGGGCGGCGGCAGGCCTCGTCGCTGGTACTCACGTTTCTGAGCTTCGGATTCCATTACGGGGTGCCCTCGGAAGCCGACCTCATGTTCGACGTTCGGTTCCTGAAGAACCCGCACTGGGTGCCGACGCTCCGTCCGAAGACGGGCCGCGACCGGGCCGTGCAGAACTACATGCGCCGCCAGCCCCTCACCGGCGACCTGGTCCGCCGGCTGTCGGCCTTCCTCCGTTTCCTCGTGCCGCACTACGTAGAGGAGGGCAAGGCCTATCTCACGGTGGCAATCGGGTGTACGGGCGGACGGCATCGCTCGGTGTACGTGGCCGACGCGTTGAAGCGCGAGCTGGGGCGGCTCCGCAACGTCACCACCCGCGTGCGGCATCGTGACCTGGAGAGACAGGCATGATTGGTATCGTCGTCATCACCCACGGCCAGCTGGCCACCGAACTGGTCAACGCCGCTGAGACGATTGTCGGGGACTTGCCGCAGTTCGCGGCCGTCTCCATCGGTTGGCACGAAGACGTCCAGGATGCCCGCAACGACATTCAGGCGGCCATTGCACGGGTGAAGAGCGGCGCCGACGGCGTCTTGCTCATCACCGACATGTTCGGCGGCACGCCGTGCAACCTGGCCATGACCTTCCTGGCCAAAGACGCCATCGAGGTGCTGACGGGCGTCAACCTGCCGATGCTCATCAAGGCCGCCAACCTCACCGACGCCGGCGCACTGGCCGACGTCGCGCGGCAACTCGGCGATCACGGGCGCAGCGCCATCTGGGTGGCGTCGGATCTGCTCGACGGCACCACGCCCGCGTCACCGGGGGAGACACCCGACGCATGATCAGCCGGGACGTGATCGTGCCGAACCGCCTCGGCATGCACGCACGGGCCGCCGCCCGGTTCGTGCACACCGCCGCGCGGTTCGAATCGAGAGTCCGCGTGCGGCGGGACGCGCGTGTCATGGACGGCAAGAGCATCATGGGCGTGCTGCTCCTGGCGGCGAGGCAGGGCACCACCATCACGGTGTCCGCGGAAGGCGCCGACGAGCAGGCCGCCGTCGAGGCCCTCGTCGGGCTGGTCGAGTCGGGATTTGGAGAAGGCTCGTGGAATACCTGAAGGGCATCGGCGTTTCACCCGGCGTGGCCGTCGGGCGGGCGGTGATCCTCACGCAACCCGCCGACGTGGTGCGGTTTCCCGTGCCAGCCGGACGCGTCGCGCGCGAACTGGCCGAGATCGACCGGGCGGTGGACGAGTCGCGCCAACAGCTCGTCGACATCCGTGGGCGCCTGGCCTCGGGACCCGCCCGCGACCTGGCGCGGCTCTTCGACGCCCAACTCCTCATGCTCGATGACCCGCTGCTCGTGGGCCGCGCCCGCGCCATCGTCAGCGCCGAGCACGTCAACGCCGCCTGGGCGGTCCACCGCGCCTACCTGGAGCTGCGGCGGCTGTTCGGCTCGATGGAGGACCCCTACCTGCGCGACCGCGAGACCGACATCGCCGACGTCGCCGGACGGCTCAAGATGAACCTCCGGCACCGGGGTACGAGCCTGCGGCAGCGGCTCAGCGAAATCGACGAACCCGCCATCCTGGTGGCCGATGAGCTCACCGCCTCGCTCGCCGCACAGTTGGACTGGACCCGCGTGCTGGGATTTGCCACCGACGCCGGCAGCCGCACGTATCACACCGCGATTCTGGCGCGCTCGCTCAACGTGCCGGCCGTCGTCGGGCTGCACGACCTGTCGGCCCGGGTGCCCGCCGGGACGTCGATTCTGCTGGACGGGACGACGGGGGAGGTCGTGATCTCGCCGGCGCCAGAGGAGGTCGATGCCGCGGGCCTTCGGGCGGCCCGCACCAGCCGGCGGATGGCCGTCGCCACCGCCGATCACGAGCCGCTCACCACGGCCGACGGCGTCCCCGTGAGGCTCGACGCGAACATCGAGCTGGTCGAGGATCTGCCGTTCCTGCACGAGTTCGGCGCCGAGGGCATCGGACTCTATCGATCCGAATTCCTGCTGTCGGGCCGTCCCATCGACGAGGTGACCGAGGAGGTGCAGTACCAGGCCTATCGCAGTGTCCTCGAACAGGTCGCTCCCCGGCGCGTCACGGTACGCACCTTCGACCTGGACGAACGCCACCTCGCGCTCACGCGAGGGTGGGACCGCACGCCGGCGCGCCCCGGCCTGCGGGGGTTGCGCCTCGGCCTCGCGCATCCCGACCTGCTGCGCACGCAACTGCGCGCGCTGGTTCGCGCCTCGGCCCACGGGCCGATCCGCATCATGTTCCCCTTCGTGGCGGCGGTGCAGGACGTGCGGGAGGCTCGGTCGCTCTTCGCCGGCGTCTGCGCCGAGCTCGGACAGCCGCCCGTGCCGCTTGGCGTGATGATCGAAGTGCCGGCCGCGGCACTGGTCGCCGACTGGCTGGCGCGCGAGGCCGACTTCCTCACGATCGGCACCAACGACCTCATCCAGTACACGTTGGCCGTGGA
>JADZBZ010000484.1 GCA_020851835.1 Acidobacteriota bacterium
AGCTGGCCGACGAGCTGCGGGCGTGGTGCCTCGCCGGCGAGCGCAAGAAGCTGGCGCACCTCGCCCAGACCCTGAAGCCGACCCTCAGCCTGTTCGACGTGGCGGCCGCCGAGGCGGCCGGGCGGCTACATGCGGCGGCCGAGACTGAATCGCCCGGCGGCGCGGCGTACGAGGTGCTGGCCCTCGAGCACGAAATCTGGCGGGTGGTCGCGAACTGGCAGACCACCGACGGGGCCGATGCCCGCCCGGCAACCGAGGACCCGTCGTGAACATCCTGATCGCCGATGACGATGCGCTGGTTCGGCTGGCCCTCAACCGGGTGGTGCAGCGGGTGGGTGCGACCCACGTCACGGAGGTGAGCAACGGCCTCGATGCGATCGATCGTCTCGAGAACGGGCGTTACGACCTGCTGGTGCTCGATCTGGTGATGCCCGGAATGGACGGTTTCGAGGTGCTCCAGATGGTGCGCGCATCATCGGATTATCGCGACTTGCCGGTCGTCGTGGTCAGCTCCGTGCGCGACGAGCGCGGCATCGCCGACGTCATCAGGCTGGGCATCACCGACTACGTCTCGAAGCCCCTGCGCTCGGAACGCATCACGACCCGACTGAGCCGGGCGCTGCAGACGGCCGCCGCGGCCGGTACCGAGAACGGCCGGCGCACCGCCTCGTGTCTCGAGCCGGGCAAGCCGCTGATGATCGTCGACGCCAACGGCGACTTCCGCCAGTTCTTCGGCAGCGTGATGAACCCGCGCAACCCCGTCGCCGAAATACCCAACGGAGCGCTGGCCCTGAAGATGTGTTTCGAGTCGCCGCCCTCGGCGCTCTTCGTAGGGCCCGACATCGGCGCGCTGCCGCCCGAGGCGCTGGTGCGCAAGCTGCGCGAGAGCGGCAGGGGGCCGCGCACCACGCTGGTGGGTGCGTGGCCGAAATCCATGCTCGACGCGGCGCGTGCCAGCGGCCTCTTCGACGAGGTCATCGCGCGCACGTTCGTGCCCCAGGTCCTGCTCCAGCAGCTCAATACCGTGTTCGCCCGCGGCGTGGCCGACACCCTGCAGGCCCTCCTCGAGTCGCTCGCACCCAAGACCCAATCGGCCGTCGAACAGGCCTTCGGCATGATGCTGGGCACCGAGCTCGTGCCGTCGTCGGGCCCACTCCCCGACGGGGCGTTGGCGATTGCCTCGGTCGACATCGCGCGCGAGGTCGGGGACCATCTGCAGTTCCGCATCGTCGCACCGGTGGTCCGCGCCCGCGAGTTCGCATCCCGGCTCCTGCTGATTGACGATGCCACCGATGACGATGCGCTGTCGGGTATCACCGAGGTGTCCAACGTCATCGCGGCCCGGCTGCAGAAGTCGCTGAGCGACCTCGGCCCTGAGGCGACCTGCGGCACACCTCAGGCACGTCTGGCCGAGTTTGCGAAAGGCCTCGACGAGCCGTCGCCCACACGGCTCATCCAGTGCTTTGCCGACGAGGCTGGCGACGTGCTGTTCGGCATCGAGCTCGGCGCCGCGGGCGCGGCGGAGATGGCCGTCGCCGGCGTGTCGCCCGCTGAGGTTCACTCGGGAGGGGCGGCCGCCTGACCGCCGTAACCATGCTGTTGCACGATGTCTGCGCCAGCACTCACGGACGCGACCGGCGCGGCCTGCTGCGCCGCCTGAGCGCACGGGTTCCACTCCGATCGCTCACGGCCAGGCTCACCGCCATTGCCGTGGTCACCAGCACGGTGTCCACCGGGGCCGCGGCCGCGGTGCATCTGGCCCTCGACGCGGTCGGACTCACGCAGCGGCCCGGCATCTCCCTCGCCATCTGGAGCCTGCTGGTAGCCACCACCACGCTGCTGTCGGCAGTGCTGGCGTATCGTCTGCAGCAACTCGTGTCGATGCCGCTCCTGCGGCTCGCGGCGGCCATGCGGCGCGTCACCGGCGAGCAGTGCTACGAGGTGCGCGTGGCCGGCGACGACCGGGGCGAGATTGGCGAGCTCATCGACGGCTTCAACGAGATGCTGGGCACCGTCCAGCGGCGCGACGTGGAGCTGGTTGAGCATCGTATCGGCCTCGAACACCAAGTGGAGGAGCGCACGCGCGAACTGCGTGCGGTCAACGCCGCGCTCGTCGAGGCGCTCGACCGCGCGATGGACGCCAGCCGCGCCAAGAGCGAGTTCCTGGCCAACATGAGCCACGAAATCCGCACCCCGATGAACGGCATCCTGGGCATGACCGAAATCGTGCTCCTGAGTCAACTCGACCCCGACCAGCGTGACAGCGTCGAGACCATCAGGGCCTCGGCTGAGTCGCTCCTGTCCATCCTGAACGACGTGCTGGACTTTTCGAAGATCGAGTCGCGCCGGCTCGACCTCGAAGCCATCGCTTTCTCGCCCGCCGAGGTCGTACGGGCGTCGCTGACGCCGATGGCCGGCACGGCCCGCCAGAAGGGGCTGTCGCTCGTGAGTGCGGTGTGCGCCGGTGTCCCGCCGCAAGTGATGGGCGATCCGGTGCGGTTCCGGCAGGTGGTGACCAACCTGGTCGGTAACGCGCTCAAGTTCACCGAGCAGGGCGCCATCCGCGTGGAGATACGCGCCGAGCCGGGTGACCACGGCCGCGTGCGGCTGCACGTGGCGGTCATCGATACCGGCATCGGCATCGACTCCGAACGCCAGGCCATCATCTTCGAAGCCTTCCGGCAGGCCGATGGGTCCACGACGAGGCGGTTCGGCGGCACGGGCCTGGGCCTGGCCATCTGCACCTCGCTGGTCAGTCTGATGCACGGCCGCATCTGGGTCGACAGCCGCCCGGGGCACGGCAGCGCCTTCCACTTCACAGTCGAGTTCGACCTCCCGCCGGTGACCTCGCAGCCGAAGGAGGCCGACGCGCCGCCTGCCCCCACCGGGTTCAGCCCTGCCGACGCGCCGCGCGCGGTGCTGCTGGCCGAGGACAACGCGGTCAACCAGCGCGTGGCGATGGGCATGCTCACCTCACGCGGCCATCACGTCACCGTGGTTGCCAACGGCCTCGAGGCCGTGGACGCTCTCGCGCGGGCGACCTTCGACGTGGTGTTGATGGACCTGCAGATGCCGGTGATGGATGGCCTGTCGGCAACCGCTGCCATCCGAGCCCGCGAACGCGAACGCGGCGGCCACACGCGCATCGTCGCGATGACCGCGCACGCGATGAACGCCGACCGGGCGCGCTGCGTGGCCGCCGGGATGGACGACTTCATCACCAAGCCGGTCGTGCCGGCCATCCTGTTCGAGGCGATTGAACGTGCGGAGCGCGCGCGCGCCGGCCGGCCCGGTGCCGCGCGGGCGCAGGCGGCCCGTGTCCCCGCGAGCCCTTCACGCTCGCTGCCCCTCAGCGCCGCCCTCGCGATCAACTGAGGCGTCCGGGTGATGAGCCCTTCCGTGAAGAGGAGTGAGCCTGTTGAGGGAGCCGTCCGGCGCCGCCCGCGCCCGGCGTTGGCCGCCGGCGGCCGAGGCAGACCTCAGGCGGGGTTGAGGGTGTCGAACAGCGCCAGACGCGCCGCCTCGCGGAGACCCCGCGCGGTGATGGGCTTCTCGATGAACGCCGCTCCCGCTTCGAGTTCCACCCGGCTGTCGAAGAGCTGATCCACGTACCTTGTCTGGTAGAGCACCTTGACGTGCGGTGAGCGGGTGCGGACGTGCCGGGCGAGCTCGCGCCCGTGCATGCCCGCCATCATGTAGTCGGTGACGAGCAGGTCGGGTCCCGGGCCGCCCGCCAGCTTGTCGATCAATTCCGCTCCCGAAAGCGCTGTCGTCACGTCGACGTTCTCGGTGGCCAGGATGTCTGCCAGCAGGTCCAGCACCAGCAGCTCATCGTCCACCACCGCCACGTGCTTCCGTACGGGCAGGGGCCTCAGCTCGGGCAGCGCCGGCCGGGCACCCGGCCGCAGGGGCAGGGTCGTGTCGAGCGTCAGTCGGATGTCGGGGACGTAGAGCGGTGTCCGCACCGCGCCGGGCTCGGCGGGGTGCGTGGCCAGGAGCCACGCCTCATCGGATGACACGCCGGAGGATCGTCGCGAGCGCAGGCGGAAGGTCATGCGTCGCTCCATCAGTCGTGTTTCGCGGGTGCCGGGGCGGATGCCGCCGGCCCGGCCGTGTCAGGCACCGGCGAGGCCGGCAGCTCCTGCCCCTGGCGGATGGCGCTGTCGAGCGCCGCCGCCGCCTGGCTGCGCACGACGATCGACACGCGCCGGTTGCGCGGGTCCAGAGGACTGTCCTTGAGGTGCAGCTGGGTGTCGGCAAAACCGCGCACGCCCCTCACCTGGCCGCCGTTCAGGCCGGCGTGTTCCATGGCGCGGCGGGCGGCGTTGGCACGGTCGGCCGACAGCTCCCAGTTGCCGTAACGGGTGTCGTTGGCATACGGGCGGCGGTCGGTGTGTCCCTCGAGGACGACCTCGTTTTCGAGCTTGGTCAGCTCGCCGCTGATGATCTGGAGGATGCGCTCGCTCTCGCCGCGCAGCTCCGCGCTGCCGCTGTCGAAGAAGCTCGAGTCGGCCCGCTCGATGAGCTCGATCTTCAGCCCTTCGGCGGTTACGGTGAACTCGATCTGGTCGGCCAGCCGCGCCAGACTCGGGCTCTCGGTGAGCATCTGCTTGATGTGTTCGGCCGCTCCCGCCAGCACGCGCTGTTCCTGCAGCAGGGCGCGGGCATCGGGCGGCGGCACGGGCGTCGGCGCCCCGCCGGGCTCCACGCCGGGGCGGCCCCCGGGCAGCAGGCCCGTTGATTTCTCGTAGTCGAACACGCCGGGCTCGCGGAAGTAGCCTGCCACCGAAGCGCGGACCTCCTGGCTCTGCGTGACGAGCCACATCACCAGGAAGAACGCCATCATGGCGGTGACGAAGTCGGCGTAGGCGACCTTCCACGCGCCGCCGTGGTGGCCGCCGTGGTGGCCGCCCTTCTTCTTGACGATGATGATCGGAGTCGGGGATTTCATGGCGCTCACGCCGCCGCCTGCTCGGACCGGGTAGCCCGGCACAGCTTCTCGGTTTCCTCGAAGCTCGGCCTGACGTCATGCGGCAGCACGCGGCGGGCGAACTCCACCGCGATGGCCGGTGGCAGCCCCTTGAAGGTCGCCATCACGCCGGCCTTCATGCACAGCTCGTAGCGGCCGTCTTCCTGCACCCGCTGCTCGATGGCACCCGCCAGCGGCTGCGCGAAGCCGTACGACATCAGAATCCCGAGGAAGGTGCCGACCAGCGCGGCGCCCACGTGGTGCCCGATCTCCTCGGGCGGGCCGTCGATGGCCTGCATCGTGATGACGATGCCCAGCACGGCGGCAACGATGCCCAGGCCGGGCAACGCGTCAGCCACCTTGGTCAACGCTGCCGCAGGGCTCTTTTCGTCCTCGTGATGGACCTGCAGGTCCTCCTCCATCAGCGCGTCGAGGTCGTGCGCCTGCATGCCGCCGACGATGATGACCTTGATCGAGTCCGACAGGAACGCCAGCGAGTGATGCCGGCTGAGGAATTTCGGGAACTTCGCCAGGATGGCGCTCTGGTGCGGGTTCTCGAAATGCGGCTCGAGCGCCATGATGCCGGTCTGCTGCGCCAGGCGAAAGAGCTGGTACATCATCTGCAGCAGGTCGGCGAAGTCCTGCTGCGCCAGGCCCGGCTTGAGCGTGCCCTGGCACTGCTTCAGCAGCTTGGCCAGCACCTTCGGCGGCGTGCTGATCATCATGCTGCCGGCGGCCGCGCCGCCGATGATGATGAACTCGGAGGGCTGGAGCAGCAGGAGCATGTGGCCTCCGGCCATCAGGTACCCGCCCGCCACCGAGACCAGCACGATCACGATTCCAACGATGAGCAACATGTCTTTCCCTCAGTGAGCGCGAGGAGGTCTAGTTCATCCGTGCAGCCGACGACCACCACGGCACGAGGGGCGGCGGGACGTCTTCTTCGCAGCGCAGCCACGCGGCCACCACCTCCGGATCGAAGCGCGACCCGGCCTGTCGCACGAGCTCGGCGCTGGCCGTTTCGGCCGGTGCGGCGAGCGCCTCGCAGATGAGGTTGAGCGCATCGAGTGTGTCGGCGAGGTGCAGGACGCGCGCGGCCAGCGGGATGTCGTCGCCGCGCCGGCCTTCGGGAAACCCGGTACCGTCGAAACACTCCACCGACGCCGCCAGGATGGCGGCGGCCGGGGCGAGAAAGGCGATGTCCGCGGCCACCTCGCAGGCGACGCCTAGCTGCGCGGCCCGGCGTTCCAGCGTGGAGGCGTCCTGGCGGGTGGCGGCCAGCGCGGGCGGATCGGGTACCGCCAGCCGCCCGATGTCGTGCAGCAGCGCCGCCCGCTCGAGATCGGCCATCTGTTCGGCCGGCATGCCCAGCTCCTCGCCAATCTTGCTCGCCAGGTCGGCCACTCGGTGCAAGTGGGCCAGGGCCTCGCCGTCCCGGCGGTAGAGCCGCGAGAGCAGACCCTCGAGCGCGGCCGTGGACCCGACGCCGGTCTCGAGGAACGCGGCCGTCAGCCGCCAGGTGCGCTCGCTTTGATTGATTGCCGTCAGTGTCCGCCCGTTCACGTCCCCTCCTTGTGCTCTGTGGGGAATCGACCACGAGGCGGAATCCTTGAAGGCGGCACACGCCTTGCCCCACCGGGGGGCGCGGCCCGGCCGGGCCCTGCCGATCGCGGCGTTCTCGCCGTCGATCCGGGCTGGGGCGACGGCCGAACGACGACAGGTGTCGGCGAGTCGACACCTGTTGACCGCGCGAGGACCGAACCAGCGTGATGCCGACTACTCTTCTCGACAACGCCGGAGCGCTCGAGCGCCGATTCGGGACCCGCCTGCCCGACTCCGGCCCGGGTTCCGCCCGCGTGCGGCAGACCCTCTCGCCGGTCGAACGGTTGGTGGAGCTCGACGCCGGCAACGGCGCGTGGCGGCGCCTCGTGAGCGCTCGCGATCCGCAGGCCGAGGCCGAGCGCTGGGCCGATGAAACCGTTCTGGCCGGGGCGCCCGCCACGGTCATTCTGATCGGGAGCGGCCTGGGTTACGTCCTGGACGCCATCGAGCGGCGTCAGCTGCCCACACGAGCTGTCGTCGTGGAGCCTGACGCCGCGCTGGCCCGGTTGCTGCTGGAACGCCGCGACTGGCGCACCTGGATTGAGGGCGGCCGGCTGGCCTTGCTGGTGGGACCCGATTACGACGGCGTGCCCGCCGTGGCACGGCTGATGGACGGAGTGGACTCAGCGCCCCTCTATCTGCACCCCGCGCTGGCGCGGCTGTGGCCGGGGCCGTCGCGCGAGGCCGTCACCGCCGTGGAGCGGCTGCGCTTCGAGGCGGCGTCGAACCAGCACGCCCGGCGCACCCTCGCGGGACGCTACCTCCGGCACACCCTGTCCAACGCGCCCCGCCTGACGCGCGAGGGCGACGGGTCGGCGCTCGAGGGCCTCATGGCTGGCGTTCCGGCCGTGATTGTGGCGGCAGGACCTTCGCTCGACCGGAACATCCACGATCTGCACCTGGTTCGCGACCGCGCGCTCATCGTGGCCTGCGACACGGCGGCCAGGCCGCTGCTCTCGCTCGGCGTCGAGCCGCAACTGGTGTTGGCCATCGACCCGAGCGTGGCCAACGCCTGCCACCTCGGGGCGCTGCACGAGCCGCGCCGCACGTGGCTGGCGGCCGAGTGCAGCCTGCACCCTCCCGCCTTCGCCCACTTCGAGGGGCGCACGTTCTTCTTCCGCATCGGCAACCACGCGCCCTGGCCGTGGCTGCGCGAAGCCGGATTCGACCGCCTGCAGCTGAACGTCTGGGGATCGGTGGTCACCGCCGCCCTCGACCTGGTGCTCCGCATGGGGTGCGACCCAATCGTGTTCGCCGGCACCGACCTGGCCTTCACGGATCACCGGCCCTACGCCCGGGGCACCACGCTCGAGGCGCAGTGGGCCAGCTGGGTGGCCGGCGGCGAAACCTACGAACGCGTCTTCGGTCTGGTGATGAACCGGTGGCCGATGGTCACCGCCGCCGATCTCAACGGCGAGTCCACCCGCACGGCGTCTCACCTCGTGGCGTTTCGCGACTGGATGGTCGCGCGCGCGCGTCAGTCCGCGCCGGTTCGTATCGTCAACGCCACAGGAGCGGGCATCCTGCACGGGTCGGGCATCGAGATTGCCACGGCTGCCGAGACGCTGGCGGCGTATCCTCCGCTCGACCTCGACGAGGTGCAGGCACGGATTGCGGCCGCCCACCGGCCGTCCCTCAATCCGTCTGCGCTCTTTGAATGCATTCACGCCCTCGAACAGGGCGGCTGGGCTCTGCCCGAGTCGTGGGCCACGACGGACCCGGCCGCCACGCCGGCGGCGCTGCGCCAGGCGCTCGAGGGACCGGAGTACGCGGCTTGGCGCCTGGGGCGCACGATCGCGGCATCACCCCGTCGGCGCGAGTTGTCGCTCCATCCAATCGTCTAGCACCTGGATTCCGTCATGACCATCTGCATCGTCACCTGTGACATTGTCGGCCCCATCAAGAACGGGGGCATCGGCACCGCCTACTATTCACTCGCGCGCCTGCTGGCCGGCGCCGGGCACCAGGTGACGGTGCTCTACGCGCTCGGTCGTTACTGCGAGCACCGCCGTATCGACGACTGGGTCGCCGAGTACCGGGCGATGGGCATCGAGCTGGTACCGGTTCCTGACGATCTCGACCTGCGGGGCCACCCGGCGATGAAGATGGCGCACGCCGTGTACCGATGGCTGCGGGGCCGACGTTTCGACATCGTCCACGTGCACGAGTGGCGCGGCCTGGCGTTCTATGCGCTGACGGCGAAGCGGCAGGGGCTGGCGCTTCAGGATTCGCTGGTGTGCGTCGGCGCCCACAGCCCGGTGCTGTGGCACAAGGAGGGTATGAACGAGCTGGCGTCGGCCGAGGAACTCGAAGTGGACTTCATGGAGCGGCAGTCGGTGGCGCTCGCCGACGTGCTGTGGAGTCCCAGCGAGCACATGGTGCGCTGGATGCGGCGCGAGGGCTGGCAACTGCCGCGGCGCGTGGTGACGCGCCAGTACGCGGTGATCGAGGCCGACCGGGTCGCGGGCCCTCGGCAGCCGACCGTGCCCGTACGGGAGCTCGTTTTCTTCGGCCGTCTCGAAACCCGCAAGGGCCTCGACCTGTTTTGCGACGGGCTGGATCGTCTCGTCAAGCGCGGCGTGGCCGTGCCGCGGGTGACCTTCCTCGGCAAGCCCGCGACGGTGGGCGGAGTACCGAGCGAAACCTACCTCGAAAAGCGGGCGGCCTGCTGGCCGTTCCGCTGGCAGATCGTTGGCGATCGCGATCGCGACGGTGCGCTCGCGTATCTGGCCGGTCCAGGCCGACTGGCCGTGCTGCCCTCGCGCATCGACAACCTGCCCTACACGGTGCTCGAATGCCTGGCGGCGGGCGTCCCGTTCCTGGCTTCGAACACCGGCGGCATTCCCGAGATGATTCGCGACGAGGATCGGCCGGCCGTGCTCTTCGATCTCACGGCGGCGTCGATTGCCGACAGCATCACCCGCGCGCTGTCGGCCGGCGCTCGCGCCGTGGAGCCGCGCATCGCCTTCGAGCAGGCCAACCGCGACTGGCTCGAGTGGCACTCACGAGTGCGGCGGGGCCGCCCGGTGAAGGCGCGAGCAATGGGAACGCCGCTGGTGACGATCGTCCTCACCCACTTCAACCGGTCTCACCTGCTCGAGCTGGCTCTCGATTCGATCCGCGCGCAGGACTATCAACCCATCGAGGTCGTGCTGGTGGACGACGGAAGCGATGCGCCCGAAGCGCTGGCGCTGCTGAAGTCGCTCGAGCCCGAGTTCGACGCGCGCGGCTGGCGCATCGTGCGGCAGCCCAATCGCTACCTGGGCGCGGCGCGCAACACGGGTATTCGCGAAGCCCGGGGCGGCTATCTTCTCTTCATGGATGACGACAACCTGGCGGAGCCGCACGAGGTGAGCACCTTCGTCCGCGCGGCCGAGTCGAGCGGCGCCGACATCCTCACGTGCTTTCTCAGGGTGTTCCAGGGCACGGGACCGAACCGCTCGGACCTGGGTACCTACTGCTGGCCATTTCTCGGCGCGGCGGTATCGCCCGGCGTCACCCGCAACAGTTTCGGAGACGCCAACGCCTTCGTGCGCCGAGCGGTGTTCGAACGCATTGGCGACTTCACGGAAGACGTGGGCGTGGGCTGCGAGGACTGGGAGTTCTTCGCGCGCGCCACACTCGGCGGATGCCGCCTGATGGTCGTGCCCGAACCGCTCGTGCGCTACCGGCAGTCGGGCCAGAGCATGCTCAGCACCACCTCGCAGCACGCCAACCGGATGCGCGCGCTGCGCCCCTATTTCGCCCACGTGCCTCCGCCGCTGCGTGGGCTGCTGCACCTGGCGTACGCAACGCCCGCCGGCGTCGCGGACACCGAACGCCCGTCGACGCCCCGGCTCGACCACGTGAGGCGCGCGGTGGTCTTCGGCACGGGCGAGGCCGGGCGCGCCGCGCTGCGGCTGGCCGAGCGCTGCGGGTGGGACGTGACCTACCTGGTCGACAACAACGCCGGGCTCTGGGACCAGCAGGCGCACGGTCTGAGCGTGCGGTCGCCGGCGGCGCTCGAAGCCCGCGACTACGACCTCGTCATCGTGGCCTCGCTGGCGGGCAAAGCCGCCATCTTCAGCCAACTCGAGGACCTGGGCCTCTCCCACACCGAGCACTTCGTGCACTTTCTCGAACCGGTGTCGGTCTCGGGCGTGACGGCGCAGGTGGTGCTGCCATGACCGGCCCGGCCCTGCCGGCGGCGCTCGACCGCGTCGATCGCGTGCTCGCAGCCTGTGGCGGCGGTCCGACGCTCGTGGTGGGCGATGACTCGGGCATGACGCTCCGCGCGCTGCGGCAGCGCGGCGTGCCCGCCCGAGCCGGCGGGGTCGACGCTTGCGTGGACGCGGCGTTGGTCGACGTGATCTGGCTGGAGGGCGTCCTCGACCCGGAAGCCGAGGCGGAGGCGTTGGCGCTGCTGGTCCGGGTGTGCGCCTGCCGGCCGCGCGCGCTGGTGGCGTCGGTGTCGGGACGCCGCGACGAGTGGGAGCGCCGCGTCCTCCGGCACGGCTGGCGCAAACACCCGCTCTACCAGCAACTGGCCGACTACGCGGCGCTCGACGGCGAAACCGAGCCGCTGCTGCTGTTCGAGCCGGTGCCGGCGGGTGTCACCTGGGGCGGCCCGCTCGACGACCTGGCGGCGGGACGCGACTTGCACATGGACATGCTGCGCGAGGCCGGGCGTCGGGCCGACGCCCACGTCGCCCGCTACATGTGGGCCCGGCGATTCGTGCGCCCGGGCGACCGCGTGCTCGATGCGGCGTGCGGCCTGGGCTACGGCAGCCGGCTGCTCGTGGACGGCACGCTGGCCGATTCGGTGCTCGGCCTCGATGTGGACCAGAGCGCCATCGCCTACGCCGCCGAGCACTACGGCGCGGCGAGCACGCGGCTCTCCTACGCGGTCCGCGACCTGTCGAACCTGGCCGACCTGCCGGACGCATCCTTCGACGCGATCGTCAGCTTCGAAACCGTCGAGCACCTGGGGGATCCCGAGCGGTTCCTCGCCGGGTGCCGGCGGCTGCTCACGCCGGGCGGCCGCTTCGTCTGCTCGGTGCCCAACGAATGGCTGGACGAGCGCGGCGTCGATCCCAACCCGCATCACCTGCATGTCTTCGACCGCGCCCGGCTCGAGGCGCTCTGTGGGCGGCACTTCCTGCTGGAACACGTCTTCGGCCAGACGGCGGGCGGCGGCATGAAGCTGTCCGAAGCCGGCCGCGCCCTGTGGGACGCCTCGACCCGCACCGACGAGGCCGAGTGGTGGCTGGCCGTCGGCATGACCCCACCATTCGGGCAGGTGGCCGATCCGGTGGCGACGCGGTGGCTGCCCGAGCCCATCGCCGAGACACCAACCGTCATTGCCTTCGCCCGCGACTACGAGCACCCATGGCTCGTGCGCGCGCTGGTCTCCATCGGGCAGCGCACCGAATCGGCGGCCCTGCTCGAACGGTTGGCCGGCCACGTCGCGGAGGAGGCCTCATCTGGCAGCGCCGACCAGGGTGCGGCCCTCTGCGTCCGTGCATATCGGCAGCTCTCGACTGCGGAGGGCGTAACGGGTGAGACCAACAGCGCCATCGAGCGCTACTGCGGCCTGTCGGCGGCCAATCCGCACGTGGCTCGCTGGCACATTTCGTTGCGGTACGTCCAGGGACTTGCGGCACTGACCGCGGGTGACCACGCGGAGGCCGCGCGGACCCTGGCCGCCTGCGTCGACGGCGACCCGCTGGTTTTCAGCCCGCTGCTGGCGACCAAGACGGTCAGTGCCTGCTGGCTGCTGGGATGGATGGCGGCGCAGGCGCGGGACCTGCCCGGCGCCGCGCGGTGGTGGCGCGCGGGCGTGCACCACGCCGAACGCGCGCTGCACCGGCCGTGGAGCGAACTGATGGCCGACCGCGATCGACCGGTGCTGTTCGGCCTGCGCGAGGCCACTCTCGTGGTGGATCTCGCCAGCCAATGCGCGGCGGGCCTCCATCTTCTGCCGCACGCTGCCGAGCGTCCCGGCATCCTGTGGGCGCAGCTGAGCGACTCGCTGGCCCACCGTCTGGAGGCGCAATCACGGGCCTTCGGCCAGCTCGAACGGACGGCCCGCTCGCTACAGAGTGCGGCCGAAGACGCGTGGCAACGCTGTCAGCATGCCGAGGCCCTGTGGCCAAGGCTCGACGCCGCCGGGATCGAGCTCGAGTGCCTGCGCTCGCAATCGTCCATCCCCTGGGTTCTGGGACCGACCGCCAGCGAGCCGGCATACCTGCGGGTCGCCGTCTTCGGCACCGGGCAGGGCGGCCGCGAGGCGCTGGCTCGCCTGCGGAGCCACGGCATCGGAATCGACTGCTTCGCCGACAACAATCGCTCGCGTTGGAACGACCGCATCGACGACGTCCCCGTGGTCGATCCGTCCACGCTACCCATGCGTCACCTGGACTTCATCGCGGTGGCGTCGACGCCGGGTCGCGATGCCATCTTCGCCCAGTTGCGGGCGCTTGGGTATCAGCCGGGACGGGACTTCGATGCGATGCCCACCCAGGCCCGACGCGGATGACGCGGAGGGCGGGTGGTCGATGGCGGGGCCTGAGGCAGAGGACGGGCAGAGGGAAGCCCTATCGCCGCTCGGGGATGAGACCAAACGAGGCCATCCGCGTCAGCGGAAGAGACGCCGCATCCGTTGCAGAATCGAGTAGCGCCGCAGGCCCGGGGTGGTGCCCTCCAGCGACGCCACCAGCGGCGTCAGCTCGCGCCGCGCGTCGTCGATGGCGCACTCGAGGGCGTCGGTCGCGTCGCGCAGCGCTTCCGGTGTGCTCGCCACGGCGGCCTGACGGAGCGCGCGCTCCATCCGCGGGACGAGGCTCGTCGCCGGCCTGCGCACGGTAAAGACGGCCGTGCAGTACGAGTCCCACGATTCGACGATCTCGAAGCCGACGCGCTCGTACGCGCGACGCAGGCCCTCGCGGCTGTGGTAGTAGTACTGCCCCAGCGTGTGGGAGGGGTCGCGGTACCAGTTGTTGTGCGACTCGATGCGGTCCCACGAGGCCGACGTCTCGGCGACCGCGTGGTGCAGGATGGCCACGCCGCCCGGCGCCAGCACGCGCGCTACCTCGTCGATGTAGGCCACCGTGTCCTCGAGGGCAATGTGCACGAACACGTCGTAGCTGAACACGAGATCGAGCGACTCGTCGGCAATCCCGGTCAGGCCGTCGCCGTCGCCGAGCGCAAACGAGACGTTCTGGATGCCCTCGGCCGCCAAGCGCGCCCTGG
>JADZBZ010000485.1 GCA_020851835.1 Acidobacteriota bacterium
TGATGAAGGGCGGCGGCGGCAACAGTGCCGTCTTCGTCGGGACCGACGGCGTGACCGTGGTGGACACCAAGAACCCCGGGTGGGGTCAGCCCCTGCTCGAGCAGATCAAGCTGGTGACCAGCAAGCCCGTGGTCCGCATCATCAACACGCACACGCACGGCGATCACGTGAGCGGCAACGTGGAGTTCCCGGCATCGGTCGAAATCGTCGTCCAGGAGGCCACCAAGACCCACATGGAGGCGATGCGTCCGGTCACGGGCCTGCCGGCACCCCCGCCCGGGCCGAGCATCTTCCAGCAGAACAAGGGCCGCGGCCTTCCGACGAAGACCTTCAAGGACACGATGACGATCGGCCAGGGGGCGGATCAGATCGACCTCTACTTCTTCGGCGCCGCGCACACGAGCGGCGACGCGTTCGTGGTGTTCCGCGCGCTGCGCACCATGCACGCCGGCGACGCGTTCCACACGCGCGACCTGCCCATCATGGACAAGAACAACGGGGGCAGCGGCGTGGCCTATCCGGCGACGCTGACCCGGGCCGCGGCCGTGGCCAACGTGGACGCCATCATCAACGGCCACAACCCGACCACCACCACGCCGGCCGACATGAAGACGCAGGCCGCCTTCATCGCCGACTTCGTCAAGTTCGTGCAGGATGCCAAGGAGGCCGGCAAGTCGGTGGACGACGTGGTGAAGACCTGGGCAACCCCGGCGAAGTACGCCGGCTACGCCACGCCGAGTCCCGACCGGGTGCGCTCCGACGCGCAGGTGGTGTGGGACGAATCGAAGTGATCCCATCCCCGTTCTTGTCTGCGACAGGCCCCCGAATCAGAAGATGAGCGGCAGGACGAATCGATACGCTACGAGCAGAATCGCGGCGCACGTCGCCGACAGCAGTCCTCCCACGCGCCGCATCGTGTCCAGCTCGATCTGACCGGTGGCGTAGGCAAGTGCGTTGGGCGGCGTCGACACCGGCAGGGCCATCGCCAGCGAGCACGCGAGCGCTGCCAGCATGGCCACCTGCTCGCCGGACGGGAGCGACAGGGCGAGTGCCATCGGGATGAGCAGCGCTGCGGCGGCGGTGTTGCTCATGACCGTGCTGAGCGTCACGGCGACGACCACGGTGACAGCGGCGGCGAGCCAGGGACCAGCGGTCAGCCCGGATACGTCAGCGCTGGCCAGCACCCCAGTGAGACCCGAGACATCCATGGCGACCGACAACGACAAGCCTCCCCACATCAGGATGAGAACGCTCCAATCGATGGTGTTCACGTCACGCCGGTCGAGCGTGCCGCGCGCGCTCAGCACCGCGACGGCCAGCAGTCCAATGGCACCCGGCCTGACGCCGTGCAGACCGCTGGTGACCCAGAGACCCATCGTCACTGCCAGCACGGCGAGTGTGATGTAGCCCTGCCGGGACAGCGGCTGCGTGGCCTCGGGAATCCCGAACGCGATGTCAGCACCGTCTTCCGACCCGAGTAACCTGTCCAGCAGCAGACCGGAGGCGACGACCAGCACCGCGACGAGCGGCGTGGCCGCCAGTACCCACGTCAGAAACGTGAGCTGGTAGCCCGCCGCGTTCAGGGCGCCAAAGGCAATCGCGTTGGGCGGCGTCCCGATTGGCGTGCCCAGGCCCCCGATGTTCGCACCAAACGCCACGGCGAGAATGACGCGCTGGCTCAGGCGATCGGCGTGCGGGCGGTCGGCCAGCAGGGGCTTCAGGAGCGACAGCATCATCGCCGCCGTCGCCGTGTTGCTCATCCACATACTGAAGAACGCGCTGAGGCCGAGCAGGCCGAAGACGAGTCGCCGTGGTGACGCGGCGAAGGGCCGCAGCAGTCGTGCGGCGAGCGCGCGGTCGACGCCGTGCTTGGACATCGCGGCTGAAAGCAGAAAGCCGGCCAGGAACAGAAAGACGATGTCCTGCGCAAAGGGGGCAAGGAACCGAGCGGCGTCGATATCCTCGCCCCGCCCCTCCCCCACGGCCAGGCCCAGAGTGGTCAGAAGGTTCGTGAGCTGATCGGCGAGTCCACCCACGCTCGCGAGCAGCACGATCTCGAGCCCGACCACCACGAAAGCGGTCGCAAACAACGGCAGCGCCTCGGTGGCCCAGAAGCCCGCCCCGATGATCAGGATGCTGACGGCCCGCGCCGCCAGTTCCGGCACCATGGGTCGCGCGATCCAGTACGCGGCGCAGGCGGCGGCGATGGTGACGCTGATGGCGACTCCACGGCGAGGGCTGGTGCTCACGTGAACGATCCTTCGATGGAGGGCGGTCGAGAACGGGAGCGCACCCGAAGGATTCGACGCGCGCTCGTGCCGGCGCCGGGTCCGCCGACGCTGACGACCCGCATGCAGGGGTGGCCCCGGAGGCTAGGCCGGCTGGCGCGCCGACGCGCGGGCCCAGGCGTCCTTCAGCGACACGGTGCGGTTGAAGACGGGCGCCCCGGGGCGCGAGTCGGGGTCCACGCAGAAGTAGCCCAGCCGCTCGAACTGGAACCGCGTGCCCGGTGGGGCGGAGGCCAGCATCGGCTCCAGCTTGCAGTCCGCCAGTTCCTCGAGCGAGCCGGGAGTGAGCAGCGACGTGATCTCCACACCGGCCTTCGCCGCGGCGCCGTCTGGATCGTCCACCGTGAAGAGGCGGTCGTAAAGACGGACGCGGCCAGGGGCGGCGTGCGCGGCCGACACCCAGTGCAGCGTCGCCTTTACTTTTCGGCCGTCCGGGGCGTCGCCGCCGCGGGTGGCCGGGTCGTAGGTCCCTCGCAGTTCCACGATCGTGCCGGCGCTGTTCTTCACGACCTCCGTACACGTGACGAGGTAGGCATTGCGAAGGCGCACCTCGCGGCCGGGCGCCAGCCGGAAGAACTTCCTCGGCGGGTTCTCCATGAAGTCGTCGCGCTCGATGTAGATCTCACGCGAGAAATCCACCTTGCGGGTGCCCGCGGCGGGGTCCTCTGGGTTGTTGACCACGTCCATCTGCTCGGTGCGGTCGTCCGGGTAGTTGGTCAGCACGAGCTTCAGCGGATTGAGCACCGCCATGGCGCGCGGCGCGTGCCGGTTGAGGTCCTCGCGGACGCAGTGCTCGAGCAGCCCGATGTCGATCACGTTCTCCTTCTTGGCCACGCCCACGCGGGTGCAGAAGTCGCGAATCGACTCGGGCGTGTAGCCGCGACGACGCAGCCCGGAGATGGTGGGCATGCGAGGGTCGTCCCACCCGGTGACGTGCTGCTGCGCCACCAACTGCAGCAGCTTGCGCTTGCTCATGACGGTGTAATTCAGGTTGAGCCGCGCGAACTCGTACTGCTTCGGCTGATGCCCGGTTTCGGCCTGGGTGATGCACCAGTCGTAGAGCGGTCTGTGATCCACGTACTCGAGCGTGCAGAGCGAATGCGTGACGCCCTCGATGGCGTCCGACAGGGGATGCGCGTAGTCGTACATCGGGTAGATGCACCACCGGTTGCCCGTGCGATGGTGCGGCGCGTGCCGGATACGGTACAGCACCGGGTCGCGCAGGTTGATGTTGGGCGAAGCCATATCGATCCGTGCCCGCAGCACGTGGGCGCCGTCGGGGAACTCGCCGGCGCGCATGCGGCGGAACAGGTCCAGGCTTTCGTCAACCGGGCGCGTGCGGTACGGCGAGTCGCGGCCCGGTTCGGTCAAGGTGCCGCGATGATCGCGGATCTCCTCGGCCGACAGCGAGTCCACGTACGCCGAACCCTTCCGGATGAGGCGCTCGGCGAAGTCGTAGAACTGTTCGTAGTAGTCCGACGCGTAGTACTCGCGGCCGCCCCAGTCGAACCCCAGCCACCGGACGTCGTCCTTGATGGAGTCGACGTATTCGACGTCTTCCTTGACCGGGTTCGTGTCGTCGAATCGAAGATTGCAGTGACCGCCGAAGTCGGCCGCGACGCCGAAGTCCACGCAGATGGCCTTGGCATGGCCGATGTGGAGGTAGCCGTTCGGCTCGGGCGGAAAGCGCGTCACGACGCGGCCGCCGTGACGTCCCGCGGCGACGTCGGCGCCGACAATCTCTCTGATGAAGTCCTGCGGCGGGGCCTCCGCCTTCACATTCGCGTCGGGCATACGTGACAACGCCTCAGTCCATCGCGCACGGCGCGCCGGCGAGGAACGCGAGCACAATCAGGGGATTGCGCCCGCGCCGGGCGAAGGCGTAGATGGTGCCGCGGGGCACCACGGCGAAGCTGCCGGCCGACAACGGGACGTCGCGGCCGTCGAAGCGCAGCGTGCCCTCGCCGCCGATGACGTAGAGCATGGCGTCGGCCGATGGATGCTGGCGGTCGGTCCACGGCTCCCGAATCTGCCAGACCAGGCCCTGCCCGACACCGCTGCAGCCGACCAGGTCTTCCTTGTAGTCGTCGCGGCCCGAGATGAAGTTGCGCTCGATGAAGTCGGGCAGCATCATCGTCTTCGGGGCCGACGGCGGAGGGAGCGTCAGCGCCGGCTCGGCCGGTTCGGGCGGCGGCGGCGGCGGCTCGGGAGGCGGTGGGGGCGGCGGCGCTGGCGACAGGGTGACGGTCAGGGCAGGAGCGGGCTGGCCCGCGCGCCAGGCGACTTCCCTCTCGAACGTGTAGAAGCCCTCGCGGGCGAAGCGCACGCGGTAGGTGCCGGCCCTGAGGTTCAGCAGGCGCAGCCGGCCCTCGGCCGAGGTGGTGCCCTCGCGGTCCAGGGGCCCTGTCACCGACACCGTCACTCCTTCGAGCACGGCGCCGATGTTGTCGGTCACGGTCAGCGAGAGCGTCGTGCTGGCCGGTGCGGCCGCGCGCGGCCGCGCGGCCTGCTGAGGTGCAGGCTGGGCGGGGGCAGCCAGCAGCCACGTCAGCAGGAGTGAGGTGACCATGCGCGCATGGTACTACGGGGAGGGCCACCATCTGCGGCCCTGGCGCCTTGCCACCATCCTGTCCGCGTCCGGCGTACAATCCGTGTCGGATGCTCCGCCAGTATCGCGCCGGTCAGGCGGCTGAAGACCATTGCCGGCAGTGCCACGAAGACCGGATGCACACGGTGGTTGTCGTGGACCTCGCATTCCAGCCGATTCGCGTGCGGTGCGACTACTGCGGCAGCGAACACAACTACCGCGGGGGACCGAGGACGGGCGCCGGCGCCCGCCCGTTGTCGGAGCGGCCATCGCCACCGGTTGAGGCGAGCCGCGCCCGGCACCAAGGCGTTCGCACGCGGCACTCCGCACCCGGTGCCGGGCACCCTGTTTCCTCCCTCCCCCTGGTCAGCGAGCGCGAGAGGCGCCACTCCACCATGAGCGCAGACGAATCCGGCATCGACATCGAAATGCTTCTGCGCCGCGTCATCCGCGAGGAGAGCGGCCTCACCGCCGTGTCCCCGGCCGAGAAGTGGCGGAGCGGCGACCTCGTGCTTCGCCCGGGCAAGCCTGGCGTGCAGGAGAAGAGCTGGCCGATTGAGACGTTCTTCCACAAGATCGTGATGCTGCGGAATCGTCTGCGGACGCTCGAGCAGCA
>JADZBZ010000486.1 GCA_020851835.1 Acidobacteriota bacterium
CGAACGGCCGCGTGTCGCGGTCATCCGCCTGCGCCCGCAGCACGAGCTCCTCGTCCGATTCGGGGTCCGCGCCGGTCGCCAATCCGCATCCTCCTGACTAGACAACCCGGAAGGACCGAAAGTCACGGCGTGCCTGACCACGGCCGGAGCGCATTATACCCAGCCGGACGGATGTGACCCGCCGGAGGGGAGCCGTGTCCGTACCACTGCCATGGAACAGAACTCCCTCCCTCCGCTGGTACTTGCGGTTGACGATCACACGAGGTTCGCGCAACCACCGCGCGGGTGCTGCGCCAGCACGGCTTCACCGTGCTCGAAGCCGCCTCGGGTTTTCAGGCGTTGACCATCGCGCTCTCGGCCGGCCGGGCGCCCGATCTGCTGATTACGGAGGTGACGATGCCCGACCTCGACGGCCTGGAACTGGCCGGGGTGCTGCGCCGACGCTATCCGTTGCTGCCGGTGCTCGTCACCACGGGCAATCTGCCAGACGGCGCCCCCAGGGGCGATGGACGCGTGCTGTTTCTGGCCAAGCCGTATCGACCGCAGGACCTGATTCGGTGCGTCCGGCTGCTCACGCAGCCCTGCCGGGGGTCTGGTGCGGGTGCCACGCCTACCGGCCTGCGTCGCCAGGAGACGCCAGGCGTGCAATGAGGCTCAACCCGACGGCGCCGGCGATCGCGATGAGGCCGAACTTCGCGAGGGCGACGGATGGTTCCACCCACGTGGCCGGCAGCCCCGGCGGCATCCAGTAGAGGCCGTAGTGCAGGGGCGCCCACAGCGTGACGATGGCCACCAGCGTCGCCGCGGTCAGCCGGGCGGGAGACAGCGCGCGCGCCAGCGGCGTACGGTCGCGCCACGCCCACAGCCCCCGTGACAGGATGTGGCCGAACCAGACGAGCGCCACAAACGGCGCGACGACCCTGCGCAGCCACTCGCCGAGGTAGGCGACGGCGGTCATGGGCCCGGTGAGGTCCGACCAGTTCAAGGTGGCGATGAACCAGGCGCTGATCTCACCCGAGTGACGCTCCATCCAGCCGAGCGCCGCACCCACCATCCACCAGGCGGCTCCCGCCGCGATGACCGGGAGCAGGAACGCCGGCAGGCCGGCGACGGCGCCGCGAGCGGCTCCCCGCGACCATCCGCGTGACCAGCCCACCAGCGCGCCACTCCAGGTGAGGGCGGCCACCGCGTACATGCCGAGGACGAGCAGCAGCGAGAGCACGAGCGTGAACACCGTGGATTCCGGCGTGTTGACAAACGCCCACCAGAGCGCCGCGAAGGCGGCGGCGCCGCTCAGGATCCAGACGGTCGAGGCCGCCAGGGCTCGTATCACGGCTGGACGGCTCCGGGTACGGTCACCGTCAGCGTGAACGGCTCAGACGAGGCGAGCACATCCGGCACATACATGGGCGACACCTGTGCGGGCACGACGCGGAACGTCCCGGCGGCGATGACCTTCACCAGGTACACGTACTCGTAGCGACCCTGGTCGAACGACTCCTGGAAGAACACGGTGCGCGTGTCGCGGTACTCGACCTGCGACCCCCACCACCAGCGCATCGTATCGGAGCGCTCCAACGGATACGCGGTCGTGTCCTGCACGGCCTCGACTCCGGCGGGCAACGGATCTTCGACGGCCAGGTAGCGCCAGTCGGGCGAGCCGGCCACCGTCAGCCGCACCGCCAGCACGTCGCCTGGGCTGGCGGCCCCGGCGAGCGGTTGCTCACGGTAGACGATGCGGCCGCGGATGGTGACGGGGACCAGGCGCGAGTAGCGGCGCGAGACAGCGAGCTGCCGGGATCCCTGGCGCGCGTCGGCCGCGGACGGGTCGAACCAGGTGGCCGCGGCGGACCAGTAGACGGTGCCGCCCTCGCGCTTGACCAGCCGGATCTGGTTGGCGCCCTCGCGCGCGGGCACAATCACCACGAGCGGGTCGGGCGCCGTCATGCGGGCGGCGTCGAACGACTGACGGCCGGCGGGCTCGCCGTTGACGAACACGTCCACGCTGAAGGGCTGCGCCGACTCGCCGCGGGCCTGCATGAACGCGAGCAGGCCGTAGATGGCCATGGCCGTGCGCTTGGTCGATCCCCAGTAGCCGCCCGCGCGGTTGAGCAGCAGCCATCGGACCGCGCGCTCGACGACCGGGCTGCCCGGATTGCGGCGCGCCAGCGCCTGCACGGCGAAGGAGGTGGCCTCCACGGTGGTGTCGATGCCGTCGAACAGCAGGTCGTCACGATCCGCGGCCCACCACGACAACTCGCCGCGTGTCTGGGCCTCGGCTTCCAGCGCCTGCGCGAAGCGGTCCCCACGCGCGTCTCGCGCCTCGTCCAGCAGCCCGAGCAGCAGCGCGCGACCGAAGGGGCTCATGCGGTCCCGCGCGTTCCACACGTCTTCTCGTGCGTCAGCGTGGCGATAGGTGAGCGCGCCGCTCTCCCCGTACGACACGATCTCGCCGCCCTCGGGTTGGCTGCGGCGCAGGACGTACGCCATGTAGACCTTGAGGTCGGGTTCGGCGCGTGGGTAGGTGAGATACATCCGCGCGAGCGCGCTGCCCGCGGTGCCGATGCGGTACTCCTCGACACCCACACCAGCCCGGCGCGCCTCGTCCAGGCCCCACAAGGCGTATGCGGTCATGAAGGGGTGATTCCCGTCCGACTTCCACCAGCCCCACCCGCCATCGGCGTGCTGCATGTCTCCGAGACGCCGCAGGCCAGACGACACCTGGCCATCGAGCGCGCCGAGCCGCTCGGTGGGCGCCAGCTTCAACTCGGTGAGCGCGCGCGTCACGAGCAGGTTGGGCAGAAAGCTCGACACGGTCTGCTCCGTGCATCCGTACGGGTATCCCGTGAGGAAATCGAGCGCACCCAGGAGCGAACCGGCCAGCGACGGCGCAAGGCTGACGCGTACGGATCGGCCGGCGGCGTTGGCCGATGCCGGGACCACGAGTTCGGTGATCCCCTCGCCCGCGCCCACGATGGATCCGCTGGCGCCAGCGTCGCGGCGGAGACCGTAGGGCAGCACGGGCAGCGGCAACTCCACCGCGTCAGTGTCCGACTCGGTGTGGGCAGTCGCCGTGATAGAGGCCGGCCCCGGCCTGGGGGATCGAAAGCGCCAGTCGTGACGTTGCTCAGCGCCACTCGGCAGCAGAATGCCGGACGAGTCGGGCTCGGCCCCCACGGCCTCCAGCCCCGTCGTCTGGACGCTGACGGTGGCCGTCCGCGCCTCGGGCCGGTAGTTGTGCACGATCGCAGGGATGACGACATCGTCGCCCTCGGTGAGGAAGCGCGGCGTGACGATGCGGACGATCAGGTCCTTGCTGGTGGTGGTGCGCGCCACGGCGGCGCCGACCCGGGTGTCTTCGGTGACCGCGCGCGCGGTGAGCCGCCACGTGGTGAGAGCGTCCGGATAGCGGACCGCCACGCGGGCGCGGCCCTCGCCGTCGGTGGTGACGTCGGGCATCCAGTAGATGGCGTCGGGGAAGTCCTTGCGGACGGATGGCTGCGGGGTCCGGTCGCCCTTGAAGTCGGCCAGCGTGAACCGCTTGCGCCGCCGCCCGGCCAGTTGCAGGCGGTCGAGGCCCGAGTAGCCGGTGAAGTAGTACTCGCGCGAGAAGGTGGTGCCGACGCGCGAGTATTCGCGGCGGTAGAAGAACCGCGTAGGATCCGGCGTGTCGTCGGCGCGGACGCCGAACACGGCCTCGTCGATCACGGCCAGGCTCACCTGCGCCCGGACGGGGCGGCCCTCGTGGTCGGTGACCGAGAGCGTGAACGAGCCCGGTTCCTGCGGCTTGGCCACCGGCCGGTCGGGCACGAGGCTGATGTTGAGCGTTCGCTCGACGGCCGGGACGCCTAGCCGCCGCTCGGCCCGGTACAGCCGACCCTCGCGAAGGAACGTGACGTTGACATAAACGTCGCCGATGTCGCCGGGCTCGATGGGCACTTCGAGCGCTTCGGTGGCGGCGGGGCGCAGCACGCGGTACCAGGACACGTGCTGGCCCTCCTTGGTGACCAGAATCGGACCCGACAGCGGTTCGCCGCGCACCACCAAGCGCGCGGTGTCGCCCGGTTGATAGGTCCGCCGGTCCGCCAGCAGTTCGAGGTAGCGGTCACCATCGTCGGCGGCGCTCGTCTCCTGCGGACCCGGCACCCACAGCCACACGCGCTCGGTTACCTCGCGGCCGTCGGCGGGAGCGCTCACGTTGATGCGGAAACTGCCCGACTGTCCCTCAGGCAGTACCAGCGCGGCCGACGCGCGCCCCTCGGCGTCGGTCGTGGCCGCGGTGTTCGCAACCGGGGTGACCGTGGGGTCGTTGTAGTAGCCCTCGCGGTAGTCGAGCCGCTCGAGCGCCAGCGACACGGGCACGCCCGCGCGCGGTACACCCTCGTAGTCCACGGCCCGCACCTGCACGTCGGCACGACTGCCAACCCGGAACACGGAGCGGTCGAGCTGGACGGCGAGCAGGAACGACGCCCACGTGGCGTGGACCACGGTATTCCCGGATACCTCGCGGCCACCGCCGTCGGTGACCTGCGCCTCGATGCGCGCGCTGTAGTCGCGCGCGCCCTCGTGCTCGCCGAGCGGAATCCGCAGTTCGGCGTAGCCGTCCGCGTCGAGACGCGCGTCACCCCGGGCGCTCTGCTCGTTGCCGTACCAGTAGCCGCCTCCGCCGCCTTCCTCCAGGCCCTCGTCCCACCGGAGCGGCGAGTAGTAGGGCTGCTGGTTGACGACCCAGCGGACGCGGCCATTGGCGACGGGCTGACCGAAGTAGTAGCGCGCGCGCACGGCGACGACGGCATCGCGTCCCTGGATGACGAACCGCGAAGCGGGCGTGACGATGACCTCGAACTCGGGTTTGCGATACTCCTGCACTTCGAAGGCGCTCGACGCCTGCGCGTCGCCGCTGTTGACGCGGAGGGTGTAGGTGCCGAGGGCCGCGGTGGCGGGCAGCTCGAAGCTGGCAGTGATGGCCCCGAAGCCATCGGCGTGGATGGTGCGCCGAAAGACCACCTTGTCGTTCGCGTCGCTGGCCACCAGTTCCGCGTCGGGCCGGTCGAAGGGCACCAGGGCGTCTCGCTCGCGCCACCGGAGCACGGCCTTGGCATGGACGGTGTGCCCCGGCCGGTAGATCGGTTTGTCGGTGTAGAGGTAACCCACCAGCTCGCGCGACTCGGATTGCAGCGCCCACGCGCCCGGATCGGTGGCCGCCACCTCGGCGCCGCAGCGGGCCACGCCGAGCACCTGATCGGTGTTCTCCGGCAACTCACCGACGAAGAGGCCTGCGTCTGACGTCGTGCCATCGGCGACTTCGGCGCGGGCCGAGAGCAGGCGCACCTGGCACCCCGCCAACGGTTCGCCCGTGAAGCGGTTGGCGGCGAAGAGCAGCACCTGGCCCGGCGAGGTCTTCGTCACCAGGCCGACGTCCGACACCATCACGATGGTGAAGGCCCGCAGCCGCTCGTGTACGGCTTCCACGAGGTACACGCCCGGCTCGGACACCGCCAGGGGAACCCGTCGCAGCTCGGGATCCCGATGATTGGGCAGCAGCTCGCGCCACGAGGTGACGAGCTGGTCGGGGTTGAGCAGCGGCACCTGCGCGAACGTGTTCACATTGAGCTGCACGCGCTGGGTTGTGACGGCTCGATCCGATTGTGCGCGTCGCTGGTCGCGATAGCGCCGGCTCACCTGGGCCCGGGCCACGCCGCGCAGCGCCGCCCGCTGCCGCCGCTTCCAGTCCGACAGGCGCTCGATCCACGAACGCTCCTGCGCCACCGGCGCGGGCGCGTCGGTACCGAATTGATGTGGATCGTCGAGGGCGCCGAAGAAGGCGAACGGGTCGCGCACCCTGTAGACGCGCACGTCGAGCTGCTGCAGCCGGCGGAACGTGAGGAAGAAGTGCGGCGCCTCGCGAGTCGTGAACACCTGGCTCGTCGAGAGCGAGAACGCCGGCCTCAGTTCGGCATCCTCGCCTCCACCAGCGGGTTGGGCCAGCAGAGCGCCGTCGGGTACGGCCGCAATCAGCACCAGAGCGGCAATCGCCGTGCGGGTGGCGGTGGTCATGGGGTGTGCAGAGCGGCGAGGCGGAACACGCCGACGAAGTGCGGATTGACAGCGACGGGCCGCCAGCGCGGAGACGGATGGTGAACCAGAGTAGCCAACCGCGTCTTGCGCACTTCACCGGCATCGTCGGCCGACGGACCGGTGTGGTACACCACCCAGTCGGCGCCCTGTTCGTCGAAGGTCGAGCGCCCGATGACCACCATCAGGTGGTCGGGCTGCCGCTGGCCCGGTTGGCGGAAGTAGAGCAGGTCTCCAGGCCTCGCGCGTCCGGCGTCACGGCCTATCGGCACGGTGTTGAGAGCCACGAGCGTCCTGGCGTCGGCAAACTCCGCGTATCGCGACGGCGTCGTGCCGACCCGGAACAGCGGCCAGCCATCGGCGGTCACGGGTGGCGGGGACCGTACGTCCGGAAATCGGGGCGCGAACGGCAGGGCGATGTCGCGGTTCCACCCAGGCGTGTGGGCGCGGAGGGCCTCGCGGAACGCGAAGCGCACCATGGCGGCGCAGTCGGTCACCTCGGCCGCGGCCCGTTCGAACTGCGCGTCGGCCAGCAGGACGAACCACGCGCGAAACGCGGCGCGATCGGATTCGTCCGTCAGCCGGACCTGCGCCGGCGCGGAGGTGGCCACCAGCGCCAGGAGCAGGCCGCCCGCCAGGGCACGGATACGGACTCGGGTTCGAGGCGATGTCATGCGGGAGCGAGCAACAGGCCACGCTAGTATAAGCCGAGCGTCGACACACCGGCCGGCGCGGACGACGATCGCGCGTGACCGCACACCCCAGCCCCTTCATCGAAGCCAACGCCTTGCTGCTGGCCGCGGCGCGCGCCGGTGAACCGGCGTCCGCGCCGTCCATCGGCGCCGATCTCGACTGGGACTACCTCGGCCGCGCCGCCGAGCGTCAGGGCGTGGCCGCCTTGCTGCACGACTGGCTCCGGCGGCATCCCGGCGCACCCGTGGATGCCGTCTGTGCCGAGGCGCTGCACGAGTCCTACTGGTCCGGCCACTTCCGCAACCGCCTCCTGCTCGAAGAACTGCAACGTGTCGCGCAGGCCGCCGCCGACCTCGGGATCGAGATCATGCCGCTCAAGGGCGCGCACCTGGCGCCGCGGCTCTATCCGGCGCCCGCCTTCCGGCCGTTGAGCGATCTCGACCTGCTGATCCACCCGCGAGATGTCGCGCGCTTGGGTGCGCTGCTCCAATCCATGGGCTATGCCGAGGTGGATCACTCACCGTCTTACGTCGATGACGAGTGGCTCGACCTCGATTCGCGCGACTACTGCTGGTTTGCCATCCGGCAGGGGTTCGATGCGCTGATCGAGTACCGCGTGGCGCCGCTCGAGCTGGCGGTGGGGCGGCTGACGGATCTCGACCGTGCGCATACCGATGCCTTGCGACGTCACGCTCGCGAGGTGTGGACGCGGTCCACACGGTCTCCAGACGGCACGATGCGCGTCCAGTCGCCCGAAGACCTGCTGCTGCACGTGGCGACCCACCTCGCGGCCAAGCACCTGGACTTCCGGCTCATCTGGCTCCACGACCTCGCGCGCATCGTCCTCGGCACGCCGGAGCTCGACTGGTCGTATGTAATCACTCGGTCGGCCGACCTGCGCATGGCGGCGCCGGTGGCGGCGGCGCTCGAAGCGGCCCGGTGCTACGCGGGTGCACCGATTGCCGACGCGCCCATCGACGCCATTGTCGAGACGATGGGGCCTCCGTCCAGCGTCTCGCTGGCCCATCGCGATCTTGTGCGGTTGCGGCGGCATGTCGATGCGCTGCCTGGGCTCGATCTCACGTTCCAAGGCCCGGGCGTCTGGCCGCTGGGCTCGGCGCTCAGCCGCGTGCGCGGCTGGCGATCGCGCCTGCGCGTGCTGCGATGGGTGCTGCTGCCCGGCCGCGGGTACCTCGAGCATCGCGGCACCGCCGGCGGCGGGGTGCTGGGCCGGGTCACGGGTTCCGTCAAGCGCCTGGTGCTGCGCGCGCGAAGGCCCACGGCACCCCGCCGCGGCTGACCGAAGGCCAGGGGCCCACTGGCGCGGTTATGGTTCCCCGCGCGCCCCCTCCAGGTGCCGGGCCACCGTCGTCGCCACCAGTTCGGCGGTGGCCGCCAGCGGCCCTCCGTACAGGGCGTAGCACGGCGCCGACGCGGTGAGGCGGGCCGTCGTCTTGAGCGCGAGGGCGGGTGAGGTCTCGAGCGTGCCGCTGAAGCCGACGAGCGCCGTCGCGGCGTCGGCGATGGGCAAGCCCACCAGCAACGGGCGCGCGTGATTGTGCGCCTTGGGGAACACGATGGCGCCCACGGGCGAGGCCACGCCGGCCCAGGACGAGGGCAGGAAGTATCCGGGCGGCATGCCCGGCACCTCCCACGCGGGATCGTGCGGCAGCGCCGTCACCAAAGCCCGTGTCGCCTCGTCTGCGTGGAACGCGCGCGGGAAGGTGATGGGCGTGAGCTGGTCGGCGTCGATGAGCACGACATCGTCGGTGTGAGGACGGAAGCCGAGCGTCATGAGCGAGAGCGTGAGCGTGGTCTTACCGACACCCGAGTCGCCGAGGACGAGAACGCTGGCGCGGCCGGACGGGTCTGCGAGCGCGGCGCCGTGCAGGTGAAACCGATCCGTGGTGCGGGCCAGCAGGTCGGTGACGAGCTGCCATTCGAGCGCCAGCAGCGTGCCCTCGAGCGTCGACGCATGATGGGTGATGACGCCGTGTGCGAGCATGGTCCATCGGCCGGGGCCGGCTCGCCGCACGGCATACGCGTCTTCGGCGGCCGCGCCACCGGGCGACGTCGGAAACCCACGGAGGATGGCGGCCACCGCGACCCGATCGTCCGGGTTGGGGACCTCGACGCCGAGGGTGCGCCCGTGAACGATGACGCGAACGTGGGGACGGGCTTCGCGGACCGGACCGTGATGCGGGGAGGCGGTCAAGACGACGCTGCGGGCGGGCGCAACATCTCGCGCGCCCGCAGATCACCGAGCACGGCCGCCACGTCGCCGGCCACGCCAGTCGCCTGTGGAAACACCGCCTGCACTTCGGCGGCGATGGCCTCTTCGGTGTGCTCACCGTCGCAGCACTCCCAGACGAGCGCCGCCGTGGGATTGAGCGTCATCAGTTTGCGCGACAGGGTGTGGAACAGCACCATGCTGCCGTCGGCGAGCAGTTCGTCGAGCACGCGCGGGTCGCGTTGGGGGGGAGGGAACTCCGGGAGGGGATCGGGCACCGCAAGGTCTCGGCGTTGGGAGAAACGGCTGTGGCCGCGAGCCGGAGCCCGCGGCCACAGTGTAGAGAAGTCCGGAACAGAGGCCGGCCGCATCGTGCGGCCGGCCCATCACCCGTCTAGCGCTTCGGCGGGCCCGCGGCGATGGTCGGCGCGGAGCCGTCAGAAACAATCTGCTGCACCGGCGTGATGCCGGCACCCGAACCGCTGGGCGTCAGCGTGAAGCCGAACACCGACCAGATGCGGTCAGCGGGATTCCCGGTCGCGGCGCTCACCTGGAACTGCGCCACCTGGGCGCCGGCGGCGAAGACCGTCACCACAGCACCCGACACGTCGAAGCCGGGGCTGCCGCTGTAGTTGCGGATGTAGTAGTTGTAGGTGCCCGGGATGTAGCTGCCCGAGACCTGCGAGACCGTGATCGTCTCAGGGCCGAAAGCCGATGTATCGTCGACGTCGAGGCTCACGAACGGCACGGGATTTTCGTCGCCGTAGTAGCAGTGGAAGCGGCC
>JADZBZ010000487.1 GCA_020851835.1 Acidobacteriota bacterium
TAACGTCCTGGTGGCCGTCCTGCTCGGCGTCGCCCTGGGCGCCGTGGCCCAGGGGGTGTACGGGCTGGGGAGCGCCGCCGTTGGCGACACCCTCGTCTGGGTGAACATCGTGGGCGGCGGCTACGTGCGCCTGCTCCAGATGATCATTGCGCCCCTGGTGCTGATTTCGATCCTGGCGGCCGTGACCAAGCTCAGCAACGCCAAGTCTCTCGGCGCCATTGCCGGAGGTGTGCTGGGCCTGCTGATGGTGACGACCGCCGTGTCGGCCACGATTGGCATCGGCATGACCCGGCTCTTCGGCCTTCGCGCCGACGGCCTCGTGCAGGGCGCGCGCGAGCTGCAGCGCGGGACGGCTCTCGAGGCGCAGGTGAGCGAGGCTGCCAGGCTCACCATCCCGTCCCTGCTGCAGTCGTTCATCCCGACCAATATCTTCGCGGACCTCGCCGGCAGCCGCTCGACCTCGGTCATTGGCGTGGTGATCTTTGCCACCCTGCTGGGACTCGCCGTGCTCTCTTTGCGCCGCGAGAACCCGGAGGTCGGCGAGCGCGTGCTCAAGGGCATCGAGACGCTCCAGGCGCTGATCATGCGGCTGGTACGGATCGTCATCCGCCTCACGCCCTACGGCGTGCTGGCGCTCATGACCCGAGTGGTCGCCTCGTCCAACGTGGACGACGTGATCAACCTGGGCGGTTTCGTCGTGGCCTCGTACGTGGGGCTGGCAGTCATCCTGACCATGCACGCGGCGGTTCTGGCGATGGCGGGCCTCAGCCCGGTGCGCTTCTACCAGAAGATCTGGCCGGTGCTCACCTTCGCCTTCTCGTCCCGATCGAGCGCCGCTGCCATTCCGCTCAGCGTCGAGACGCAGGTCAACCGCCTCGGCGTCTCTCCGGCCATCGCCAACTTCGCGGCCAGCTTCGGCGCCACGATCGGGCAGAACGCCTGTGCCGGTCTCTACCCCGCGATGCTCGCGGTGATGATTGCCCCCAGTGCCGGCATCGACCCGACGTCGTTCTCGTTCATGGCGTCGCTGGTCACGGTGGCCACGCTCGGGTCGTTCGGCATCGCGGGCGTCGGCGGCGGCGCCACCTTCGCCGCACTAGTGGTGCTATCCACCCTCAACCTGCCGGTCGCGCTGGCCGGCCTCCTGATCTCGGTGGAGCCGCTCATCGACATGGGCCGCACCGCCGTCAACGTCAGCGGGTCGATGACGGCGGGCACGGTGACGAGCCGCCTGCTGGGGCAGACCGACTTCGCCATCTTCGCGTCCGACGACACGGCAATGACCAAGCCTGCCCCGGCCGAAGAAGAGACGCACCCCGTGGGCCAGCCCGCAGTACCGGCCGTCTGAGTCTGGCGTCGGTCGCTCGCGTTTGTTCACACCCGTTCGAGGCGCTGGGTGCGGGCGCTGGCAATTCTCATGGCTTGGTCTCCATCCGGGCCGCGAAGTCCCGCGTGAAGAGCGCCGGTGCGCCGCCGGTGTGCAGGAACACCACCGTGTCGGTTGGCGGGATGTCGCAGGAGCGGACGTGGCGCAGCAGCGCCGAGAATCCCTTCGACGTGTACACCGGCTCCAGCAGGATGGCCTCGGTGGTAGCCAGCAGGCGAATGGCCTCGAGTCCCGCCTCGGTCGGGATGCCGTAGCCCTCGCCGATGAACGCCTGATCGGTGAACAGATCCGTATGGTCCACGCGCACGCCGGACCCGAGCAGAATAGCCGCCTCGTTCGCCGCCCGTCTGGCACGCTCGATCTTCTCGGGCTCTCCGGCACTAACCGCGACGCCCCATAGCGCGTACGGCGCCTCGCTGAGCTTCGCCCCCAGCGTGAGCCCGGCCTGCGTGCCGCGCGAGCCGCTGGCGTAGTAGAGCCGGGACGGCCGGCAGTCCATCGCGCGGAGTTGGCCCACCAGTTCCGCCGTGCCCGACACGTAGCCCAGTGCCCCTACCGGGCACGAACCGCCGATAGGAATCACGTAGGCGTGCCGGCCGCTGGCCTCCTCCTCCCGCACGACCTCGTCGACCACCTCGGCGTCGCGGCCCACCGCCAGCATCGGATCCTCGGCGGGTACGAAGCGCACGTCGGCGCCGAACAGGCAGTCGAGCAGCAGGTTCCCCTCGACCACCGGCGTCACGTGGTGCGAGGTCAGCACGAGCACGCACCGCAGGCCGGCGATGCACGCCGCGGCCGCCGTCATGCGCGCGTGGTTCGACTGGACGGCGCCCGTGGTGACTACAGTCTGCGCGCCACGTTCGAGCGCGTCGGCGATGAGGTACTCGAGCTTGCGCGCCTTGTTGCCTCCCAGGCCAAGGCCGGTGAGATCGTCGCGCTTGACCAGGATCCGCGGACACACCGAAGGCCCGCCGAGCGCCTCACGCAGTCGGACGGCATCGGTGACGGGTGTTGGCAGCGTCGCGAGCGGATACCGCGGGAGTTCGTTCACCGGTTCCCCGATCACCCAATCAGCATCACCAACGCACCATGCACCCGTCACTCAGTCATCGTCAATCGCCCATCGTCAATTGCCGATGCCGCCGAACACGACCTTCCCGCCCACAATCGTCCGCGTCACCTTCGTCTCCGGCAGCGCCTCGTCTGGCACCGTCAGGATGTTCTGCGACAGCACGGCGATGTCGGCGAGCTTGCCGATGGCCAGTGATCCCTTGAGCGTGTCTTCCTTGGCCGCGTAAGCGGCGTTCCAGGTGTAGGACTTCAGCGCTTCCTCGCGCGACATCTTCTGGTCGCCGTAAAAGACCGAGCCGTCCTTGGCCTTGCGCGTCACCGTCGCGTAGTAGTTGGCGATGGGGTCGATCCTCTCGACCGGCGTGTCGGTGCCGTTGCTGATGATGGCGCCCGACTTCATGAGCTTCTGCCAGACGTAGGCGCCTTCCTCGGCCCGGGCGGGCCCGAGACGCGCCAGCACGTAGGGGGCGTCCGACGTGCAATGGATGCCCTGCATCGAGGCGATGACGCCGAGCTGGCCGAAGCGCGGGATGTCGGATGCGCTGAGGTGCTGGGCGTGCTCGATGCGCCAGCGCAGGTCCGACTGGTCGGGATGGGCCTTGAAGGCCGCTTCGTAGACGTTCAGCACCTCGCGGTTCGCGCGGTCGCCGATGGCGTGGATGCCGAGCTGCGTGCCGGTATCCATGGCGATGGCCGCGGCTTCCTCGATGTTGGCTATGGGCGTGGTGTTGAGACCCGTGCTGCCCGGCGAGTCGGTATAGGGCTCCAGCATCCAGGCGCCGCGCGAGCCGAGTGCGCCGTCGGCGGTCACCTTGATGGCCGCCACCGTGAGGTGATGATCCGCCATCCCGACGACCTTCTCCGCGGCGAGGTGCTCGCGCAGGTGCTCGTTGGTGTCGCGCACCATGACCCACAGCCGGATGCCGAGCTGCCCCTCGCCGGCCACCTGCTTGTAGAGCGCCACGGTGTCGAAGTTCACGCCGGCGTCCTGAAAGCTGGTGACGCCCTTCGAGAACGCCTCCTCGGTGGCCAGCTCGATCTGCCGCCGCGCGTCGGCCATGCGCTCGGCCGGGGTCTTCGCCGACCGCCACGCGCCAAGGGCCTGATCGACGAGCCCGGCCGCCCTTTCACGAAACACGCCGATGGGCCGCCCGCTCCGGTCCTTGAGGATGTCTCCGCCGGGGGGGCTCGGCGTACGGGCGGTGACGCCAGCAAGTTCCATGGCCTTGGCGTTGGCGAAGGCGGCGTGTCCGCTGGCGTGCTCCAGGAGCACCGGGTTGTCGGGCGACACCTTGCTGAGGGCGTCGTGGTACGGGAAGCCCTCGACGTTGGGTGAGGGCGTGGTCGTCCACTTCTCCTGGTGCCAGCCGCGACCCAGGATCCACTCGCCCGGCTTGGCTGTCTTCACGGCTTCGGCCACCTGCGCGACGATTTGTTCGAAGCTGGTGGTGTCCATCAGGTCGAGTACCATGCGCGCCTGTCCCACGCCCATGAAGTGTCCGTGGCCTTCGATGAATCCGGGGATGGCGGTCTGGCCCGCAAGGTCGATGACCTCGGTGGACGGGCCCACGTAGCGCTGGATGTCCTCGGCTGGCCCGAGCGCCACGATCCGATCGCCGCGAATCGCCACCGCTTCCACGGTTGGCTGGCTCGCCTCCATGGTCACGACGGTACCGCCGCGCAGCACGAGGCTGGCCGGCTCCACGGGCGGCTGGCTGCTGCAGCCCGTCAGCCCGACTACGAGCGCACAGGCGCTCACCGCTGTCCAACGCATACTTTGCTCCTTCCTTCGTCTCGGTGTCGTGCGAAATCGTCGTGGGCCGTCCGACAGCCCGGACAATCTTATCGTGGCGGCGTGGCCCCGGTCAGGGCCGCCAGCTCGGGCCGGGTGATCCGCACCTGGCCGTTCCTGATGTACGGCTCCAGCGCCACCGGGCGATCCTCCACGCGCAGGTCCACCGAGTCGGCCGTGCCGATGGCGAGGTAGGCCGGCAGGGGACCGACTTCGAACGCCTCGCCGGCGGCGAGGCGGCGCTCGGTGACGCGGTTGTCCGGAAAGCGCACGAAGACCCAGGTCGCCTTGCCCACGCTGAGCCGGACGGTGGCCCCATCGTCGGGGATGGCAAGCTGCGCGGCAATCGACTGCACCGGCGGCTGCGCGACGGCGGCCGCACGCAGGGGTTGCGCCGGCAGGGGCCATGCCGAATCCAGCTGGACGATGTCCGACGGGACGGAGATGTCGGCCGTGGCCCCGCCGTAGCGCGAGATGCCCAGGGTGGCGAGGCCGATCAGCACCGCAGCCACGACCACGATCATGACCCAGGCCGTATGTCCGGAGACCCGAGGCCCCGCTGTTGCGGGCTCGACAGCCGCGGTCGCCAGGGTGAGCCGGAGGTCGTCTGGATGGTCGGCCTCCTCCTCGTCTGGCGGCGAGAGGTCGAGCAACTCATCGGGCACGCCCGCAAAGGCCATGTACTTGCGCAGGCCGCGCAGGAAGTAGGCGGAGGTATAGAACGCGGCGGCGTCACCCGCCTCGAGGCCCATCACCTGGGCCTTCGACAGGAGCAGCCGCGACGCCACATCTTCGACGGAGAGCTGTCTCGCCGCGCGCACGCCCGCGAGCTGCCGGCCGATGCCGGGGCAACTTCCTGGAAGGTGGGTCGGGCGAGACGAGCCTCCGTCGCTGGGGGGGCGACGACTCATCATCGCCGCCATTCTAGAACGGAGCGGGCCGTGATGCGACATCGAATTCGCGCGGACGCTCCGGTTGCCGCTCCGGCGGCGCGCCTCTGATACGCTCACGGACGTGGTGGACATCGCACGGCGCCTGCGCCGGGTGCTAGCGGAGGCCCTGCCAGGCCTCGACGCGCAACTGCGCCTGGCGCCTGAGCCGCGCGTGGGATGGGACCCGCACCAGGTCCCCGAAGGATGGCGCGATGCCGCGGCGCTCCTGCTTCTCTATCCGCACGAAGGGCGGCTCCACGTGCCCCTGACGGTGCGTGGCGGCGGCCTGCGGCACCACACCAGTCAGGTGTCGTTGCCGGGCGGGGCCATGGAGGGGGGCGAGTCGATCGAATCGGCCGCCCTGCGCGAAGCCGCCGAGGAAGTGGGCGTCGACCCGGTGTCGGTCGAAATGCTGGGTCGCCTGACGCCCCTGCACATCCCGGTGAGCGGGTTCCTCCTGCACCCCGTTGTTGGCCTGACGCCCCTGCGGCCGGCGTTCCAGCCGCACACGCGGGAGGTGGCGCGCCTGCTGGAAGTCCCTGTCGAGCGCCTGCGCGATCCGGCCACGGTGCGGCACGAGATCCGGACCCTGCGCCGCGCGGGCACTGCCCACGACGTGAACGTGCCCTTCTTCGACGTCGAAGGCGAAAAGGTGTGGGGAGCGACGGCGATGGTGCTGGCAGAATTCCTGGCCATGGTCGACACGGTTGCCCTTGGCGGATAATGCCGGCACGGGAGGGCTCTGTGAGCAACCTGACGACCGTACGCGCCATCTACTCGGCTTTCGGCCGCGGTGATGTACCGACCATTCTGACGCACCTGGACGAGCACGTGGATTGGGAGTACGGCGCCGGTACGACCAGCGTTCCGTGGCTGCAGCATCGGCACGGTCGCGACGGCGCGGCCGCCTTTCTCGCGAGCCTCCAGGGCCTCTCCATCACCAGGTTCGTGCCCAAGGCGCTGATGGAAGGCGACGGCCTCGTCGTGGCCCTGATCGATCTCGAGGCGACGGTCACCGCCACGGAGCGGACGATTGTCGAGGAAGACGAGGTGCACATCTGGCACTTCAACGAGGCGGGGCGCGTGTCGCGGTTCCGCCACCGTGTGGACACGTACCAGCACGTCGTGGCCTGCACCCCATGAGGAGGTTGACCATGCGTCGTTCGATCTTGCTGATTGTTGCGGCCGTCGTCCTTGTCACGGCCGCGCCCGTCGCGCAGCCCGCGCACGGGCCATCGCTCGATGCCAGCCGCCTGGCGCGTCTCGACACCGTGCTGCAGCAGTACGTGAGCGAGAACCGCATCGCCGGTGCCGTGGCCCTGGTACTGCAGGACGGCCGGCCCGTGTACGAAAAGGCCGTGGGCTGGCGTGACAAGGAATCGGGCGCGCGGATGACTGCCGACGCCATGTTCCGTATCGCCTCACAGACCAAGGCCATCACCACCGTGGCGGCACTCATGCTGGTGGAGCAGGGCCAGATCGGGCTCACCGATCCGGTGAGCCGGTTCATCCCCGCCTACGCGAAGACCACCGTCATCACGAAGACACCCGGTGGCGGCACGGCGGTCGTCCCGGCGAAGCGAGCGATCACGATCACCGATCTGATGACGCACACCGCGGGTATCTCGTATGGCACGGATCAGGAGGTGTCGTCGCTCTACCAAGCCAAGGGGCTTGGTCCCGCTGCCGGGTTTGGCTGGTACACCGCCGACAAGGACGAACCGGTGTGCGAAACCATGGAGCGGCTGGCCACGCTGCCCTTCGTGGCGCAGCCGGGCGAAGCGTGGGTGTACGGCTACAACATCGACATCCTCGGTTGCGTGATCGAACGCGTGTCGGGGCTGCCGCTGGACGAGTTCTTCCGCACGCGAATCCTCGAGCCGCTGGGGATGACCGACACGTATTTCTTCGTGCCGGCCGAGAAGAAGGGTCGTCTCGCCACGGTCTATGCCAGCGGCCCGGACGGGACGATCGTGCGGGCACCCGACGGCTCGCGCGGGCAGGGTCACTACGTGGACGGGCCGCGTCGCAATTTCGCCGGTGGCGCCGGCCTGGTGTCCACCTCGCGCGATTACGCGCGGTTTCTCGAGATGGTGCGCGGCGGCGGAGCCATCGGCGACGTGCGCCTGCTGGCGCCTCGCACCGTGGCGCTGATGACGCACAACCAGTCGGGTCTGCTCCACAACGGCCCGCAGATGGGTTTCGGCCTGGGCTTCGAGACGACCGAGCAGGTGGGGGGCAACGGCCTCGAGCCGGTGCGCGGCTTCGGATGGGGCGGCGCGTACGGCTCGGTCTACCGCGTGGATCCGTCCGGCCGCCTCGTGCTCGTGCTGATGCTCAACCAGATTCCCAACGCCACCGACATCCGGACGACGTTCCAGACGTTGGTGCACCAGGCGGTGCTGCCGTAGGGGTGGCCACCGGCAACTGGGGAGCGGCAGACGACAGATGCCGCCAACAGAGGGGAGTCGCTCGATGCGCCGCCTGATCAGTTCCGGCTCGACCTTCGAACAGGAAATCGGCTACTCGCGTGCCGTCGTGGCGGGCGAGTGGGTGTTCGTGTCCGGCACGACGGGATTCAACTACCAGACGATGACGATTGAGGAGGATGTGGAGGCACAGGCCGAGCAGACCCTCCGGAACATCGAGGCGGCCCTGGCGCAGGCCGGGGCGTCGCTGGCCGACGTCGTGCGCGTGCACTACATCCTGCCCTCCGCGAACGATTTCCCGCGCTGCTGGCCGGCGCTCCGGCGAACGTTCGGCGAAGTGCGGCCCGCGGCGACGATGATCGAGGCGGGGCTCGCGGACCCGCGGATGAAGATCGAAATCGAGGTCACCGCGTTGAAGAGGTCTTGAGGGCCTGAGGTCTTGGGGCGACGTTGGGCCCCTGCGTGCTCAGGCAGGCGTGCCACTGCCTGTTACCGGCGCCGGCGGCCTTGGTGATGTTCTGGCAGCCATCGGCGGCGGCGCCTCCCGCGCGTATGATCGGCCCATGACCCCCGACCAGTTCCGCCGCTTCGGCCATGAGGTGGTGGACTGGATTGCGGACTACCGCGCGCGGGTGGAGGCTCGACCCGTCATGGCGCCGGTGGAGCCGGGCGCGATCAAAGCCCTCCTGCCGGCGAGCCCGCCCGACGATCCCGAACCGTTCGACGCCGTGCTCGCCGACCTCGACCGCGTCGTGTTGCCAGGGCTCACCCACTGGCAGCATCCGCGCTTCTTCGGATACTTCCCCTGCAACGGCACCCTGGCCAGCGTGCTGGGCGACTACGTGAGCACGGGCCTCGGCGTCCTGGGCCTGGCCTGGCAGTCGAGCCCGGCGCTCAGCGAACTCGAAGAGGTGACCACGGGCTGGCTGCGCCAGATGGTGGGGCTGTCGGACGCGTGGCAGGGAGTCATCCAGGACACGGCCTCGACCTCCACGCTGATCGCCCTGCTCTGCGCGCGCGAGCGCGCGACGGGCCACGGCGCCAGCCGCGGCGGAATGCAGGCCGAACCATCGCCGCTGGTGGTGTACACCTCCGCGCACGCGCACAGCTCAGTCGACAAGGCCGCGCTGTTGGCGGGATTCGGCCGCGATAACGTCCGTCACGTGCCGCCCGACGCCGACTATGCCATGCGGCCCGATGCGCTCGACCAGGCCATACGCCTCGACCTGTCGCGCGGCCTGCGACCCTGCGCGGTGACGGCCACCACCGGCACGACGACGACGACCGCGCTCGATCCGGTCGGCGCGATCGCGGAGGTGGCACGCGGGCATGGCGCCTGGCTGCACGTCGATGCCGCGATGGCCGGCTCGGCGATGGTGCTGCCGGAGTGCCGGTGGATGTGGGCTGGCATCGAAGGGGCCGACTCGCTCGTCCTGAACCCGCACAAATGGCTGGGCGCGGCCTTCGACTGCTCGGCCTATTTCGTGAGGGACGCCGATCACCTGGTGCGCGTGATGTCCACCAATCCCAGCTACCTCCAGTCGGCGGTGGATGACCGCGTGAAGAACTACCGCGACTGGGGCATCCCGCTCGGGCGTCGCTTTCGTGCCATGAAGCTCTGGTTCCTGATTCGTGAACAGGGCGTGTCGGGGCTGCGGGCGCGGCTGCGGCGCGACATGGAGAACGCGCGGTGGCTGGCGGACCAGGTCTGCCAGCGGCGCGCCTGGCGCGTGCTGGCGCCGGTGCCCCTGCAGACGGTGTGCCTGCGGCACGAGCCGCCGGGCCTGGAGGGCGAGGCGCTCGACCGGCACACGCTGGGCTGGTGCGCCCGCCTCAATCGGGCAGGGGCGGCGTATGTGACGCCGGCCATCCTGGACGGCCGCTGGATGGTCCGGGTGTCGGTGGGCGCCGAGCCCACCGAACGAGCCCACGTCGAGGCGTTGTGGGCCATCATGCAGAAGGAGGCTGAAGCATGAGCGCGACCTTCGAGGTGATCAACCCGGCGAGCGGACGGCCAGTGGCGTCGGCGCCCGACAACGGCCCGGCCGAGGCCCGCCAGGCGGCGGCCCGGGCGGTGGCGGGGTTCGGCCACTGGCGGCGCACCACAGCCTATGAGCGATCGGCGGTGTTGCGGGCCTGGGCCTCGGCGCTGCTCGCCCGCGAGGTGGAGATTGCCCGCCTCATGGCCCAGGAGATGGGCAAGCCCGTCACCGAGGCACGAGGCGAAGTGCGCTACGCGGTCTCGTTCGTCGAGTGGTACGCCGAGGAAGCCAAGCGGGTCTACGGCGAGACCGTTCCGAGCCAGGCGGCGCACAAGCGCATCCTGGTGCAGTCGCAGCCGGTGGGACCGGTGTACGCGATCACGCCGTGGAATTTTCCGGCGGCGATGATCACGCGCAAGGCAGCGCCGGCCCTGGCCGCAGGCTGTTCGATCGTCCTCAAGCCCGCCGAACAATCGCCGCTCACCGCCATGCACCTGGCCGAGCTCTGGGTCGCCTCCGGCGGCCCACCCGACGTGTTCCAGGTGCTGCCTACCTCGAACCCGGGCGCGGTGTCGGAAGTGTTCTTCGACGATCCCGCCATCCGCAAACTGAGCTTCACGGGCAGTACGGAAGTGGGCGTGCGGCTGGCCGCACAGGCCGCCAAGACCATGAAGCGCGTGTCGCTGGAACTGGGCGGCCATGCCCCGTTCCTGGTGTTCGCCGACGCCGACATCGAGTCGGCCGTGAGAGAGGTGCTGGCGTCGAAATTCCGCAACGCCGGTCAGACTTGCGTATGCGCGAACCGCATCTACGTGCACGACGCGGTACACGACGCCTTCGTCGAACGGTTCGCGGCGGCGGTGGCGGCGCTCAGAGTGGGCGACCCGCTGGACGAGGCGACCCAGATTGGGCCGCTGGTGGACGCGCAGGGACTCGACAAGGTGCGCGCGCACGTGGACGATGCCCTCGAGCGGGGGGCCACGGCCGTGGTCGGCGGCTCGGCGGGCGAGGGGCTGGTGTTTTGTCCCACGGTCCTCACCGGTGTGGCGCCCGGCATGCGGATCCTCGAGGAAGAGACTTTCGGCCCGGTGGCGCCCATCATCCGCTTCGAAGCAGACGAGGAGGCCGTGCGTCAGGCCAACGACACGCCGTACGGGCTGGCCGCCTACCTCTGGACGCGCGATCTGTCACGAGCCTTTCGCGTCGCCGAGGCGCTCGACTACGGTATTGTCGGCGTGAACGACGGGCTGCCGTCGGCAGCGCAGGCGCCGTTTGGCGGCGTCAAGATGTCGGGCGTCGGGCGCGAGGGCGGCAAATGGGGGATCGAGGAGTATCTGAATCTGAAGTTCATCTCGATGGCGCTGTGACCGGCGCCGCCAGGCGCGACGGCCCGGGTTTGCCGTTATACTCGGCCTCATGTCGTCGCTTCGTCTGCTTGCCGCTGCCGTCGTGGTAGGCGCCGCTGCCGTGCCGGCGCGGGCACAGATGCCGCAGCCCTTGACCGTAACGAGTCCCACACTCAAGGCGGGGGAGACCATTCCGGCCGACTACACGGCGGATGGGAAGAACGTGTCGCCGCCGCTGCGCTGGTCGGGTGCGCCGGCCTCGACGAAGGAATTTGCCGTCATCTGTGACGACCCCGACGTACCGATGCCGCAGCCCTTCGTGCACTGGGTCATCTACAAGA
>JADZBZ010000488.1 GCA_020851835.1 Acidobacteriota bacterium
AGATCGAGGGCCGTGAGCCGCGTGGCGATGGCCTCGGCGGCCGAACGCTCCTCGGCTTCGCGCGCGTCCACGATCTTGCGCTCGCGCTCCACCCACTTGCGGTTGGCATCGGTGGCGGGCAGCGCCAGCTTGCGGGGCAGCAGGTAATTGCGGGCGAAGCCGTCGGCCACCTTGACGATTTGGCCGCGGTCGCCCACGTGCTCGACGTGTTCTCGCAGAATGACTTCCATGACAACCCCTCGCTAGTCGGCCGCGTACGGCAGCAGCGCCAGTTGCCGCGCGCGCAGGATGGCCACGCGCAGCGCGCGCTGATGCTTGGCACAGGTGCCGGAGATCCGGCGCGGCAAGACCTTGCCGCGCTCGGGCACGAAGCCGCTCAGCAGCTTCACGTCCTTGTAGTTGATGTCGTCGATGCGGTCCGCACAGAACTTGCAGATCTTGCGGCGGCGGAACAGGCCGCGGCGCTGGCCGCCCTGCTTGTCTCCCGCGCCCGCGCCCGCGCCCTTGCCCTTGCCTGCCGGCTTTCGGCCACCAAATGCCATGACTTACGCCTCCCCTTCCGTGGCGTCGTAGGTCACGTCGCCATCATCGTCCCCGTCGTGCTGCGGTCCCTCACCCGGCTGCCGGTCTGGCGGCAGCCCGCGCGCCACGCGCCGGCGGCGCGAGGTTTCCTGGCGCCGCGTACGGGCGCGCTCGGCCACGCTCTGCCGCTCGTCCACGCGGACCACCAGGTGGCGCAACAACCCGTCGGTCACCTTGAGGCGCCGGTCGATCTCCTTGATGAGATCGCCCGAGCCCTGGATGACGTGCAGCACGTAGAAGCCTTCCTTGTGCTTGCCAATCTCGTAGGCGAGTTTACGCCGGCCCCACGGATCGGTCTTTTCGATCGTGCCGCCCATGCGCTCGACGATGCCCGCGACCTGCGTCTGCAGGTCGGCGACCTGCTGTTCGGTCGCTTCGGGCACCATGATGTAGATCAACTCATACGTACGTGCACTCATCAGGTCTCCTTGTGGACCCGCCTTCGCCCGTCGGGCTCCGGCGCCGCGTGCGCCCAAACCCGGCCAGCCGAAGACGATGGCCACCGCAGTGGCAAGGAGGCGGCCCGCCTCAATTGGCGGGATCCGATTCTTGCGTTCCGTCCTGCTTCTCGGCCGCGTTGAACGCGTTCATCACGCGCTCGATGCCCTCGGCCACGAACAGTTCCGAGGCATCGGCGGCCCGCAGCACGGCCGCCGCAATCGTATCGCGCTCGTCCGACCGGAACCGGCCGAGCACGTGGTCAACCATCCCGGGGCGTCCGAGCACCCGCCCGTCCGACCCCTGCATGTCGCCCCGTCCGACGCCCACGCGCAGGCGGGGAAACGCGGCGGTGCCCAATAACTGGGCGACTGACTTCAGCCCGTTGTGCCCTCCGTCGCTGCCGCCCCGCCGTGCGCGCAGCCGCCCCAGGGGCAGCGCCGCATCGTCGGCCACGATGAACACGTCGGCAGGCTCGATCTTGTAGAAGCCCGCCAGGCCGGAAACCGCGCGGCCGCTCAGGTTCATGAACGTGAGCGGCTTGGCGATCAAGACGCCCTCGCCGTTCCGCGTGGTTTTGGCCGCGAGACTCTCGAACGACTCGCGCCACTGCTCGACGCCCCACCGCCGCGCCAGCTCGTCGACGACGAGAAAGCCGACGTTGTGGCGTGTCTCGCGATACTCGGCGCCGGGGTTGCCGAGCCCGACCACGAGCTTCATCGCTACTTCTTCTTCTCGCCCTTCTCGTCTTCCGGCTTGCCCTTCTTGATGACCTCGGGCTCCGACCCGGCGGCCGCCGGGACCGCCACGGCCGCGGCCTCCGCGCCGGGCTCCGGCTCGGCCGCGCGCGGCGTGACGACGTGCACCAGCATCGTGTCACGGTCGGTGATCGTGGTCCACGTCACGTTCTGATCCACGTCGCGGAGGTGGACCGCCTGGTTGAGCCCCAGGTCCGAGATGTCGACCTCGATCGAATTGGGAATCTCCGCCGGCAGGCACTCGACCTCGACTTCGCGGTGCACGAAATCGAGCACACCGCCGTCCACCTTGACGCCGCGCGGCTCGCCGCGCAGGACGATCGGCACGCTGACCTGAATGCGGCGATCCATGTTCACGCGGTAGAAATCCGCGTGCAGCGGGTGATGCGTGACGGGGTCGAGCTGCACCTCCCGCACCAGCACCCGTGCGTCCATCTCGCCCGGCACCTTCAGCGTGATCAGGGAGTTGAGCCCCGACTTCGAGTGCAGGATCCGCATGAACGGCTTGGGATCCACCGCCAGGTGAATCGGCGCCACGGCATCGCCTGCCTTCTGGGCTCCGTACACCACCGCCGGAATGTGTCCGGCGGCGCGGGTACGGTTGCTTTCGTTCTTTCCCTTCGTGGTGCGCTTGACGGCTTCGAGTACGGCTTCCATGGGTTCCTTCGCAATCAGGCTCTGGGCCCTAGACGAACAACGACGAGACCGAGGTTTCCTCGTGAATGCTGCGAATGGCCTGCCCGAGCAGGCGGGCGACCGACAGCTCCACAATCTTCTGACACTTCGCCCGCTCGGAGCCGAGCGGGATGGTATTGGTGATAATCAGCTTGTCGATGGGGGCCTTCTCGATGCGCCCGATGGCCGGCCCCGACAGCACCCCGTGCACGGCGCAGGCGAGCACGCGCTCGGCGCCCGCGTCCTTCACTGCCTGGGCGGCCTTCTGAACGGTGCCCGCCGTATCGATGATGTCGTCCACAATCACACACGTGCGGCCGCCCACCTCGCCAATCACGTTCATCACCTCCGCCGACCCGTCGTCGACGCGGCGCCGCTTGTCGATCACCGCCAGTTCGGCACCCAGGCGCTTGGCGTAGGCACGCGCGCGCTCGGCGCCACCCGCGTCCGGTGCGACGATGGTCAGTCGCGGATAGTCCTGACGCGAGAGCTCGTCGATGATCACCGGGGCCGCGAACAGGTGGTCCACCGGAATGTCGAAAAACGCCTGGATCTGCGCCTTGTGCAGGTCCATCGTGAGCACGCGGTTGGTGCCCGCCGCACTCAGCACGTTGGCCACGAGCTTGGCCGAAATCGGCACGCGCGGCTTGTCCTTGCGGTCCTGCCGGGCGTAGCCGTAGTAGGGCAGCACCGCGGTAATCCGGGCGGCCGACGAGCGACGGAACGCGTCCACCATGATCATCAACTCCATCAGGTGCTGATCGACCGGGGCGCAGGTCGGCTGGATGATGAAGACGTCGGTGCCGCGAATGTTCTCGTCGATCTGGAACGAAACCTCCGTGTCCGGAAACCGGCGCAGCCGCGCCTGGCCGAGCCCGCAGCCCAGAAAATCGGCAATCTGCATCGCCAGCGCCGGGTGGGCGCTGCCGGAGAAGACCTTCAACTCGCCAAAACCGCTCGGTCGCATGGTGTAACTGGTTGGGGCGGAAGGATTCGAACCTTCGAATACGGGTTCCAAAGACCCGCGCCTTACCGCTTGGCCACGCCCCAACACACCGGGGCAAACCCATATCGTATACGGGCATCCCCAGCTCTGGCAATCGCCTTCAGACGCCGCGCCCCCCGGACGGGAGCCGCAACAGCCGCTGGTACTCCCCCCGGGTGACCGTGCGCGTCGCCACCGCCATCCAGCCCGGCCTGGCGAGATCTCGTGCCGTTCGGCGGGCAGCCTCGGCACGCTCGAACAGGCCGAACACCGCCGAACCGGAGCCCGACATCAGGGCGGTCACCGCGCCCGCTTCCACCAAGGCCTGCCGGATCCGTCCAATAGTGGGATGATGGCGCACCACCGAGGGCTGGAGATCGTTGCCGAGCGAGGCGGCCCACGCCGGCCATCGCGGCGGCGTGGCTCGCCGCAGCGGGGCTGACCGGCGCGACCGTCCAGGACGCCGCGCGTCCTCGTCGTACCAGCGATAGGCCTCCACCGTCGAGACGCCAAACCCCGGCCGTAGGATCACCACCTGCACCGGCGGGAGGTCGGCCAGCGGGTAGATATCGTCTCCGCGACCCAGCCCGAGGGCGGTGCCGCCCACCAGGAGGAACGGCACATCGGCTCCAACCCGGGATGCCACTCGGCTCAGCGAGGTCTCGTCGAGACCCAGGCGCCACAGCCGGTTCAGGCCGGCAAGGGTAACGGCCGCATCGGCGCTGCCGCCCCCCAGCCCCGCCGCCGCGGGTATGCGCTTGGCGAGATGGATCGCGACGTTGCGGGGCTGCCCGCGCCCGAGCCGCGCCAGTCGCCATAAGAGCGAAGCGGCCTTCCAGACTAGATTGCGGCGATCGGTGGGGACGCCCGGATCGTCACACGTCAGCTCGAAGGGCCCGCGCGTCGTTCGGAGCGTCACGGTATCGGCCAGCGCGATCGATTGAAACACCGTCCGCAGGTCGTGGTAGCCGTCGGGTCGCAGGCCGAGCACGCGCAAGTCGAGGTTCACTTTCGCGCAGGCGCGCAGTGTCAACGTCATGGCGTGCGGAGGGGAGCCACCGATGTGAGCTCCGACAGCGTCATGGGCGCGGTGCCGGGTGGGACGCTCACCTCGAACGCTGCCGGATCGATGGGCGTGTTCATCTGGAGCTGCTCAACACGCGCCAGCAGGTCCACCGTGCCGTCATCCGCGCGCAGCCGCACCTCGCTGGGCAGGCCGTTGACGACCTCGCGGTAGTCGGCCCGCCAGCCGCCGCCGTCGGCGGCCGCCACCTGCCACCGGCCCGCCCGCTCGCGGAGGAATACCGTGCGATTGCCCGGCGTCGACACGGCGCGCCAGCCGCGCGGCCATTGCCGGCCGTCGTGCGCCTCGCCTCCCGCGCCAAGGCATCCGGCCAGTACACGGCGCAGGTCGTCGGCTCCGACCGGCAGGCCCGTCAGGCGCTCGATGACGTCGGCTACCGACGCCGAAGCCAGCACGCGACGATCGCGCGGCAGCAGCAGGGTCGCCTGCTCCGCCCGCGCGGCCAGGATGAAGACGGGCGCTCCGAAGGGTGCCACCCCTTCGAGCCGCGCCATGCCGCCGCGTTCCAGACCGGCGATGATGCGTCCGCGCAGGCGTTGAGCGCCAGCCCGGCCCGACAGCGCCAGTTCCAGTGTCAGGGTGCGCAGACCCGCGCAGTGCGCGGTGGCCTGCTCGAAGAGCGGCACGGCGTCGGGCGCCGGCACGGCCGCCCCGGACGGCCGCGGCGGGAGGCGGGCCGCACAG
>JADZBZ010000489.1 GCA_020851835.1 Acidobacteriota bacterium
GGTAGTCGTAGCATTCGGCGATACCGGCCTCATATCGAACGGCGGCGGAGTCGAACCGCCGAGTCTGCAGCTTTCCGCCCAGCCGATCGCCCGCCTCGAACACCCTCACACGCGACGACCGATCGAGCCGCTGCTCGAGCAGGCGTGCGGTCATCAACCCTCCGGGTCCACCACCGACGACGGCGACTCTCGTCATTGCTCCTCCTTCCTCTGCTACGCAGGAGCGGGCGGAATCCGGACATCGCCCGGCCGTCCTTCTTGCCTGACGCGGGGATGCCGACTACCATTCGGCCGTCCCCGGATCGGCCCGTGCGACAGTGGTGAACCCTCTGGAGGTGGCGGTGAGACGTGTAATTCTGACGTTTGTAGTGGTTCAGCTGGCGATGTCTCCGGCATTCGCGCAAGCGGTCCCGGAGCTCCCATTTCAATCGGTGCCGGATCCGCTGACCCTGCCCGACGACATCCACTTCGGTGAAGTCGCCGGCGTGGCGGTCAACTCCAAGGGACACGTGTTCGTGTTCTCGCGCGGCAACTCCACCGGGCCCGCCTACATGGCCACGGCCTCGCAGTTGCTCGAGTTCGATGCCAACGGCAAGTTCGTCCGCGAGATCGGCAAGAACCTGTACGCCTGGTCGTACGCGCACGCCGTGCGCATCGACAAGGACGACAACATCTGGATCGTGGACAAGGGCTCGGACGTCATCCTCAAGATGAACCCGCAGGGGCGGGTGGTGTGGGTGTTCGGCCGCAAGGGCGAGGCTTCGCACTTCCAGGTGCCGCCCGATTACGCCTCCACGCTCGCAGGCCTGCTCCAGCGCGCGGGTGCGGCGGTGACAATGCCCGCGAACAACAACCCGCGCAACCCCGTGCCCGTCCATCGCGACAACGCGTTCAACCAGCCCACCGACGTCGCGTGGGACTCGCAGGGCAACTCCTATTTCACCGACGGATACGTCAACTCGCGGGTCGGCAAGGCCAACGCTCGCGGCGAGTGGGTGGCCAGCTGGGGGTCGCTCGGCAACGGCCCCGGCCAGTTCGACACGCCTCACGGCGTGGCAGTCTCGCCGAAGGACGAGGTCTACGTGGCCGATCGCGGCAACCGCCGCATCCAGGTGTTCGACACCGGGGGCAAGTTCATCCGGCAGTTCACCATCGACGTGCCCGTCGACGTCAACCGCGGCAAGATCACCTACGGCACGGACAACCCCGACGCGAAGACGGGCTCTCAGGCCCCAGGCGCGCCCGATGCCCTGTGCATGACGCCTGGACCCAACCCGGTGCTCTTCGTCGGGGACCTCTACCCGAGCCGCATCTACAAGGTATCGCTCGAGGGCAAGCTGCTCGGCGTCTACGGGCAGCCGGGCCGCAACCTGGGCGAGTTCGGCTGGATTCACGCCATCGCGTGCCCGTCAGAGAACGAAATCTGGGTCGGCGAGCTGATCAACTGGCGCGTGCAGAAGCTCGTCACGAAGGGCGCGGGCACCCGCTGAGGAACACGACCATCCCTGCCGGCGGCGCTTCACGCGCGATGGGCCGCCGGCCCGCGGGACTCCTCATCGACGCCGCGGCCAACCCCCCACGCCACCTGCCCGACGGCGAGCGAGCGCGGCCTCGGCTCAACAACGGTCCGCTGACCATGTCGCCGCCCGGGAGCCGGCCGGTCACGGGTGGCCCTCCCGATTGCCCATCCCCAAAGGAGCTGCCGTGACGTCCGACAGGCGGTCCGAGCTGAAGTTCGACAGCAAAGCGGTCTTCTATGCGCCAGACGACGCCACGCGGTCCATCACCGCGCCCATCGTCATGTCGTCGAGTTTCGCTTACGACGCCGATATCTACCAGCGGGTGGTGGACGGTGAACGCAAGGCCGTGAACATCTACGGGCGCTGCGGCAACCCGACCGAGTACCAGTTCGAAGCGCAGATGATGGCGATCGAAGGCGGCGACGCCTGCCTTGCGACCGCCTCCGGCATGGCCGCCATCTCGGTCGCCCTGTTCGGTCTGCTGAAGCACGGCGACCACATCGTCTGCGACTGGACGACCTACAGTTCGACGCACGAGATGCTGGATCACCGCCTCACCGACTACGGCATCTCGACGACCTTCGTGGACGTGGCCAATCCCGACGCCGTTCACGCCGCCATCCAGGACAACACGCGCGTGCTCTATTTCGAGACCATCGCGAACCCGACGATGAAGGTGGCCGCGATGGCGCCGCTGGTCGAACTGGCGCACGCGCGCGGCATCATCGTCGTCTGCGACAACACGTTCGCCAGCCCCTCGGTGATGCGGCCGCTCGAATGGGGTGTCGACCTGGTGGTGGAGAGCGCCAGCAAGTTCATCGGCGGCCACGGCGACGCCATCGGCGGTGCCATCGTGATGAAGTCGGACCGGCTGCCGGCCGACTTCCTGGAGCAGATTCGCTGGAACACCATGGTGAAGTGGGGCGCCCCGCTGTCGCCGTTCAATGCCTGGCTGCTGCTCCGCGGCATCCAGACGCTGCCGGTACGGGTCGAGCGTCAGTGCCGCACCGCGATGGCCCTGGCGCGACACTTCGAGGCGCACCCCGTGGTGTCGCGGGTCTGGTATCCCGGCCTGGCTTCCCATCCGCAGCATGAGATCGCGTCGCGGCAGATGCCATCCTTCGGCGCGATGCTCACCTTCGAGGTGCAGGACGGGCCCGCGGCGCTCCGGGTGGTGGACGGCCTGCGGCTTGCCTGTTTCGCGGCCAGCCTCGGCGGCGTGCGCACGACGACGCAGATCCCGGCGACCATGGCGTTTCTCGACATTCCGGAGGAGGAGCGCACGCGCATGCACATCTCGCAGGGCATGGTTCGCGTGTCGGCCGGACTGGAGGCTGCCGACGACCTGATGGCCGACTTCGACGCGGCGTTGTCACGAGCCTGACCGCACGCCGCAACGGGCTGTGTCCGATGCAGCTGAAGCAGTCGCTCACATTCTGGGACGTCTTCGCCATTGCCCTGGGCCAGGTGATTGGCTCCGGCATCATGGTGCTGATCGGCATCGGCATCGAGTTCACGGCCTACGCCATTCCCTTCGCGTTCGTGTTGTCGGCGGCGCTGTCGGTGCTCAAGCAGTTGCCGGTGGCGTTCATGGGGTCCGCGATGCCGGCGACGGGTGGCCTCTACGTGTACTGCAAGCGCATCCTCGGGCCGAAGCTCGGGTTCTTCTACCTGGCGATCCTGCTGGTGACGCACATCCTGATCGCGCTCTTCGCGCTGGGGTTCGCCGACTACGCCATGGCGCTCGTGCCCGCGCTCAACGCCCGCCTGGTGGCCCTCGGTATCCTGGTGCTCTTCTACGTCGTCAACCTCACGGGCGTGAAGGAGGCCGCCGTCGTGCAGAAGGTGATGGTCGTGTTCCTGCTGGTCGGGCTCTCCTCCCTCATCGTCTTTGGCATCCTGGAGGTAGACTACGGCCACTTCGCGCGGGCGGAAGATCTGCTGCCCAATGGGTGGTACGGCTTCGGCCTCGCGTCGGTGGTGCTGTCGTTTGCCACCGGAGGCGCGCAGTACGTGTCGGAACTGGGCGGGGAGATGAAGAACCCGCATCACGACCTGCCGCGCGCCATCATCTACAGCACGCTGCTGGCGGCGGTGTTCTTCGCTCTGGTGTCCATCGTGGCGGTGGGCATCCTGCCCGTGGAGCAGACGGCCGGCAAGCCCTTGTCGGAGGTGGCCCGGGCCATCCTTCCACCCACGGTCTACGTGGCGTTCGTGGTCGGTGCGGGACTGTTCGCGCTGGCGACCAGCATCAACTCGACGTTTTCGTGGGCCACCAAGTCCGTGCTGATCGCGTGCGAGGACGGCTGGCTGCCGAAAGGGATTGCCGTGGTGAACGCACGATTCAACACGCCGCACATCCTGCTCACGCTGCTGCTGATCGTGGGCGCCCTGCCCATCGTGGCCGGCAAGGACTTGCGCTACATCATCATGCTGGGCGGCGGGCTGGTGTTCGTTTACGACCTGCTGCCGCTGGTGGCCGCCTTCCTGTTCGCCTCACGATTGCCCGACGTGTTCCGCCTCGCCAGGATGAGGTTGTCGGAGCGCGCCGTCAAGGCGCTCAGCGTCGTGGGAATCGGCGTGCTGCTGGTGCAGGGATCGCTGTCGTTCTCGGACATCGACCGTGGCGGGTGGGCGCTGGTGGCCGGATACGTCGTTGCGGTGGCGGTCTACATCCGGCTCCGATCGCCGCACAACGAACGGGCGCGTCGCGAGCAGGGCAGCCAGCGCGAGCGCGCCTAGGACGTCGCGCGGCGGGGGATGACGCTCGATTGGTCAA
>JADZBZ010000490.1 GCA_020851835.1 Acidobacteriota bacterium
TCTGCTACCGCTTCGTAAACAACCACGAGGATGCCGCCGATCTCGCCCAGGAGGCCTTCGTCCGCGCGTGGCGCGGCCTGGCGCGATTCAAGGGCGAATCGGCCCTGTCGACGTGGCTTTATCGCATCGCCGTGAATGCATGCCTGACCAGGGTGAGCGCAAAGGCGCCCGACACCGAGCCCATTGGAGATAGCGATCGCTTCGAGGATGCCGGCGCCGAGCGGCCCGGCGCGGCGCTGGCGCGTGCCGAGCGCGCCCGGGCCGTCCGGCGCGCCATCCGGGCCTTGCCGCCACGGCAGCGCGCGACGCTGATCTTGCGGATGTACCATGAACTGCCACATCAGCAGATTGCCCAGATTTTCGGTACCTCGGTTGGCGCCGTCAAGGCGAACTTCTTCCACGCCCTTGGCAACCTGAGGAAGATCCTGGGGAGCGAGCCATGAGTCATCTCACGCCCGAAGAGTTCGTCGAGGCGGCCGACGAGACCCTGCCACCGGCCCGCCGGGCACACCTGGCTTCGTGCGATGCGTGCCGCCACGACGTGGCGCAGTTGGCCGGTCTCTTGGGCGAGGTCGCCAAGGTGCCGGTCCCCGAGCCGTCGCCCCTGTTCTGGGATCGGTTCGCGGCGCGCGTCCGCGACGCGGTGGAGCAGGAGCAGCAGCCCCAGAGGGGCGGGCGGGGATGGTGGCGCTGGCCGGCGGTCGCACCGCTCGGCGCACTGGCCCTGGTGCTTCTGGCGCTGGTGGGCACGGTCGCGCGACGGGGCGTGGTCGAGCCGGAAAAGATCGCGGCAGCTTCATCCGTATCCGCCGTCCCCGCAACCGACGTCACGCTGGACGGTGAGAGCTGGGACCTGGTGGCCGAGCTGGTGGGCCCACTCGACTGGGAGACGGCCGGCGCGGCGGGCCTGGCTGTTGCGCCCGGCGACGTGGATGCGCTGCTGCTCGACCTGGAGCCGGACGAACGGCGCGAGCTCTCCCACCTGCTCGAGGGTGAGCTGGCGCGGACGAAGTCCTAGAGGCACTCATGCGACGTGAATGTGTGGTCGTGGCCGCGTTTCTCGCGCTGGCGGTACCGGTAGCCGGCCAGGGCGGCGCGCGGCCGCCGGCCGAACGGCCGGCGGACTTGAACCCAGGGGCGATTCAGCGGCTCTTCGACGCCATGCTGGTGGCCGACGCCCAGCAGGCGCTGGAGCTGACCGACAAGCAGTTCCCCGACTTCCTCATCCGGCTGCGCGCGTTGCAGGAGACCCGGCGTAGGAACCTCCTGCAGCGGGTTCGGCTGATGGCCGACATCCAGCGGCTGAGCAATCCCCGGAATCCGCAACCGGACGAGGGCGCGCTGCAGCAGCAGCTCACCGCGCTCCAGGAGCTCGAGTCGCGCAGTGCGGCGGAGCTGCGCCGCGCCTACAACGCCATCGACGAGGTGCTCGACGTGCGTCAGCAGGCGCGTTTCCGCCTGCTCGAGGAACAGGTCGAACGGCGGAAGATCGAGCTGCTCATGCGCGCTCGGCAGAACCGGGCCCAGCAGCGCCGCCTGCTGCCTCGCTGAGCCAGCGACCGCTGTCCCGACGCTGGTTCTGCGTTAGACTGAAATCCATGCGGCACCGACTGTTGATTGCCGGCATCGTCGGGTGCGCCGCCGCGGTCGGCGCGGGCTTCACCCTGACGCCCCAGAAGGCCGACTCCTTCGCACAAAAACTCTCGGCGGTCCTGGCCCGCAGCGACACCCCGGCGTCGGAACACGTGACCGAGTTTTCGAACGACGAGCTCAACGCGTATCTCCAGCTCCGCATGGCGCCAACTTTTCCCCCCGGCGTTACCGAACCGGCGGTCACCTTCGTGGGCCAGGGACGGCTCATCGGGCGCGCCATCGTGGATCTCGACGGCCTCCGCAAGAAGAGCAGCGGAGGATGGTTCGATCCGGCGGCGTACCTGGCGGGAAAACTGCCGGTCACCGCCGTCGGGACGCTCAGGACGGCCAACGGCATCGGGCAGCTGGCGCTGGAGCGCGCGGAAGTCGGCGGCGTGCCCGTACCGCTGACGCTGTTGCAGGAACTGGTGACCCTCTACACGAAGTCGTCTAAGCTGCCCGCCGGCTTCAATCTCAACGAGCCGTTCGAGTTGCCCTCGCACATCCAGCGCATCGAGGTCGGCGCCGGGCTGGCGGTCGTCGTCCAATAACACCTTCTGGCACGCCGGGTCCCAGGTCCGTGATTCCCGGGTTCACCCGGCCGACGGGCCTCGGGTCCTCCCGGGAGCCGGGCAGTCCGGGGAGCCGCGAGGTTACTCTTGTGCGGTATGTCGGGGGACGTCCTGCAGACGCCGCTGCAATACCTGAAGGGCGTCGGCCCGCGCAAGGCGGCAGACTTGAAGAAGGCGGGCCTGCACACGGTCGAGGACCTGCTGTTCCGCTTTCCCATGCGGTACGAAGACCGAAGCCGTCTCCAGCCCATCATCGGCCTCAAACCCGGCCAGATGGCCGCCGTCAGCGGCGAAGTGCTGCACTGCCACGTGCAGCACACCCGACGGGCGAACTTCCGCCTGTTCACCGCGCTCGTGCAGGACGCGAGCGGCCAGATCCAGGTGGTGTGGCCCAATCAGGCCTTCCTGAAAGACGTGATCCGGCCGCACCAGCACGTCGTGCTGTTCGGCAAGGTTGAGCTCTGGGGATCGCGCGGCCTGCAGATTACCGACCCGGAGTTCGAGACCGTGGACGAGCCCGCGCGCCAGTCCGCGCGATCCGACGCAAGCGGGGAGCCGGCCGCCGGGGCCGTCGCCGTGCGGCTGCACACGGGCCGCATCGTCCCCGTGTACGAACGCACGGGCAGCGTCACGACCCACATGCAGCGTCGCTTCGTTTGGCAGGCGCTGGAGCAGCTGCCAGAGGATCTGTTCGATCCGGTGCCGACCGAGATACTCGCGGCCCACGGCTGGCCGTCACGCCGCACGGCGCTCGTCCAGGCGCATTTCCCGGACGCCCACGCTCCGGTCGACGCCCTGAACCGCTTCGACACGCCGGCCCAGCGGCGATTGATTTTCGAAGACTTCTTTGTATTTCAGGCCGGGCTGGCGCTGCGGCGCCATGAGAACGCCCAGGTGCGCAAGTGGCGCGTGCCGGTGGTCACCGACGCCACGCGCGCGGCCGCGCGTGCCGTGCTCCCGTTCAAGCTCACCGATGGCCAGCGCGAGGCGCTCGGCGAGATCGTGGCCGACATGCAGCGTGCCTGGCCGATGCAGCGGTTACTGCAGGGCGATGTCGGCGCCGGCAAGACCATCGTCGCGGTTCTGGCGGCCATTGTCGCGATGGAGAACGGTTACCAGGTCGCCCTCATGGCACCGACCGAGATTCTCGCGGAGCAGCACTTCCGCACGGTCATGCGCTGGCTGGAGGGCACGAGGTACCGCGTGCGCCTGTTGACCGGACGCGTGACCGCGGCCCAGCGCCGGGACTTGCTGCCGGCCATCACCCGAGGCGAGATTCAACTCGTCATCGGCACCCACGCGCTCGTGCAGGAGCACGTGGCCTTTCGGGACCTGGCGCTGGTGGTCATCGACGAGCAGCACCGCTTCGGCGTCATTCAGCGGGGAGCGCTGGCGGCCAAGGGCGGCAATCCAGACGTGCTCGTGATGACCGCCACGCCGATTCCGCGCACGCTGGCGCTCACCGAGTGCGGTGACATGGACGTCTCGGTCATCCGTGGCCTGCCGCCGGGCCGCAAGCCCGTCAAGACAATCGTCAAGCCCGACGCTCGGCGCGACGAGGTCTACGCGCTCATCCGGGCCGAGGTCGCTCTCGGGCGGCAAGCCTATATCGTGTACCCGCTGGTGGAGGAGTCCGAGAAGGTGGACCTGCGCGCGGCCACCGCCATGGCCGAGGAGCTCACCGCCGTCTTCCCCGAGTTCCGGGTGGCGCTCCTGCACGGGCGGATGAAGGGCGACGAAAAGGACGCGGTCATGCGCGCGTTCGCCGGCGGCACGCTGCACGTGCTGGTCGCCACTTCGGTGGTCGAGGTGGGCGTCGACGTGCCGAATGCCAGCGTCATGGTCGTCGAGCACGCCGAACGCTTCGGCCTCTCACAGCTCCATCAGCTGCGAGGCCGCATTGGCCGCGGCACGCACGAATCGACATGCGTGCTCGTCTACCAGGCGCCGTGGTCCGATGATGCACGCGAGCGGCTGCGGGCGATGGCGTCGAGCCACGACGGCTTCGTCATCGCGGAGAAGGACTTGCAGATCCGCGGCCCCGGAGACTTCTTCGGCACGCGCCAGTCGGGGCTCCCGCAGCTGCGGGCCGGCGACCTGACCCGGGACGCGGCCCTGCTGGAGCTGGCCTTCAGCGAGGCGCGGGCCCGCGTGGAAGGCGGTCGTCTGACGCCGGCCGTGCAGGCTTACGTGCGCAGCGTATGGCAGCGGCAGTTCGGCCTTATCACCGTCGGTTGACGCATGCGCATCATTGCCGGTACCCATAAAGGCCGCACATTGAAGTCGCCGACCGGGGATGGCCTGCGGCCCACATCGGATCGGCTCCGCGAAACGTTGTTCAACATCCTGGCCCCCCGGATCCGGGGGGCGCGCGTGCTCGATGCTTATGCGGGCACGGGCGCGGTGGCGCTCGAGGCGCTCAGCCGCGGCGCCACCGTCGCGGTGTGTCTCGAGCGTGAGCGCCGCGCCGCGGCGCTCCTCGAGGCCAATCGTGCCCGGCTGGGCGAGGAGAGCCGGTGTATGATTCTCCGCGATGATGCACGCCGTGCTCTCGCGGTTCCGGTGGCCGGCGGCCCCTTCGACATCGTCTTCCTGGATCCGCCTTACGATCTCGAGGAGCTGGCCGAGGTGACCTCGGCCGCCGCCACGCAGCGCGCCGCGGGCGGCGTGCTCGTGCTGGAGCACGCCTCGCGCCGCCCGCCGCCGCAGGTCGACGGCGTCGCGCCGTCCCGTTGCGTGCGCGCGGGCGACAGCACCTTGTCCTTCTACCCATGAGCACCTCCACGCCTCGCATCGCGGTCTGTCCCGGGTCGTTCGACCCGATGACGATGGGGCACGTCGACATCATCGAACGGGCCGCGCGGCTCTACGATCGCGTCGTGGTGGCGGTGGCGATCAACCGGGACAAGACGCCGCTGTTCCCGGTCGACGAGCGCGTGGCCATCGTGCAGGAAGTGTTCGCCGATCGATCGCCGGTCGAGGTCGACACGTTCGATGGCCTGCTGGTGGAGTATGCGCGTCACAAGCACGCGAGCGTCATCGTCCGCGGCCTGCGCGCCGTGTCCGACTTCGAGTACGAGTTCCAGATGGCGCTCATGAACCGCCACCTGGCCCCGGAAATCGAGACCACGTTCATGATGCCGGCCGAACAGTACACCTACATCAGCTCCCGGCTGATTAAGGAGGTGTTCGCCCTCGGCGGCCAGATCGACGGCCTGGTGCCGCCAACCGTCGAGCAGCGACTCAGGGCGCGGCGCCAGGACCGGCCCATTCCACACGCGAGACTGACATGAGCTTTGCCGCACGCATGGGACAGATTGCGCCGTCACCGACCCTGAAGGTGGCGGCCGAGGCCGACCGGTTGCGCCGCCAGGGCGTGGACGTGGTCGACCTTGGGGCCGGGGAGCCCGACTTCCCGACGCCCGAGCACGTGAAGGCCGCCGCGCACGCGGCGCTGGACCAGAACTTCACGAAGTACACACCGTCAGCGGGCATCCCCGAGTTGCGCGAGGCTGTCTGCCAGCGCTACGCGCTCGACTACGAGGTCGCCTTCCGGCCCGAGGAAGTGATCATCACGGCCGGGGGCAAGCAGGCCCTCTACAACACCGCCATGGTGCTCTTCGATCCCGGCGACGAAGTCGTCACGCACGCGCCCTACTGGCCGACGATTCCCGAACAGGTGAAGCTCGCCGGCGCCACGCCGGTGATCGTCCAGACCTCGCCCGAGGACGGGTTCGCGATTCATCCGGAGGCCATTCTCGGCGCGGTCTCGGCGCGCACCAAGGCCATCATCATCAACTCGCCGAGCAACCCGGCGGGTGCCCTGATCTCGGAAGAGGACCTCGCGGTCATTGCCGACGAGGCGGCCCGGCGCGGCATCTGGGTGATTGCCGATCTCACGTACGAACGACTCATCTACGATCCGGTGGCCCACAACCTGCCGCGTGTGCTGATCGACCGGCTGCCCGACCGCTCCGTGATCTGCAGCGCCGCGTCGAAGGCGTACGCGATGACCGGCTGGCGTTGCGGCTGGACCATCGGCCCGTCGACGTTCGTGGCCCAATGCAATGCGCTGCAAGGGCACTCGACATCGAATGTCAACTCCATCACGCAGAAGGCCGCCATCGCCGCGCTCCTGGGCCCGCAGGAGGGCGTCACGATGATGCTCGATGAGTACCGCCGGCGGAGGGACTCGGTCTGGCAATGGCTCACCAGCGACCCGCGTATCACCTGCGTGAAGCCGCGCGGGGCCTTCTACCTCTTCCCGTACGTGGCCGATGTCCTCGAGGCCACCGGACTGCGGACGACCAACGAGTTCGCTGAGGTGCTGCTCGCCGAGGCCCGCGTGGCGGTGACCGCCGGCGAAGGCTTCGATGCGCCGGGCTTCTTCCGCCTGTCGTACGCCACGTCCCTGGAGCGGCTCAAGGAGGGCACCGATCGGCTGCACGCTTTCATCGAGCGCCGGTCCGCCCGGCGTCAGGACGCGGCCGCCTCACGAGGCTAGACGCGGTGCCCATCAGTCCCGACGCCCGCGCGGCGCTCAGCATGGTGGTCGGCGCCGCCTGGGTGCGCGACGACGAGCAGGCCCGACTGGCGTACGGCACCGACGCCCTGCAGCGCGGCGCGCCGGCCGACCTCGTTCTGATACCGGCGGACGTGGATGAGATTGCCGCGATCGCGCGCCTGTGCCACGAACATCGCGTTCCGCTGGTGGTGCGCGGTGCGGGTACGGGCTACACCGGCGGCGCCGTGCCGGTGCAGGGCGGCGTGGTGGTCTCGATGGAGCGCTTCACCCGCATCCTCGAAATCGACGACGCCAATCTCCTCGCCGTCGTCCAGCCCAATGTCCTGACGGCCGACCTGCAGACGGCCGTCGAGGCGCGCGGCCTTTTCTATCCGCCCGATCCCGCCAGCTCGAACATCTCGGCCCTCGGCGGCAACGTGGCCGAGTGCGCCGGCGGTCCGCGCGCCGTCAAGTACGGCACGACGCGGCGCTACGTCCTGGCCCTGCAGGCCGTGCTGCCCACCGGCGAGATCATCCGCACCGGCTCGAAGGCCGTCAAGAACGTGGTCGGCTACGACCTGACGCAGCTCCTGGTGGGCTCGGAGGGAACGCTCGCGGTGCTGACAGAGATCACCTTGCGGCTGGTGCCCAGGCCAGTCGCCACGGCGACGCTGCAGGCGAGCTTCGCGACGATCGAGGCCGCTGTCGGCGGCGTGACGGCGCTGCTGGCGGCGCGCGTGGTGCCGGCCACCATCGAACTGGTGGACGGCGGGTCGCTCGCGGCTGTCGAACGGTACCTGGGCCGGCCGGTGGCCCCGCCGGGGACCGGCGCGATGCTCGTCATCGAGATGGACGGCCAGCCGGCCGGCGTCGAGGAGGAGACCCACCTCGTGTCCGGCGCGCTCGCCTCGGCCGGTGCCCTCAGCGTGCACCGTGCCGCCACCTCCGCCGAGCGCGACGCCCTTTGGGAGGCACGACGGGAGCTGTCGTTCGCGCTGCGCGCGGCCGCGCCCCGCAAGATCAATCACGACGTGTCCGTGCCGCGCGGGCGTCTGCCGCAGCTCTTTGCCCTGATTGCCGCGCTCGAGCGCGAGCACGACCTGTGGATTCCGAGCTTCGGGCACGCCGGCGACGGGAACGTTCACGTGAACATCATGGTGGACCCGTCGGACGGCGACGTGTTGGCGCGGGCCGAGCGCGCGGCCCGGGCGCTGTTTGAAGGCGTGGTGGCCCTCGAGGGGTCCATCAGTGGCGAGCACGGCATCGGCATGTCGAAGGCGCCGTACCTGTCGCTCGAACTGGCGCCCGACGTGATCGCCCTCATGCAGCGGGTGAAGGCGGCCTTCGACCCGCGACACATCCTGAATCCGGGCAAGATATGGATGGGATAATCCGTTTTCTGGACCGCGTAGCCAGTCAGCGGTTCGTCACGACCAGGACGCGATCGATATCGCGCGACGGGTCGGGCCATATCAGCGTGCGCAGGCGGATGCCCGCCTCGTTGAAATACGGCACCTCGGCGAGGCGGCGGAGCGTACGACCCTCGGCCTGTTCGAAGCGCGCTACCGCGCCGCCGGTGGCGACGGCGATGACGGGCGTCTCCTGCGACAGGAAGTTGGTGAACTGCTCGTCGGTGATGAGATCCACAGTGGGCGCCCTGGCGTAGAACACCAGGTTCCGTACGAACACGTGGTGGGTGCCCACCGGTTCGTTCTCCAGGCGCGCCGCCGCAACGACACGCGCCACCTGCTCGACCGTGCCCTCACCCGACGCGCTGAGGGCACCGTACTGCAGGGCCGGGAAGGTCAGGGCCGCCGCCAGCGTCAGGGCCACCGGCGTCTGGCGCCAACTGCCCGACAACCCGACCATGACCACGGCGGCCCCCGCCAGGCCGATGACGAGCGACGCCGCCACGGTGTACACCTCGTGCACGTTGATGAGCAGGGGAGACGCCCGCCAGAGCAGCCCCGCCAGCACCACGAGCAGACCTCCCGCCCCCAGGGCCCCCAGGGCGATCGTGGGCGAACGACGCACGCGCACGCGCGCCCCGTCGAGGCTGCGCCAGTCGCGCGTGCGCTCCAGCACGGACGAGGCCAGCAGGATGGCAACCGGCGGCAGCACGGGCAGAACGTAGCGCGGCTGCTTGCCGACGGAAACCGAGTAGAGGAGCA
>JADZBZ010000491.1 GCA_020851835.1 Acidobacteriota bacterium
ACGAGACTCGGCCGTTCCTGCAGGGGGCGCGGCTCACGGCCTGGGAGTTGATGAAGGACGGCATCGACACCACGGTCATCACCGACAACATGGCCGGCGCCCTCATGCGCACGGGGACGATCGATCTAGTGGTCGTGGGCGCGGACCGCATCGCCGCCAACGGCGACACCGCGAACAAGATTGGCACTTACTCGGTAGCGGTTCTGGCGAAGGCGCACGGGATTCCGTTCTACGTCGCCGCGCCGTGGTCCACGATCGATCTGAGCACACCCGACGGATCGGCGATTCCCATCGAAGAGCGGAATACGCGCGAGGTGACGCACGTAGGTTCCACGCAGGTCGCTCCAACCGGCGCCCGCGTACGGAACCCCTCCTTCGACGTCACCCCGGCCCGCTACATCACGGCCATCATCACCGAACGCGGCATCCAGCGAGCCCCGTTCGACGCATCGCTCGCGGGCCAGGCATAGCCGGGCCCGCCACCGCGTCCCCGGCAACTGCCATGTCCCTCCAGCACCTTCTGGCCATCGAGACCTCGTGCGACGAAACGGCCGCGGCCATCGTCGATCGGACCGGCGACGCCGATCGCCCTTGGGCCGTCCGCTCGAGCGTGGTCGCCTCGCAGGTGGCGATTCACCGCGAGTGGGGCGGGGTCGTCCCCGAACTGGCGTCGCGCCAGCACGTACGGGACATCTGCGGGGTCGTCGAGCGTGCCCTGGCCGACGCAGACCTGTCGTGGCCCGCCATCGATGCGATGGCGGTCACCCAGGGGCCCGGTCTCGTGGGTTCCTTGCTCGTCGGGGTCTCCTTCGCCAAGGCCGCGGCGTGGTCGCTCGGCCGGCCGCTGGTGGCGGTCCATCATCTGGCCGGCCACATCGAGTCCATCTGGCTGGACCACGGGCGCATTCCGCTGCCTGCCGTCGTGCTGGTCGTGTCCGGCGGTCACACGAACCTGTATCTGATTCGTCGAGAGGGCGAGTACGTGCTCCTGGGCCGCACGCGCGACGATGCGGCAGGGGAGGCGTACGACAAGGTCGCCAAGCTCCTGGGGCTGGGGTATCCGGGCGGACCGATCGTCGATCGCCTGGCCGCGGAGGGCAACGCACGCGCCATTCGCTGGCCGGGCACACGCCTGACCAATCCCGATCGCAACCATCCGGAACGGGACGGCCGATTCGACTTCAGCTTTTCGGGATTGAAGACGGCGGTGCTCCGGCACGTCCGGGCGCGGCAGGCCGCGCTCGGTCAGGATCGGCTGCCGGATGCCGAGGTGCGGGACATCGCCGCGAGCTTCCAGCATCGCGTCGTGGAGACGCTGGTGGAGCGGACGTTCGCTGCCGCGCGCTGGCACGGCGCACGCGCCGTGGGCGTGGCGGGTGGCGTGTCAGCGAATGCCCACTTGCGGAGCGAGATGGCGGCCAGGGGCGCCGCTGTCGAGTTACCCGTGTTCATCCCGCGGCTGTCGCTGTCGACCGACAACGCCGCGATGATTGCCGCAGCCGGGCTGCGACAGTTGGCACGGGGCCGGCTGGCGCCGCCAGATCTCAACGCCGACGCGTCGCTGGCGCTCTGACGACGGAGTGCGAGGGGGCGCCCTCACCGGTCATTCGCCGAGCACCTTGACCAGCACCCGCTTCGCGCGCCGGCCGTCGAACTCGCCGTAGAAGATCTGCTCCCATGGCCCGAAGTCGAGCCGGCCCGCCGTGATGGCGACCACCACCTCGCGGCCCATGAGCTGTCGCTTCATATGGGCGTCGGCATTGTCCTCGCCGGTGCGGTTGTGCGCGTAGCGTGAGGGAGAGGCGTCGAAGGGCGCCAGTCGCTCCAGCCAGGCGGCGTAGTCCTGGTGCAGGCCCGACTCGTCGTCGTTGATGAAGACCGATGCCGTGATGTGCATGGCGTTGACCAGGACCAGGCCCTCACGAACGCCGCTGCGCGCGACCGCGGCCTCGACCTGTGATGTGATGTTCTCGAGGGCGAAGCGGGCGGGCAGGTTGAACGTCAGGTATTCGGTGTGAGCGGTCATATGGGCACAGAGTATCCCGCGGCGCCGATCGTCGGCGTGGGCGGCGTCGTGGTTCGGGGGGAGCAGGTGCTGGTGATCCGGAGGGCGCACGACCCGAGGAAGGGCGAGTGGTCAGTTCCCGGCGGCGTGGTGGAACTCGGTGAGTCGCTGACCAGCGCGCTTCGCCGCGAACTGCACGAAGAGACCGGCCTGGACGTCGAAATCGGGCCGGTCGTCGAAACCTTCGACCGCGTGCACCGCGACGGTGATGGCCGCGTGCGCTATCACTTCGTCATCGTGGATTTCCTGTGCACGGCGCCGAGCGGAGAGGCGATCGCGGGGACCGATGCTGAAGCGGTGGCCTGGGTAGGGGCCGACGAGCTGCACGCGTTCGGGATCGATCCTCACGCGAGCGCGGTGCTTCGCAAGGGACTGGCCCTGGCGCGCCGGATCGTCGAGTCGTAGCGTAGCTGTGCCCTTTGCAGTCTGCGCACCGACACTGTAAGTTACGCGCATGACCGTAAGCCGAGACGCCGCCTGGCAACTGCTGACCGAGTGGACCCAGAGCGAGAGCCTGCGCAAGCATGCGCTCGCCGTGGAAGCCGCCGTGCGCGGGTACGCCCGGCAGCAGGGCGCCAACGAGGAGGAATGGGGCGTGGTTGCGCTGCTCCACGACTTCGACTACGAGCGCTATCCCACGCTGGGTGATCATCCCAACAGGGGTTGCGAGCATCTGCGCACGCTCGGGTATCCCGAGTGGGTGATGCGCGCCATTCAGGCCCACGCGTCGGAGATCACCGGCGTCGAGCCCGAGACACCCGTCGAGCGCACGCTCGTGGCCTGCGACGAGATGGCCGGTTTCATCACCGCTGCCGCCCTCGTGCGGCCGACCAGGAGCATTCTCGACCTCGAGGCTCCGTCTGTGATTAAGCGGATGAAGGACAAGGCCTTCGCCCGGCAGGTGCCGCGCGAGCATCTGAAGAAGGGCGCCGAGCTCATGGGCCTGCCGCTCGATGAGCACATCGCCAACGTCATCGGGTTCATGCGGGAACAGGCCGACGCCCTGGGCCTAGGCGGAACGGCCTGAGTCGGCCGCCCGTATACTTCACTGCATGACCGCCATGACGGGCGAGGCGTTTCCGGGGCCGGACGCGGATGTCGGAGCGTCGTGTGGCGCCGACAGCGTGGTGCAATGCGACGACCTCAGCGTGCGATATGGACGCAACTGGGCCCTGCGTGACGTCACGACCACGTTCCGTAAGGGAGCCGTGGGCTTACTGGGACCCAACGGCGCCGGCAAGAGCACGCTCATCAAGACGCTGCTCGGGTTCGTGACGCCCGACAAGGGCCGCCTGCGCGTGCTGGGGTTCGATGTGTCCCGTTCTCCGCTCGAGATCCGGTCCCGCATCGGCTATATGCCCGAGACCGACTCGCACATTCCGGGCATGAACGCTGTCTCGTTTGTCGCCTATTGCGGCGAGCTGGCGGGCCTGCCTCCGGCCGACGCGATGCAGCGCGCTCACGAGGTGCTCTACTACGTGGGACTCGGCGAGGCGCGTTACCGCAATCTCGAGACCTACTCGACCGGCATGAAGCAGCGCATCAAGCTGGCGCAGGCCATCGTGCACGACCCGGATCTGCTGTTTCTCGACGAGCCGACCAACGGGATGGATCCCAAGGGGCGCGACGAGATGCTGGTGCTCATCCGGGACCTCGCACACAACAAGAACGTCAACCTGATCCTCTCGTCGCACCTGCTGCCCGACGTCGAGTACACGTGCGATCACGTCGTCGTGGTGGACAAGGGGGTGATTGCAGCATCCGGTCCCATCCAGGCGCTGAAGGGCACCCGCGGCCGCGTGTACGAATTGCGGATCAAGGGCGACCAGGCCCAGTTCATCGAGGTCCTGCGTCGCGAGGGACTGGACTGTCACGACACCGACGAGGACGTGATTCGGGTGTTCGTGCCCACACCGCTGGATGATCCGGCCCCGCCGCTGCCGCCCGCCCAATCGGGGGCGCACGGGAGTGCCCTCGGGCCGGATTCGGGTGCCCGCCAGCTGTTCCAGCTCGCTGCTCGCGAACGGGTGCAGGTGCGGCACCTCCGGCCGAGCGTGCCGACACTCGAGGACGTGTTCGCCCGCGCGGTGGGAGAGGCCTAGACAATGCCGATCCACGATCAGGGATACCGGCGATACGGCGGCGAACGAGCTCCGCTCGGGCGCGCCTGGCAGGTCATCGCCAGGGCCGGCATCCGCTCCATCGTCAGCAAGCGGGCGTTCATCGCCCTGATGCTCTTCGCCTGGGCACCGTTCCTAGTGCGTGCGGTGCAGATGTATGCCTCCGCGAATTTCCAGCAGGCGGCATTCCTGGCACCCAAGGGCGAGACCTTCCGCCAATTCCTGGACCAGCAGGGCGTATTCGTCTTCTTCGTGACCATCTGGGTGGGCGCCGGGCTCATCGCCAACGATCGCCGGGCCAACGCCCTCCATCTCTATCTGTCGAAGCCGCTGACCTCCGCCGAGTACATCGCGGGCAAGATGGCCATTCTCTTCCTGTTCCTCGTGTTCGTTACCTGGGCGCCGGCAATGGGCCTGCTCCTCGTGCAGGCGATCTTCGCGGGCAGCTTCACCTTCATTCGCAACAACGCCTACCTCCTGCCGGCCATCACGCTGTTTTCACTTGCGCAGGTCCTGCTGGCTGCCACCAGCATGCTCGCCCTGTCGTCGCTGTCGAGGAGCAGCCGCTTCGTGGGCGTGATGTATGCGGGACTGATGTTCTTCACCGCAGCGCTGTTCCAGGCCTTGCGCGGGATTACCGGTACCAGCCGATTCGCCTGGCTGTCGCCGGGAGATTCGCTCGAGCAGGTTGGAGACGCCATCTTCAGACTCCAGCCGCGGTACGATCTGGCGCCATCGATTGCGGCGATCGCCGTATTCGTGATCATTGCGGGATCCGTGGTCATTCTCGCCCGGCGGGTCAAGGGCGTGGAGATCGTCACGTGACGCCAGACGGCATCCGGCCCGTGCCAGCGGGGAAGCCGGCGGGCGGCGCGGCGGCTCTCGCTTCGGTGGAGCCGGAGACGCTTCCGGGCGGCGGCCACTTGTCCCGGGCCTCCGCCGCACTCGTGCAGGCCGAGCACCTGTCGAAGTGGTACGGCCAGGTGAACGGGCTCAATGACGTCACGGTGGTGATTCCTCCCGGCATCACGGGCCTGCTCGGCCCGAACGGCGCCGGGAAGTCAACGTTCATGAAGCTGATGACCGGGCAGTTGAAGCCCAGCCAGGGCAGTGTCCGCGTACTCGGCGAGCCCATCTGGGCCAACCCGCGCATTTACGCGCGGATCGGCGTGTGTCCCGAGCAGGATGCCTTCTACGACCGCATGACGGGCCTGGAGTGGGTCACTGCGCTCGTGCGTCTGAACGGCCTGGACGATGGTGCCGCGGACGCCGCGGCGAAGGCCGCGCTCGAGAAGGTCGACCTCATGAGCGCCGCCGGCAAGAAGATTGGTGCCTACAGCAAGGGCATGCGTCAGCGTGTCAAGCTGGCGCAGGCCCTCGTCCACGACCCCGGTCTGCTCATTCTCGACGAGCCGCTCACGGGCATGGACCCCTTGATGCGCCGCAAGACAATTCGTCTGATCAAGGGCTGGGCTCGGGCCGGCAAGCACATCATCGTCTCGAGCCACATCCTGCACGAGATCGAGTCGATGACCTCGAACATCCTGCTCATCAACAACGGCCGCATCGTCGCCGAAGGCAACGTCCACCAGATCCGGGATCTCATCGACACTCATCCCCACACCGTGTACGTCCGAGGCAGCGACCCGCGGGCGCTGGCCCGGCACTTCCTCGCCGCAGACGATGTATTGAGCCTCAGGTTCGAGCCCGGCGCGGTGGTGGTCGAAACCAGCCGGCCGGACGGCTTCTACGCCAGGCTCACCGATCTGGCTGCGTCTGGTGAGGCCGGTGCCATCGACGAGGTGCAGTCGCCGGACGACAACCTGCAGGCGGTGTTCCGCTATCTGGTGAAGCAATGAGCCTGGGCTTCTGGAGCGCTTCGCGCCGCGTCTTCGACCTGTCGCTCGGCGAGATGCTGTGGTCGCGCCGGACCATCTTCATGGCGCTGGTCGTGGGCGGGCCCGTCCTGCTGGCCGTAATCGTCCGTGCGCTCGACATGTTCGGCCTCACGGCCCTGCGCGTCAACGGGCAAGCCGTCGGCGGAACCAGCGTCTTCGGCGTGCTGATCTGGATGCTGTTCCTGCGCTTCATCGTACCGGTGCTGGCCGTCTTCTACGGCACCGCGCTGATGGCCGACGAAGTGGAGGACAAGACGCTGACCTACCTCTTCACCCGCCCCATCCCGCGCGGCGCAGTGCTGGTGGGGAAGTACCTGGCATACGTGACGTGCACGATGCTGGTGGTCCTGCCCGCCGTAGTGCTGGTCTACTTCCTGGTCGTGCCCTTCCGCGCCGTGCCGGGGTCGTTCACCTCTCTGGTCACCGATCTCGGCCTGTTGGGTCTGGGCTTGGCGGTCTACGGAGCGGTGTTTGCGTTCGTCGGGGCGTATTTCAAGCGGCCCCTGGTGCTCGGGCTCGTGTTCGTCTTCGGATGGGAGCCGACCGTGATGGTCCTGCCGGGCTACCTGAAGCAGTTCACGGTGGCGCATTACCTGCAGGCTCTCGTGCCCCACGCCATGCCCAGCGATGGGCTGACGGGCCTGCTCCAGGGGTTCTTCAAGGAGACGCCCTCCCTGGGCGCGTCGCTCTTCTGGTTGATAGCTGGCACCGTGGTGTTTCTGTGGCTGGCCACGCGCGCGGTGGAGCACCGGGAGTACGTGCTGGAACAGTAGGCCGCTGGCCTTCCCGGAACCTCAACCGTCACCGCATCGTAATACTCTCCCAGGGGGGCACTGCATGTCGAAGAAAACGCGCTACTTCCTGCTCGTATCCGGGGCCATCCTCATCGTGGGCCTGGGCACGGGTCTGGTTGCGTCCTACCTGGGGTTGCCGGTTTCGCTGTCGTCGCAGGCGGCCGGACCCGCCGAACTACAGTACGTGCCTCCTGACGCGGCCGTCGTGGCGTACGCCAACGTCCGCGACGTCATGAACTCCGAGTTCCGCCGCCGCTTCCGTGAGCTCGAGCCGCCCTCGACAGACCGCGACCAGTTCGAGCAGAAGACGGGCCTCGATATCGAACGCGACATCGACTCGGTCGTTGCCGCCTTCATGCCCGGTACGGACGACCTGTCTGCTCGTCCCGAGCGGTCGGCGGTCGTACTGGCCCGCGGTCGATTCGAAGCCGCCCGGCTCGAGGCCCTGGCGCTCGAGCACGGTGGGACCGCGGAGGACTACAAGGGCAAGCGGCTTCTCACCCGTCTCGACAGCGGCAAGGCCGACGCCGACGGCATGGCCGTCGGCTTCATTGAGGCCGACCTCGTGGGCCTCGGGAGCGCCGAGGCCGTCAAGCGCGCCATCGATGCCGGGGCCGACCACCGCAACGTCGCCTCGAACAACGATTTGATGCGGCTGGTGGCCGAGCTCGACAACAGCAACGTCTGGGCCGTGGGTCGTTTCGACGCTCTGGCGCGGCAGGCGCGGCTGCCTTCAGAAGTGCAGGCTCAACTGCCCACCGTGACGTGGTTCTCGGCTGCCGGTCATGTGAACGGCGGCGTCAACGGCGTATTCAAGGCCGAGGCCCGCGATGAAGCGGCGGCACAGAACCTGCGTGACGTCGTGCGGGGATTCCTCGCCATGGCTCGCCTCCAGGCCGGCAGCCGACCAGGCATGCAGCAGATGGTCGACTCGCTGCAGTTGACCGGCGAGGGCACGACCGTTGCGCTGGCGTTCAGCATCCCGAGCGAGTTCTTCGACGCGCTCGAGGCCATGGCGAAGCAGCGCCAGGGGAACGGACGATAGGGACTCCGGGACTCCGGAACGCTGTCTTTGCCCGTTGACTCCCGCCCGGAGGACTCCTACACTCGCACTCCGACAGGCCTGCAGTGTCCGACCACGTCTTCTTCTACGGCACCCTGATGACCCCGTTCAACCGTCCGGGACGTCAGCGCGTGGC
>JADZBZ010000492.1 GCA_020851835.1 Acidobacteriota bacterium
CCTGGCCGGCGCCGCGCCCCGTCTGGTCGTGGCCCTCGTGGCCGGCGGGCTCGTCGGTTCGGAACTGATTGCCCGCTGCACCCGGCGTTCGGCCGTGCTGCAGGCCGCGGCATGGACGGGCGTGGTGACCTCCGCGGCGCTCGTGGCATTCGTGGCGGGCAGCCGGGGGCCGTTCGACGGCCCGCTGGCGCGCGAGTCGTTGCTCGCCGTGGCGGGCGGCGTGCTGGCCGCGCCGCTTCTGCAGACGCTGGGTCCCGTGCTCGAGTGGGTCTTCGGACACACCACCCGGCTGACGATGAGCGAGTGGCTGAGCTTCGAGCACCCGCTGCTGCGCCAGTTGGCGGCCAAGGCCTCGGGCACGTTCCAGCACTCGATTAACGTGGGCGTGCTCGCGGCTTCGGGCGCCAGCGCCATTGGCGGCGATGCCCTGCTGGCTCACATCGGCGGCCTGTATCACGACGTTGGGAAGCTGCGCGCTCCGGAGTTTTTCATCGAGAACCAGCACGGGCCGAACCCGCACGACACCCTGGCCCCCTGGGACAGCGCCCGCATCCTTCGTGCCCACGTCTTCGATGGCATCGAACTGGTCCGGGACCACGGCATGGGCGATCGCGTGGCGGCCTTCGTGCGTGAACATCACGGGACGGGCGCGATGCGGCTGCTGCGCGAGAAGGCCGGGGCGCTCGGCGGCCCGGAGGCGGCCGAGGAGACGTATCGCTACCCGGGTCCGTGCCCGCAGTCGCGGGAGGCGGGCATCGTGATGATGGCCGACCAGCTCGATGCCACCGCCCGGTCGGCGCCCCCGTCCGACGAAGCGGCCTGCAAGGCCATCGTCGACCGCACCATCGCCCGCCTGCGAGACGAGGCGCAGCTCGACGAGTCGGGGCTGTCGGCCGCCGACATCGAGCATCTGCAGTCTGCCTTCACCAAAGCGCTCGTGGCGATGTACCATCGCCGCCTGACGTACCCGCCGTCCGGCCCGGAGGCGCCGCCGGCCCCGCCATCGCCCCTCGTGCCCAGGCTGTTTTCACGCCGCGGGACCAGATGAGCGTTCGCCCCGGGCGGCTCGCCGTGTCCGTGGCTCCGGACGCAGATGGTGGAGGACAGTGAGCATGGCGCGACTGCGCGTGGCCGCAATGCAGTACTACATCCGGCCGATCCGGGCCTGGGAGGAGTTCCGCGATCAGGTGATCGGCCTTGTCGAGACGGCCGCCGACTACACATCGCGGCTGGTCGTGTTTCCCGAATACTTCACCCTGCAGCTGCTCACGCTGGGCGACGTCAAGCGTCCCCTGCCGGAACAGATTCGCCGCCTGGCCGCACAGGAGGACGCCTTCCTCGAGCTCATCTCGGGTCTGGCGGTGAAGCACGACATGTACATCGTCGGCGGCACCATTCCGCATCTCGAGCTCTCGGGTACCATCACCAACGTGTGTCACGTGGTCGGCCCGAACGGGCGCCAGGGCCGGCAGTCCAAGCTGCACCTGACGCGATTCGAACGCGAATGGGAGATGTCGCCGGGCGCCGGCCTCAACATTTTCGACACGGCCTTCGGCAGGATGGCCGTTGCGATTTGTTACGACGTGGAGTTCCCGGAGTACGTGCGCGCCGCCGCGCGGTGCGGCGCCCACATCCTGGCCGTGCCCAGCTGCACGGACGAGCGCCAGGGTTTTCTGCGCGTGCGCTACTGCTCGCTGGCGCGTGCCATCGAGAACCAGATGTACGTCATCCAGGCGCCGACGGTGGGCTCGCTGCCGATGGTGCCGGCCGTCTCGCTCAACTACGGGCAGGCCGGTATCTTCACGCCCAGCGACTTTGCGTTCGCACGCGACGGCATACTCGCCGAGGGCATTCCCAACCAGGAGATGATGGTCGTGGCCGAACTGAACCTCAGCACCATCGTGGAAGGCCGGGAGGAAGGCACCGTCGTGCCGCTGCTCGACAGCGGCGTCACCTCCGAGCTGGTCTCGTCACCGGAGGTGGTGGCCCTGTGAGCTCGCCCACGACCGTCGAAGTCCGCAACACGTGCGAGGCCGACTTCGACGGTGTCATCGGCCTGTGCCGGCGCGTCTACCCGACGGCGGCGCCCTGGACGCGCACGCAGCTGGCATCGCACCAGGCGGTCTTCCCGGAAGGGCAGTTCGTGGCCGTCCAGGGCGATCGCATCGTGGGGATGGCCGCCAGTCTGATCGTCCTCTGGGACGACTACGACGCCCACATGACCTGGCGCGGCTTCACCGACCATGGCCTGTTCACCAACCACGATCCGGCACGCGGCCGCACCTTGTACGGGGCCGAGGTAATGGTCGACCCCGAGTTTCAAGGCGAGGGCATCGGCAGCCAGCTCTACGAGGCGCGCCGCGGGCTGGTGATACGCCTCGGGCTCCGCCGTATCCGCGCCGGCGCCCGGTTGCGCGGATACCACCAGGTGGCCGATCGGATGAGCCCCGAGGCCTACGTGGATGCGGTCGAGCGCGGCGAGCTGATCGACCCCACGCTGTCGTTCCAGTTGAACCGCGGCTTCCGGGTGATGGCCGTGGTGTCGGGATACCTGAAGGGCGATCCCGAGAGCATGGGCTTTGCGGCGGTCATCGAGTGGATCAATCCCGCCGCCGCGCCGGAGATTCACGTGCCCGAACCGCCACGGTGATCGGCCGGAGGTTCAGGCCTCCGGCCGAATGGGCACGACCAGTACCGAGCACGGGGCCCGGTTGACCACTTCCTCGGCGACGCTGCCCAGCATCAGCCGTGCCAGTCCCGAACGGCCGCGCGTGCCGACCACGACCAGCGAGGCCGGCGGCGATGTCGCCGTCGTGACGATGGCCGTGGCCGGACGGCTCCGGAGGACGACGGCCTGGCCGGTGACGCCGGACGTGGCGAAGGCTGCTTCCAGGCGCTTGCGCGCGTCGGCTTCGAACTCCTTCGACATCGCCTCGGACAGCGGCGGCATCGGCACCATCCCGCCCAGGCTGGCCGCTGCCAGGGCCGAGGCGTCATCTATTTCGAGGCTGTGCAGCAGGCGGAGGCCGACGCCGCGACGACGGGCTTCGGCCCCCGCGACTTCCACCGCCGGCAGAGCCGGGTCGGAGAAATCCGTGGCCGCGAGCACGTCGCCGTCCGCCGGGGACGGCCGCACGACCAGGACCGGGCAATGCGCCGATCGGGCCACGCGCGTGGAGGTGGGCCCGGCTCCCACCACCAGC
>JADZBZ010000493.1 GCA_020851835.1 Acidobacteriota bacterium
ACGAATTCGATCGGCTGACGCGCCTCATCAACCAGATCCTCACGCTGGCCCGGGCCGACGCGGGCGAAATCCGGCTGGCCAACGAGCCGGTGGACCTCGCCGCGCTGGCCTCGTCGGTGGCCGAGCAGCTCGAGCCTGTCGCGGCGGCACGCGGGCTCGCACTGACCTGCGAAGGCGCCGGCCCGGTGATGGTCCGCGGGGATGCCGGTTGGCTGCAGCGGCTGCTGCTGATCCTGCTCGACAACGCCATCAAGTTCACACCCGACGGCGGTCGCATCGCCATGACCGTGTCCCGTGCCTCCGGACTGGCCCAGGTGACGGTGGCGGACACGGGGATTGGCGTGCCGGCCGACGTCCTGCCGCATCTGTTCGAACGGTTCTATCGCGCCAATCGCGCCAAGTCCCGTCAGACCGAGGGCGCCGGCCTGGGTCTCGCCCTGGCCCACTGGATCGCCGAGCGTCACCAGGCGACCATCAGCGTCACGAGCGCCCCTGGCGAGGGCAGCACGTTCACGGTCCGCCTGCCCGCCGCGCCCGTGTCCATGAACGCGAGTTAATCCACCGCCAATCCTCCGTTCAGGCCGACCGGTTGTAATGGCTTCCGGTGGCTCCGGTCGCGAGGGACTTCCCCTTCGGGCGTCTGGCGTCACGGACGGGAACGGGTCATGCGCCTCGAAGAGCGGACGGTCGACAAGGTCACGGTCGTACAGATCCACGGCGACATCGTGCTGAACGGATCGCACCCGTCGGTGGCAGATCGCGTCCGCCACCTGCTGGAGGAGAACCATCGCCGTATCGTGCTCGACCTGGCGGACGCGCGGTACGTGGACAGCGGCGGGCTGGGCGAGATCGTCGAGTCGTTCACCGCGGCCAAGAACCGCGGCGGCACGGTGAAGCTGCTCGGAATCACGCGGCGGCTCAACGACCTGCTGGTCATCACGAAGCTGCTGGACGTGTTCGAATGCTTCGAAACCGAGGCCGAGGCGGTGCAGAGCTTCGGCGATCCCGAAGCCGTGCGGTAAGCCGGGCGAATCCCCGCCATGTGGTCGTGGGCTATTCCTTCGGCGCCGACGTGGCGCCGTTTCTCGTCAACCGGCTGCCTGCCGCGCTGAGGAGCCGCGTCACCACCGTCGCGCTGCTCAGTCCGTCCGACACGGCCGCGTTCGCCTTCCACCTGGACAGCTTTCTTGGCGGCGGCGCCGATCCCCGGTACCCCACCGCTCCCGAGATCGCCCGCCTCTCGATGCCAGTGACCTGTGCGTCGGCCGCCGACGAGCCCGACTCGGTCTGCCGCGCCGTGACGGCGTCCCGGCTGCGGGCAGTCACAATTGGTGAGGGCCATCACTTCGGCGGTGAGTACGGCCGCCTCGTAGACGCCATCCTCCGATAGCGGCGGCGCGCGTCAGTCGCTGATGGCGGCGTAGCGCACCAGGCGTCGCTTGGCCGCCTCCACCAGACCGAGGTAGGCCGCCAGGACGGCCAGAAGGAACCCGACGTACGCCCACGGCAGCGGCATGAACCCCAGCGCTGCTGCCAGCGGCGTCCACGGCAGGGCGAGTCCGGCGCCCATGACCACCAGCGTCGTCAGCAACAGCGCGCGGCTCGGCCGGCTCCTCCACGGGCTCCCCATCGTGCGAATCACGAACAGCACCAGCGTCTGGGTGGCCAGCGACTCGACGAACCACCCGGAGTGGAACAGCACCTCGCCCGCATGGAAGACTCGCAGCAGGACGTAGAAGGTGAGGAAGTCGAACAGCGAACTGATGGGGCCGATGAAGACCATGAAATCGCGGACCACCCGCATGTTCCAGCGCTGGGGAGTGCACAGGTAGCCCGCATCGACGTTGTCGCTGGGGATGGCGATCTGCGCGACGTCGTAGAGAAAATTGTTCAGCAGGATCTGAGTGGGCAGCATCGGCAGGAACGGGAGGAACACAGAGGCGGCCGCCATGCTGAACACGTTGCCGAAGTTCGAGCTGGTGCCCATCAGCAGGTACTTCATCATGTTGGCCGAGGCCTGGCGGCCCGCCAGAATCCCCCGGTGGAGCACGCGGAGGCTGCGCTCGCCCTGATGACGTCCGCGGCCTCGCGTGCCACGTCGGCCGCGCCCATGACGGACACGCCCACATCGGCGGCATGGAGCGACGGCGCGTCGTTGATCCCGTCGCCGAGAAACCCCACCACGTGGCCCCGGTGCTTCAACGCGAGAATGAGGCGGTTCTTCTGCCCCGGCGACAGCCGCGCGAAGATGGCGCCCTCCTCAGCCACGTGGCCGAGTGCGGCATCGTCGAGTCCGGAGATGTCGTCCCCCGTGACGACCTGACCCTCGCCGAGCCCAATCGCCTGGCAGACGTGGTGGGCCACGGCGGGATTGTCTCCGGTGAGGATCTTGACGGTCACGCCGTCGTGCCCGAGTTCGGCCAGCACGTCCGAAACATCTTCCAGGATTGGATCCATGAAGCTGACAAAGCCCGCGAGCACCATGTGCAACTCGTCCTCTCGCGCGTAGGCGTCTCGGACGTCGAGCCTCCGGTAAGCCACGGCCAGCACGCGCAAGCCGTCGGCGCTCAGCCGCTGGTACACCACACTCGACGCATCCCTGGCCGCCGTGTCCAAGGCCAGGATCCGGCCGTCGATCTCCGCCGAGTCGCAGACGGCGAGGACCGACTCGGGGGCGCCCTTGGTGATCAACAGGCGCTGCCCTGCGCTGTCGGGCGAGCTGAGCACGACCGACAGCCGGCGCCGATCGAAATCGAACGGGATCTCGTCGATCTTCGTGCAGCCGGGAGGCACGGGCGCGGCGGTGGCGAGAATCGCCACGTCGAGCGGGCTTCGAATGCCTGTCTGAAAGCGGCTGTTGAGGGAGGCCAGTTCGAGCGGCCGCACCGAGGCCGCGCCGGCGGGCCCGAGCGCGCGGTCGAGTTGCATCACCCCGCTCGTCAGCGTACCGGTCTTGTCGCTGCACAGGATGTCGATGCTGCCCAGGTTCTGAATTGCCGGCAGGTGCTTGACGATGACCTTCTCGCGGGCCATGCGCAGGGCACCCTGGGTGAGGGTGATCGTGGCAATCATCGGCAGGAATTCCGGCGTCAGCCCGACACCCAGGGCGACCGCGAAGAGCAGGGATTCCAGCGCATCGTGCCTGACGACGATCCCCATCAGCAGGATGAAGAGCACGAGCGCCATCGTCGTGCGCAGGATCAGGACGCTGAAGCGCCGCAGGCCGCTTTCGAACTCCGTCTCGGGCGCACGGCTGGCCAGTCGCGTCGCGATGTCGCCGAAGAGCGACCGGGACCCGGTGGCCGTCACGACGGCCGTCGCGGTGCCGCTGACGACTGAGGTGCCGAGAAAGACACGATCCGCCGCGTCGGCGCCCGTGACGCCCGGCTGGTTACCAGCCCCCGCGCGCTTGTCGGCGGGCAGCGATTCCCCGGTCAGCATCGATTGCTGCACCGACAAATCGCGCGACTCCAGCAGGCGCGCGTCGGCCGGCACGAGGTCGCCGGCGGACAGCCGCACGAGGTCACCGGGCACCAGCAGCCGCAACGGGAGTTCCTGCCAGGCGCCGTCGCGCTGCACGCTGGCGGTGGGCGCCACCGAGGCGCGAAGCCGCTCGGCCGCGTGCTGCGACCGGTACGACTGCCAGAAGTTGACGCTCACGCTCAGCAGGACGATCGTGACGATGATCCCGGCATCCACGTTCTGGCCGACCCAGGCGGACACCGCGCTGGCGGCCAGCAGGATGAGGACGAGAGGATTGGCGAACAGGCGGCCGAGTTCCACCACGGCCGACAGGCGGCGGGCGGGTGCGGGTTCGTTAGGGCCGTGTTCGGCGAGCAGTCGCGCGGCTTCGACGCCTGTCAGGCCCGGTGCGGCCGCAGCCGTCGGCTCGGGACGAGCAGGCAAGGCGGCTTCCATGTGTCAGGTTCCATCATCCCCGGATTCGGCTGGCGGGCATTAAGAACTCTTCATCTGCCATTCACGTGCCATTCACCTCGGCCCCGTCTAATCAAGACAGTGGCATTTCGTCATCGGGGCGCGCCTGGCGCGCAGAGGAGGCAACATGGGGTCGATGGTTTCGGCGAAGGGCTTTCGTGTCGCGGCGTTTGGTGCCGCGCTGGTGCTGGGCTTGAGCGTGTCGGCGATGGCCCAACAAGAGTATGACGGCGTCATCATCGCGGTGGACGGTAAGGCCAACACCTTCACGGTGAAGAGCTCGAAGAAGGGCGAGCAGGCCGAGATGGCTTTTCACGTGGACCGGGGAAGCCGGATCCTGGTCGACGGCGAGCAGCGCCTCCTGGGCGAACTCGTCAAGGGCGACGATGTGGAGGTCACCTACGGGACCATGGGTGGCACGCACACGGTGCAGCACGCCAACCGCGTGAAGTCGGCCTCCGCCGAGATGACGTTCTCCGGTGACGTGGTGGCGATCG
>JADZBZ010000494.1 GCA_020851835.1 Acidobacteriota bacterium
GGCGCGCAGCATCTCCCAGGGTGGATTGCCCAGCACGGCGTCGAAACCGGCGTCGGGGCGCGGTCGGCCGGCGGCGTCGACGAACACCTCGGGAAACGCCAGTTCCCAGTGGAACGCGCCGTGCGTGTGTGCCTGCGACAGCGCCCGCGCCGCCAGGGCCCGCAGCTGGCGCGCGGGCAGCGACGTGGCCTGTCCGGCGAGGTGGCCCTGCAGTTCGCGGTACATCGCCGGGCCCGGGCCCGAGCGCCCGTCGAGCGCGAGGCCGCACCAGAGATCCGCGGCCCGGGTCCAACGCGCGCCGAGGCCGTCGTCGGACTGGAGGCGATCGAGGCGCCGCTCCTTCTGGCGGACGTCCGCGGGCGAGGCCGACGGGTCGAGCGCGAGCCTGAGACGTTCGGGAACCACTGCTCGCGCGAGCGCCTCGGCGGCTTGGCTGTCGAACAGTTCGAGCTGGGCGTCGTCTGGTTGATGCCCGCGGGCTGGGGCACGCGGCGGCCGCGGCAGGTCTGCCAGACGGGCGCCCACAAGGCTGTTGCCCGTGACCAGGTGGTGATCGAGAAAGGTAAGCGGCCGGCCGTCGGCCAGCGTGGTGAGCCATAGCGACAGGCGGGCGAGCTGCACGGCGGTGGGGTTGAGATCGACGCCGAACAGGCACCGCTCGGCCACGGTTCTCGACAGCTCGGCGCGCCCGTCTTCCGACGCGTCGCGCTCGGCCCAGGCACCTTCGGCCACGCGTACCTGTTCGAGCCGCTCGGCCAGGAAGCGGCAGGCGGAGACGAGGAACGCGCCGCTCCCCATCGCCGGATCGAGAACTCGAAGGCGGAGTATGTCGTCCGTCGAGCGCCCCTCGACGAGTGGTCCGAGGGTGCGCCGCACGAGGAAGTCGGTGATGGCCCGGGGCGTGTAGAAGCTCCCGCTGGTCTTGCGATCGATGGCGGTGGGCCGCAAGCGCAGGTGCGGGCCGGCGCGCACGGGCTCGTAGTCCAGCACGCGCTCGTACACGGCGCCCAGCTGCTCCACGCCCAGATCGTGAAACGCAATCGGCCGGCGTCCCCGGCGGTCACTCGTCGTTCCAAGCGCGAGCACGGCGCGGACGGCCACCGGGTCGGGCACACGCTGCCGTTCGCCGAGCGGCGTACGCGCCGGCGCAAACAGCCGGCCGTTGAAGGCCGTCACCCTGAGGTCGCCGGTGTGCCAGCCTGCGTGCGCGAGGCGCGCCATCGCCTGCACCGCGGCCCACACGCCGCGCGAATCGGGTCGCGCCATGACGCGCCGCCGCAACCTGTCGATGCTGTAGGCGTCGCGGTAGACCCGGTGCCACACGGGCAGCAGGTGCCGCGCCTCGGCGAAGAACAGGAAGAGCAGCCGGTACACTACGGTCAACGCCTGCTCGAGGACGAGTGCCGCGTGGTCGGTTCCGCGTCTGCCCCTGGCGCCGGCGTGGTCGAAGGCGACGACCAACTCCGCCAGCGCCTCGAGCACGCCGTCACCAAGCGCGGCGCAGACGCTGGCACCCGCACGATCCGACGCCGCCACGTGGCCGGCCAGCGCTCCGTCACCCTCTGCGCCGAGCACGTCGGCCCGGGCCAGCCGCGCCAGCGCGAGCGTGGCCCGCTCATCGCGCAGCACCTCCTCGAACTCGAACGTGAGCAGCCGCCTCGTCCAGGGCCGCGTGCCGTCGACAATGGCCAGCGCGCGTCCGTTGATTACCAGAGCCCAGGGCAGCCGTGTCGCGACGCTCGAACGAAGGGCGAGCCGCCACGTGCCGGCGATGGGGAAGCCCCAGGCCGTGCTGAGCAGGGCCGCGACCGGCACGTCGTCGCGCGCCAGGACGGCCGCGTGACCCCAGGCCTGCGGCTCGACTCGGGCCACGGTGAAACCCAGGTGTTCGACGAGCGGACGGGTGGCCACGTCGAACACCGCGCGCGGCGCCGACGCCGGCCCCAGCGCCTGCCCGGCGCGCCGCCACCAGCGCGCGAGACCGTGCACCCAGGCCCGATCGATCCCATCGCCTGGCAGAGCGTCCACGACCTCCGCGAGGTGCTCGCTCGACAAGAGATCGCCCGTGATACCGGGAATCGTCATGGTCCGTCCCAATCGAGCGGCAACACGACGAGCACGCACGTGTCGATGTCGCCGGTATCGTCGGCCGCCGTGGTCGCCACCTGCCGCAGGTGATCGTCGAGCAAGGCCACGACGGCGGCGCGGGCCTCGGCATCGCGAACAGCCCGGCGATCGAACAGGGAGGGTTGAACCGGAGTCGGAGATCCCGCCGCGAGGCCTCGCCTGATGGCCTCGACCCGAGCCGACAGCTCACGCCAGCGGGGGACTTCGCCCGCCGCCGATCGCGCCGCCGCGCGGGCGGCCCGGTGCACGTCTGCTGCGCGAGCCACCTGGCGGCACACCGCCTTCCACGCGCGGCGGTCGTGCGGCCCGTACGCCAGGTGAACCTGGAGGGGCACCACCGTAGACCACGCCAGGCGCCCCGCGCGGGCCGCGCTCACCTCGACGAGCACCGCCAGGCGCACGGGGCGCGTGCGCCGACGCGGCCAGGCCCAGCACGGTTCGGGTGGCGCCAGGCCGGCGCGGCTCGTCAGCCTGCGGAACTCCACGAGGCGGTGGGCTTCGCGCAAGGCCGCTGCATCAGCCGCCGGCGCCAGGGCCGCGGGCGAAGCGATGAGGCACTCGGCGCCATCCAGTACCGCCGCCTCGAGCGCCGGACCGGCCGGCAGGCTCGCCAGCCGCGCCAGTTCGTCGCGCGAGCGCGCCGAGCGCGCGAGCATCCGGGCGAGGACCGTGTCTTCGAAGGTGCCCTTCGCGGTGAGGTGGACGGCATGCACGGCGCGCGTCTGGCCGAGCCGGTCGACGCGGCCGATGCGCTGCTCGAGCCGCTGCGGGTTCCACGGCCACTCCACAGTCACGACGATGCGGGCGCGCGTCTGGAGGTTGAGGCCCTCGCCCGCGACATCGGTGGCCAGCAGCACCGTGGCACGTCCTCCCAGGAAGTCGGCGAGCGCGCGCCGGCGCTCGGCGGCGCCAAGCCCGCCGTGCAGGCAGGCGACCTCGCGATCGCTCTCGAGCGCGGCGCGACAGGCCTCGAGCGTATCGCGGAACTCGGTGAACACCACGGCCGGCTCGCCCAGGCGGGCGAGCAGACGCCGCAATCGAAGGAGTTTCGACGGCCGCGCGCGGGCGGCGCGCGCCAGTGCGGCCAGCTCTCGCAACCGCTCGCTCTCACCGCTTCCCGGCGGGAGGCCGGGCACGCCGATCCAGGCGTCCTCGGGGATGTCGCCCTGGTCTGGCTCTTCCCAGGGCAGGGCGGGTTGAGCCGTCTCACCGCCGGGCGGTTCGCCCGCCAGTGCGGCCAGCCGGCGCAGCAGCGTGCACTCCGCCGCCCACGCGCTCGAGCTGGCGCGCCGCACCAGCACACCGGCCACCAGGCGCACACCGGGTCGCGCGCCCAGAGGGCCATGGCAGATGGCGCGCGCATAGCCGAGCAGGCCCTCCACGAGCGCCAGTTCCGCCGCGGTCGGAGTCACGGCCAGCACCGTGGAGCGCCGCCGCCGGTGAACGCCAGCCTCGGCCGGCGTGCGCCTGAACACCCGCATGGGCGGCTCGGCGGCATCGCCCGTGGAGCCGAGCTCGACCAGCGCCCGAAACGCGCCGACGTCGCCGCTGTGCGGCGTGGCCGAGGCCAGCAGCAACCAGGGCGCTCGTCGCGCGAAGCGCGCGACCACGGCGGCTCGGTCGCTGCCTGGCGTGAGGTGGTGGGCCTCGTCCACGATCAGCAGATCGAGGGGCACGGCCTCGACGGCCGCGCGCACCTCGGCGCGCTTCACGAAGTCGATGGACGAGACGACGACCGGCGCGCTCGTCCAGGGGTTCGCGCCGCCTCCGCGCGCGCGGTGGCAAGCGGTGATGGCGGCAGGATCGAGAATCGCGACCTCGAGGCCCAGGCGGTCGCCCAGTTCGGTGGCCCAGGTGTCGCGCAGTGCCGGCGGGGCCAGGACGAGGGTGTGCCTGGCCAGACCTCGCGCGGCCAATTCGGCCGCGATGAGGCCAGCCTGCAGCGTCTTGCCGAGGCCGACGGCATCCGCGAGCAGGACGCGCGGTGTGCCGTCCAGCACCGCGAGGGCCGGCGCGAGTTGCCACGCGTGCAGGTCAAACCGGCCCTCCACGGCCGTCCACAGGCCCGAAGGCGGGCGGCTGCGCGCAAGCGCCAGGAGAGCCGTGCGAATGGCAGACCGACGGCGCCGCCATGCGAGCTCCTGCGGGAACACGGGTTCGATAGTGTCGAACGGTGAGATGAGGGTGGTGCGCTGTCCCCGGTTGCCGCGTCCGCGGCCCTCGAGGGCGACGAACACGCCGGCGTCGAAGTGTTCCGATCCGGCAATCGACCAGAGGTCGCCGCGGGCGGTGACCGTCGTGCCCGCGCGCATCCTGGTGCGCAGTTGCTGCATGGCCTTCCCCGGTCGCGCATGGCAGAAACCGCGACGATCGCGGCGATTCCCGCGCGTTGGTCGGGGAGAAGGCAAGGTGGATGCCCGGCCTGGCGGCCGGGCATCACGCTAGCGCATGGATGGGCCGAGATGCGGAAGCCCGTCGGGCAGCACGCCGGCTCTGGCGGCCTCGCCGGCCGTGTCAGGAAGCATCGGGTCGGGGATGCCGGTCAGCCGTGTATACAACGCGGCCAGGCCGGCCTGCTGCGGGTCGTAGACGCCCCATTCGTCGACGGTGGGGCGCCGCGATGTGGAAGACGATGGTGTCGAGGGCATGCGTCGGTGACTCCGGGGGGCAGTGGGCCGTGCCAGAGCAAGGGGCGTACCGGCGGTGCGCGGTGCGCTCGGGCCGGAATGCCGGGCGATTCGCTCCGGGTCGGGCCGTTGCCTGCCGATGCACGCCGGGGCGCCGACGAAACTTGAGGTTGGCCGTTACGTTTCTGCAAGCCCATCCGCTCGCGCGCGCATGCCAGTGACGGCCTTCGTGGAGGCGGGGTTGGCTGAGGCTGCTGGCACACGGGTTGCCCTTCCCGCTCACCATGACGGTTGCGTTCCTGGGTACGAAGGGCGGCACGGGTACCACCACGATGATGGTGAACATCGGCGCCGAACTGCGTCGCGTCACGGGCCGGGCCACGGTGCTGGTTGACCTCAAGCCCGCCCCGGGCGACGTGGCGTTGTTTCTGGGCCTGCGGCCGCGTCACACCCTCACGCACCTGCTCGATCGCGTGGCCTGGCGCGACGCAGGGCTGCTCGGAGACTTCGTCTCGCCGCACCCCTGCGGCGTGGACGTGCTCGCCGCGGGCGAAGAATGGGGCCGGCCCTCGTCACGTGATGCGGAGGGTGTCGAGGCCACGGTGCACGCCTTGCGGACCACCCACGACCTGGTTGCCATCGACGTCGGGTCGACGCTGACGCCCGCCACCGCCGCCGCGTTGCAGGCCGCCGACCTCATCGTGCTGGTGGCCAACCCCGACGTGCCATGTCTGCGAAACCTGCAGCGGCTCACCGACGCCGTA
>JADZBZ010000495.1 GCA_020851835.1 Acidobacteriota bacterium
AGCTGGCCGGCCACTTCGGCCTGGTGGTGAACGGCTGGTTGAACCACACGCGCGGCGGCCGGTGGACGGAGCCGCCCATCGATCGGGCGCTCGCACACGTGACGGACGCCGGCTTTTCTCGCGTCGTATACTTCCCGTACGGATTTCTCGGGGACAACGCCGAGAGCCAGCTCGAAGGGCGCGTTGCGCTCGAGGGGGCGCCCTCGCTCGAAGCGCGGCATCTGCCGTGCCTCAACGAGTCGCCGCGGCTGTTGGCGGTGCTGGCGCAGCAGGCACTCGAGTGGACCGGGAGAGAGCACCCTGCGGGAATCCGGGTGGCACCCGGCGCAACGCGCCGCCCCGATGTCCCCGCATCGAACCCGCCTGCGTGTATTCCATCAGGAGGCTCCATATGCGCGGGATCATCGGAAGTCTGCTCATCGCGGCCGGTCTAGCCGTCCTGCCGCTGCCGGCCGGCGCCCAGTCGCTCGGACAGTTTCGCTGGCAGCAGCAGCCCTACTGCAACGTGGTGACCCTCACGGTCGTGCAGGACAGCGGCGTCTATCACCTGGACGGATGGGACGACCAGTGCGGGGCGCCAACCAGGGCGTCGGCCGCGGGACTGGCCTTCCAGAATCGGGACGGCTCCATTGGCTTCGGGCTGACCCTGGTGACCTCGCCCGGCGCGACGCCGGTGCACATCGACGCTGCCATCAGCCTCGCGGGCCTGAGCGGCACCTGGCGCGACAGCACGGGCCAGTCCGGCGCCTGGGCCTTCGTCCCGGGTGGAGGCCTCGGCGGGTCGCCGCGCCCGGCGCCGCGCGCGGCGTTTCCCGCCGGCCTTTCGGCCGGCAACGCGCGGGTGGTCGAGGTCGGTCCGCCGGTCAACGGGGGTGATGCAACCAACAAGGCGTACGTGGACGCCGGTATCGCCTCCACCCGGGCCGCCATCGTCGCGCCGCTCAATCTGAGCGCCCTGACCGCAAGGGTCACCGGCTCCGCCGACCACGTCGGTTTCGGATGCATCCAGTTCACCACCTACGGTAGCCGCGCATTGCTCGAACTACCGCTGCCGATCGGAGCCAGGCTGCTGCACGTGTGGCTCAAGTTCAACGACCATTCACCTGAGTTCTTCCAATTTTCGCTCATCGGAATCAACTTCTGGGACGGTACCCGCTCCGAGGCCTCGGGCCCAACGGCTAGCACCGTCGGGCCGGATCGCACGGGGTTCTGGAGCGTTCCCCTGTTCGCGTCGACCGCGCTCAATACGGTTCGCAGCGACCAGACCTTCTACCTCAAGGTCGACGGCATGGCGTATTCCGGCGCGCTCGAGTTCTGCGGCGCCCAGGTGGAGTTCACGATGCCGTAGGCAACACGGGGAGCGGGCCAGCCCTGATGTGAGAGACACTCAGGCCGCGCGCAGTTCGCCCACGCAGACCATGGCCGGTACGGTGTGACACATCAGCCCGCTCTTGAGGTACGTGAGCGGGGCTGGGCCGCGACCGGTGGACAGTTTGTCGGCCTGAAGGCCGACGTTCGCGACCCGACGAGTGCCAACGAGGTGATCGAACGGGCGCTGCGCCAATTCGGGAAGGTGGATTTTCTGCTGGCCAGCCCGTAGAAGGTGCGTTTGCCGCCGAACTGACCGACGGGGCCGAGGTCGAAAGGTTGATGGGCGAGGTGAGCGTATCGACGAATGGCAGGCTCGATGTGTTGATCCATGCCGCGGGCAAATTCAGACCGTTCGGACCGGTCGCCGATGGATCATCCGACGTCGAACTCGATGGCTGCGGTGTATGGCTCACACGCTGGTTATGACACGCGTGCTAATCTTCGCCGCATGACATCCTCGCCTGTGGCGGTCGCCGCGGGGGCCCTCGCCGTCGCCGCGCTGACGGCATCGTTGCTGGCCGAGCAGCCGGCACTGTCGCCCGCTGTCGCCTGGCGCGACTGCGCGCCCTGGGACGGGGCCGCCTTCACGGTTGCCGTGGGGCGTCCCGGCCAGAAGGACGTGGACCGCGCGCAGCCGTGGCTGCGCATTGCGATCTGGCACGACGCCAGCATCCAAGATCCGGTGACCTATCGATTTCCGGACACCGACGGGAAGACCGGGGCCGTCCAGTACGGGGGCAACGCGTTTCCGAGCGTCACGGGAACGGTGCGTTTTGCGCGCGCGGTATTCGGCGACGACCTCGATGGCTCGTTCGCCTTCGTGGCGCCCGACGGCCAGAAGATAGTGGGCCGGTTCCATGGCCGCTGGAGCCCGGACGTCGCGGTCTGTGGCCGGTGAATGTGCCGGTGAATGCCGCCAGGCGCCGCGGTGCGCCTCCTACCGCGCGCGCAGTACCACCTCCACCCGCTTCTGTGAGGCCACGGGCAGGCCAGCCCGCCGCGCCGGCTCGTAGCGCCAGTTCCTGGCCGCGCGCATCAACTCGAAGTCGTACCGCGGATGCGCCGATGTGACGAGGGTGACGTCCACGACGCGGCCGGTCTCATCGATCCGCACGTCGATTGCGCTGTTCATCCCCGCGCCTACGCCGTACTGATCGGGCACCCACGACGGCAGATCCTGTTCGATCGCGACCGGCGGCGTGGTCTGCGGATCGAGATCGGCGTTCGCCGGCCCAGGTGCTAGTGTGACCGTTTCGACCGGCCACGCGCGCGAGGCCAGCCGCGGCGGCCGCGGCGTCGCCGGTGGCGCCACGCGGTCGCGTGCCAGCGAGAGGAACCCGCTCGTGAGCACTCGCAGGTCCTCCATCTCTCGCTGGCCATCCATCGCGAGCGCCTCGATGGCCGGCAGCGCTCGCGTGAACCGTTCGACCGCGGCGACATACGCGCCGCGGTCGAACGCCGCGCGCCCCTCGTCGTAGAGGCGTCGCGCCAAGGCGGGCACCAGTCGATCGC
>JADZBZ010000496.1 GCA_020851835.1 Acidobacteriota bacterium
ACTCCATCGGCCTCGAGTCGGAATACTTCAACGGCGTGCGGGTCGTGCGCTCGCGGCCGACGCGCGACCTGCGCAAGATCTCGGAAGAAACCGGCGGCGGCTACTTCGAGCTGAAGCGAACGGACGAACTGGCGCCCACCTTCTCTCGCGTGGCACAAGAACTGCGCAGCCAGTACCTGATTGGCTTCACGCCCGCGGCACTGGACGGCAAGGTGCACAAACTCGAGGTGCGTGTGGGACGAGCCGGCATGACGGTGCGGGCGCGCAAGAGCTACCTGGCCGCCACCGACCGCTCCTGAAGCCGGCCAACGCGTGACGGGCCCACGCTGGCCGGCGCAGAGTTGGTGATGGCCGCCGGAGCGTGCGGGCCGATCAGGGCGTTGGTGGTCGGCGTGGCGCCGGCCGACCCGGGAACGTTGGCCGGAGTGACGACGGTGGTGGTGGCGGCCGCGGCGGTGGCGCGGCCTTCGCGCGGGCCGCCACCGATGTCGATCGAGCCGCCGCGATTCGTGAGGTGTGAAGAGGCGTGCGCGCTAAACGAAGACCATCGCCACGAGCGTGATGGCCAGCAGTAGGCCGATCACGGCTTCGGCGGTCGATGAGAAATTCAGCTCGTAGATGCGGAACATGATGTTGTCCTTCCCGCCTTGGTTGGACGACGGGCGCAGGAGGACTGTTCCACTGGACGAGTTCAGGCGCAGAAAGCCCCGGGCTCAATCCCCGAGGCGGGCGCCCAGGCCCGCCCAGACAGCGCGGGTGAGCACCCGCTCGACCAGTCGGGCGTTGCCGCGAATCCACACGACGACGCCGCGGCCGCCGGCCCCGCCGGACATGGAAACGGAGATATCGAAGGCCGGTACGCCGGCGCCGGGGCCGGGGCCGACACTCGGTATGAGCCCACCGAGGAAGACCCAGGCTTGTTCGGGACAGTAGTGCGCCGAGCCCGGAACGCCGCCTGCGTCGGCTTCGACGTAGGTGTTGGCCGGCAGGCGGACCGTGGATGATGCCGCCGTAAACCCGGACACCACTTCCGGCCTCACGCCGCTGGGCACGGTGAACCTGCGCGGCGCATCGACGATCTCCGCGCTCACGGTGAGTTGACTCTCCGCGTCGTAACGTTCGCCGGCCACGCCATCATCGCGCAGGGAAATCTCCCGAATCTCCGACGTGCGGCCCGTGCGCTGAAAGTCGGTGAGCGCCTGCTCGTAATCAGCCTGTGATCGCCGCTGCGACTGCATGGCGGCGTTCTGAATGGCCTGCTCGGCCGCAAGGGCCCGTTGGCGGTTGGCGTCGTTGAGCGGATTGGCGAGCACGTCCACGTGCGGCTCGTCTGTCCCGGACCAGCGAACGGTCCAGACGGGATCGGCGCCGCCTGCCTCTGGCGTGCCGTCGGCATGCGCGGCGGGGAACGGGAGAGCGGGCTTCAGGGCTGCCACGAGTGCCTGGCGCAGAGCGGCGGAATCGAGCGGTTGGGCCGGGGCCGTCGCGAAGGTGGCGACCAGCACCCCGGCCGTCAGCAGGGCCAGGCGCCGCATGGGGTGATTGTACCGATAACCCGCACGCACCTCCGCTACAATCACGCGCAGCGCGGGGGCTCCCCGTTCGCCGCCATGATGACGCCTCCACCACCGCACGAGGTTGCGCCGGGTGATCGCCCGGCCGGTAACCTTCGGCGCACGCGCTCGGCCGCCGTCGGGCGTCACGGCATGATTGCCACCAGCCAGGTGCTGGCCTCCGCGGCGGGCCTGCACGTGCTGCAGCGCGGCGGCCACGCCGTAGATGCCGCCGTGACGGCAGCGGCCGTGCTGGCGGTAGTGGAGCCGTCGATGAACGGCATCGGCGGCGATCTGTTCGCGCTGGTGTACGACGCCGGAACCCGGCAGGTGTACGGCCTCGACTCCTGCGGGCGATCGGGGTATCGCGCCACACCCGAGGAGTTCGAACGACGTGGCCTGTCCGGGATTCCGGGCAGCGGACCGCTGGCGGTCACCGTGCCCGGCGTGGTGGAGGGGTGGCATCAGCTCCTGGCCCGGTTCGGCACGATGGGGCTGGCCGCGGCGCTGCAGCCGGCCATCGGCTACGCACGCGAGGGCTTTCCCGTTCAGGAGCTGATGGCGGCAGACTGGGCCCTCAACCAAGACAAGCTGGCGCAGGATCCGGCCGCGGCGAAGACGTTCTTGCCCGGCGGCCGCGCGCCCCGCGAAGCCGAGGTCTTCGCCAATCCGAACCTCGCCCGCAGCCTAGAGCACATCGCCACGGACGGCCGCGACGCCTTCTACACTGGTGGCCTCGCCGAAGCGATTGTGGCCGACATCGAGGCTCGTCGTGGCCTGCTCGAATTGCGCGACTTCACCGACCATCGAGCCGACTGGGTCGAACCCATCCATACCAGTTACCGCGGGCACGACGTGCTCGAGATGCCTCCCAGCACGCAGGGGTTCGTCGCGCTCGAGATGCTGAACCTGATGGAGGGCTTCGACGTGGGGTCGATGGGCCACAACTCGGCCGACTACCTGCACCTGGTCAGCGAGGCCAAGAAGATTGCGTTCGCGGATCGCGCGGCCTGCCTGGCCGACCGAGACGCGATGCCGAAGGGCGCGCTCGCGGCCCTGATCTCGAAAGACTACGCGGCCGCTCGCCGCGCGGAGATCGACGGGCGGCAGGCCGCCGACTACGCACCGGGCTCCATGGGCGGGCGCGTCCGATCGCTCGACTTCGCGGGGCAGGACCTCGGTGACACCATCTATCTCACCGTCGCCGACAACCATGGCCACGTCGTCTCGTTCGTCCAGTCGTTGTTCGGGGCGTTCGGGGCGGGTATCGTGGCGGGCGATACGGGCATCACGCTGCACAACCGCGGGGCGGGCTTCACGCTGACGCCTGGCCACCCCAACCGGGTCGGGCCGCACAAGCGGCCCCTACACACGCTGGTGCCGGCGATGATCCTGAAGGACGGCCGCCCCTGGGTGTCGTTCGGGGTGATGGGCGGCGACAACCAGGCGCAGGCCCATGCGCAGCTGGTCGCCAACCTCGTGGACTTCGGCATGAACATCCAGCAGGCGGGCGAGGCCGCGCGCATACGCCACCTGGGCACCAGCCTTGCGCTCGAAAGCGGCATCACCTCGGACGTGCGGGCGGCGCTGGAGGCGCGAGGCCACGAGACTTGCGAGGGCCGCGGCCTCATGGGGGGCTTCCAGGGCATCCTCATCGACCAGCAATCGGGGGTGCTGATGGGTGGGTCGGACGTGCGCAAGGACGGCCTCGCCATCGGATGGTGAGGCCGATGTCATCACGACCCGTGCCTACGGCACCGTGATGACGACCTGGTTGGACCACCACCCCGAACCGCACGCGTTCCGGGGCCGTACCCTGACGTAATACGTGCCGCTCGGCGCCGTGGCCGCTAACCACGGCGCGCCGACGGGCAACTGGGCGATGTCCGCCGTGCCGCTCGACGTGCCGGCTTCGAGCACGTAGTCGGTCGCCGCGCTCGACGTAGCCCAGGTGAACGAGACCAGATGGCCGTTCACCGC
>JADZBZ010000497.1 GCA_020851835.1 Acidobacteriota bacterium
AGATGGTGCGGGTCGAGATCACGCGTCACGGCGCCGCTGGTCAGCCGCCGCGCGGCTCGGTCACCGACGTGATCGGATCGCTCGACGAGCCCGGCGTGGACACCGAGGTCATCCTGCGGAAGTACGAAATTCCAGACACCCATGGCGACGAGGCGCTCCAGGAGGCGGCGCGGGTGGCTGCGGCATTGGGCTCCGACGACCTGTCCGGACGCACCGACTTTCGCAACCGCATCGTCGTCACCATCGACGGCGAGCACGCGCGCGATTTCGACGATGCCATCTCGATCGAGCGCTTGCCGAACGGCCATTTCTGGCTCGGGGTGCACATCGCCGACGTCGCTCACTACGTGCGCGCCGGAAGTGCCCTGGACCGCGAAGCGTATGAACGCGCCACCTCGGTGTATTTCCCCGAGCGGGCCGTGCACATGTTTCCGGAGGCGCTGGCGACCGGTGTCTGTTCGCTCAATCCGCAGGTGGATCGACTGGTCCAGTCCTGTCTCATGGAGGTGAACGCGCGCGGGGAAGTGGTTCGTCACGAAATCCACGACGGCGTGATCCGGAGCACCGCGCGGATGACCTACACGGCCGTCAACGCCATTCTCACCGACCGCGACCCCGCGATGACCGCACAGTACCGTGACCTGGTCCCGACCTTCGGCCTCATGCGCGAGCTGTTCGAGGTCCTCAACCGGAGGCGCCGGCGCCGCGGCTCCGTGGATTTCGACCTGCCCGAGGCAGAAGTGGTGCTCGACACCGAAGGCCTCGTCGCGGACATCATCGCGTCCGAGCGCAATGTGGCGCACCGCCTGATCGAGGAGTTCATGCTGCTGGCCAACGAGACGGTGGCGCACCATCTCGAGGACGCCGGCATGCCCTCGCTCTACCGCGTGCACGAGCCGCCCGACGCGCTGAAGGTCGAGGCGTTCGAGACATTCGTCCGCTCCCTCGGCTATTCACTCCGCGTGCCGCCATCGGGGGGCGTGCGGCCCGCCCACTTCCAGGCCCTCGTGGAGCAGATTCACGGCGCGCCGGCCGAGCGTCCCATCGCGTTCCTCATGCTGCGCACCATGCAGAAGGCGCGCTACGACTCGGTCAACCTTGGCCACTTCGGACTGGCGGCGTCCTGCTACACGCACTTCACGTCGCCCATCCGGCGCTATCCGGACCTGGTGGTGCACCGGCTGCTCCGCGAGCTCCGGCACACCCACGTCGTCACCCGCCGTCGCCAGGCGCTGGATGCGGCGCTGCCCGAGACCGGCCGCCATGCCTCCGAGCGGGAGCGCCGTGCCGATGAGGCCGAACGCGAGCTGCTGCAGTGGAAGAAGGTCCGCTTCATGGCCCAGCGGGTCGGTGACGTGTTCGACGGCTATGTGACCGGCGTCACGCACTTCGGCCTCTTCGTGGAGCTCGTGGACCACTACGTAGAGGGCCTGGTCCACATCTCGACGCTCGCCGACGACTTCTACCGGTTCTTCGAGGGTACGCACACGCTGGCCGGGGAACGCACCAAGAAGGCGTACCGTCTGGGCGACCACGTGAAGGTGATCATCGCGCGCGTGGACATGGACCGGCGCCAAATCGAGCTGGCCCTCGAGCAGACGCTCGACACCGAGCGCGTCCGGGCGCCGCGTCCCCGGGCAGCCACCGGCACGCCGTCGAAGAGCGCGCAGCACAAGGCCACCCACCCGCGTCGGCGGGCGCAGCGGCCCGGCCGGCGCGAGCGGTCGGATCGGAAGCGGCGATGAAGCACCTGGTGGTAGGTACGGCCGGACACATCGATCACGGTAAGAGTACGCTGGTGCACGCGCTCACGGGCATCGACCCCGACCGCCTCAAGGAGGAGAAGACGCGCGGGATCACCATCGAACTGGGATTCGCCCACGCGGCCATCGGCGACAGCCGGGTGGCGTTCGTGGACGTGCCCGGTCACGAGCGCTTCGTCCGCACGATGCTGGCGGGCGTCGGCGGCGTCGACTTCGTGATGCTCATCGTCGCGGCCGACGAGAGCGTGATGCCGCAGACCCGCGAACACTTCGATATCTGCCGGCTGCTCGGCGTGGCCGATGGCTGCGTCGTCATCACGAAGGTCGACGCCGTGGATGTCGACACGAGGGCACTGGTCGCGCTCGAGGTCGCCGAGCTCATCCAGGGATCGTTCCTCCAGGGCCGCCCCGTGCTGGAGGTGTCGGCGCGAACGGGGGAGGGACTGGACGAGCTCCGGTCCGTCCTGTCGGCGGCGGCGGCGCGTGTCGGGCGGCGGCCCGCGGGCGGCGCCGTGCGGCTGCCCATCGACCGGGTCTTCACGATGCGGGGCTTCGGAACGGTGGCCACCGGTACGCTGGTGTCCGGGACCGTGCGTCTCGGCGACGAGCTGGCGCTTCTGCCGGGGCCGTTGCGCGCGAAGGTGCGCGGCATCCAGGTGCATGGGCAGCCGGAAGCGGAGGTGACCGCCGGCCGCCGGGCGGCCGTGAATCTGGGCGGCGTCGAGCTCACCGACGTGTCGCGAGGGCAGACGCTGGCCGCGCCGGAGACGCTGGCCGTCACGCGGCGCGCCGACGTCGTCATCGACCTCCTGCCCTCGGCGCGCCCGCTGCGTCACGGGGCGCGCGTGCGCGTGCACCACGGCACGGCCGAAGTTCTCGGACGGGTGTCGATCGCCGGGCCCGACGCGGGCCACATCGCCGCCGGCGACACCGCCCTCGCGCGCCTGCGGCTGGAGGCCCCGGCCGTGCTGACGCGGGGCGACCGCGTCATCCTCCGCGCCTACTCGCCGCCCATCACCATCGGTGCCGCCACCGTGCTCGACCCGGCGCCCACGTCGGCCGCGATCCGGACGCCCGCGGCCCTCGCCCGTCTCACTGAGCTGCGGCCCGCAGACTCGACGCAGGCCCTGGTGGCGATGGTGCGCGAACGTGGCCTGCGCGGGCTGTCAACCAGCGACGCAGTCGCGCGCGCGGGCCTGGGGCCCAGCGCGGTACGGGAGGTGCTGACCGCCCTCGAGCGGGCCGGCACGATCTCGGTCGCCGGGGACCGCCTGGTGTCGGGCGCGGCGATGGACCAGGCGGGGACCGGGCTGATGGCGATCGTCAAGGCGTTTCACGCGCTGCAGCCCCTGAGCGAAGGTCTGCCTCGCGAGGAGGCACGTGCGCGGTTATTCGGAAGTGTCGACGGGGCGGTGTTCGAAGCGGTGATGCGGCGCCTGGTCGCGGCCCGCGCGATGGTCGATCGCGAGCGGCTGGCGCTTCCCACGCATCGCGCGGCGCTGCCTGGGGGAGAAGCGACAGTGGCAGCGGTCGAAACGGCGTACCGGGAGGGCGGACTGACGCCACCTGACATGGCCGGCATTGCCACCCGCGCAGGCGTCGAGGCACCGGCGGCCGAGGCCGCCAGCGCCTACCTCGTGCGTCAGAAAGTGCTCGTCCGCCTCGACGCGCTGCTGCTGCATCGTGACGCGCTCGACGCGGTCAAACGCGACATCGCCGCCCTCAAGGCGGCGGCGGGCGGCGAGGTCGTCAAGCTCGACGTGGCCCAGATCAAGGACCGCTACGGGCTCAGCCGAAAGTTTGCGATCCCGTTGCTCGAATATCTAGACCGAGAGCGGGTTACGCGCCGGATAGGCGACCAGCGCGTGGTGTTGTAAGGGCGAGGCCGACCCTAGTCGGTCTTGTCGTGGCTGTCCTTGATGGAGGACTTGAAGTTCTTGATGCCGGATCCAATGCCGCGGCCCAGTTCGGGCAGGCGGTTGGCACCGAAGATGAGAATGACGATCGCCAGAATGATGAGCATTTCCGGCAATCCGACTGGTCCGAACAATGCGAGGACCTCCATGACTAGTGCTCCTTCGATTGCCCGCAGGCAACCTCGACTTGGATTGTAGCACCGAAGCCGCGTGACTACGGCCGGCGTCGAAGATGGTGGTCCAGGCTTTGCACTTGTCAGCCCCAGACCCGTCGGTCACAATGATTCACAGCGCCTCTCTTTCGCATGGCTGAACAGATTACCGCTCCCGTGCCGAAGGAAACCGATGGGCCCCTGCATCTCCGGGCCGAGCGGCCGATCGAGGTGCATTTCTCGTTCGAACAGCGGCAGTCGCGCCTCGGGGTCGCCTCGTCGGTGGCCACTCATGTTCTCCTGGCCGTTCTCGGAATCCTCATCTATCGCTATCAGCCTGCGCGTCCCGTCCAGGAGATGCCGCCGGACATCCCGGTCGACCGTATCGTCTGGCTTGCCGAGCCGGGGCCTGGCGGCGGAGGCGGCGGGGGCGGCAACAAGACGCCCGAGCCGCCGCGTCCAGCGGAATTGCCCGGCAAGGACAAGCTGACTGTCCCAGTGCAAAAGAAGCCGGATCCAACGCCGCCGCCCAAGGTGAAAGAGCCAGAGCCGCCGCCGCTCGAGGCCATCAACATCCCGGCCATGAACATGGCTGCCGCCCAGCAGGCGCTCCCTGGCAGCCTCCAGAGCGCCAACGTCGCCTCCGAGTCCCTCGGGTCCGGTTCGGGCACGGGAGCCGGCACGGGCACGGGGTCGGGTGTGGGACCGGGGCAGGGGTCGGGTCTGGGGCCCGGTTTTGGCGGCGGCACCGGCGGGGGCGCCTACCGGCCGGGCGCCGGCATCACTCTGCCGCGGGTGTTGCGCGAGGTCAGGCCGCAGTACACCGCCGACGCGATGCGCGCGAAGGTCCAGGGCGCCGTCTGGCTCGAGTGCATCGTGCTGCCTGACGGCACGGTCGGCGACGTGCGAGTGACCAAGTCGCTCGACCCCGTCTTCGGCCTCGATCAGGAAGCCATCAAAGCGGCCAAGATGTGGCGCTTTTCTCCCGGCATCCGCCAGGGTGAGCCCGTTCCGGTCATCATCACCATCGAACTCACCTTTACGCTCAGGTAGATGCGGGTGCATGGCTTCGTCGCGGCGGCCCTGGTTGCCGGCCTTGGCGTCGTCGCGTGGTGCATGGGCACTGTCGACCAACCCCTCTTTCCGACGTCACCCGCGGCACTCAAGGCTCGCGTCCTGCGCGCCTACCCGCACGACCGCTCGGCGTTCACGCAGGGCCTGATTTGGCGTGATGGGCTGCTGTACGAGAGCACCGGCCTCGTGGGGCGGTCGTCGTTACGCAAGGTGGAGCTGGCGACGGGAGCAGTCCGCCAGCAGGTGCCCGTGCCGGCGCCGTACTTCGCGGAGGGTCTGGCCGATGTCGGCAACCGTCTGTTTCAGCTGACCTGGCAGCACGGGCGGGTCTTGGTCTACGACAAGAACACGCTCGGACGGGTGGGCGAGCTGTCGTACGAGGGCGAGGGGTGGGGCCTTTGTCACGATGGCCGGGCCCTGGTGATGAGCGATGGCGGAGACCGGCTGACGGTGCGGGCGCCAGACACGTTCGACGTGATCCGCACGGTGAGCGTGACGATGGAGGGGCGCCCCCTGGGCCGGCTGAACGAGCTCGAATGCGTGGGCGGTGACGTGTACGCCAACGTCTGGACGACCGACACCATCGTCCGCATCGACGTGAAGACCGGTGCGGTGACGGCGC
>JADZBZ010000498.1 GCA_020851835.1 Acidobacteriota bacterium
CGCTCTGCAGCACCACCCCGATCTGACGCCGCAGCGCCTCCACGTTCAGGTGCGACTGGTCCTGCTGGTCGAAGTAGATGGCGCCCGACTCCGGCGTCTCGAAGCCCATCAGCATACGGAACAGCGTCGACTTGCCGCTGCCAGACGCGCCGACAATGGCGACGAACCGGCCGGCGGGGATCCGCATCGACACGTCGCGCAGCACCAGCGGTGTGTCGGGGCGGTAGCGGAAGTTGACGTGCGCCACTTCAATATGGCCCGCCAGTTCGCCCGGATCGCCCTTGGCGCGGTCGGTCTCGGGCACGGTCGCCAGGATCGGCCGCGCCCGCTCGTAGAGCGGCACCAGGCCAAGGAGCGTGACGACGGCGCCGCTCAAGCCGAGAGCGGCCATCTGGAACTGCGCGAACGCCGCGTTGAAGGCCAGGAACGATCCGGTCGAGAGCCCCGATCCAGTGCCCTGCCCCATCTGTGCCGCTGCCGACCAGAAGATGGCGGCCATCGCCAGGATCGGCATCACGGCCGTGAACACGGTGAGGCCAACGCCGACCAACCGGGCCCGCCGGGTAACCCGCGTGCGGCGGCTGAACTCATCGGCCCAGGCGGCAAAGGCGCGGCTCTCGGTGGCCGACACGCGCAGCTTGGAGATGCCGTTGACAAACTGCAGCAGCATCCCCGACAGGCGCCCCGAGGCCACCATCGCCTCGCGCTCGTAACGCACGTCGAGGTAGCCCAGGCCCGCCGTGGCCAGCATCGTCACGGCGGTGAGTCCGGTGGCCAGCAGCGCCAGCGACCAGCTGTAGTAGAAGAGCAGCCCGAATGCGAAGACCGAGAAGATGCCCGACAGCGCTGACGTGATGACCGACCCGGTGAGGATGCGGCGCATGGCGCTGATGCTGAGGCTGCGCATCGCCAGGTCTCCGGCCGAGTAGCCGCGGAAGAACGGCACGGGCAGGGCGAGCAGGCGGTCCCAGACCGCCGCCTGCAGCGAGGCGTCCATCCGGCTCTCGACGCGCTGCATGGCGAAGTTCTGCACCAGTTGGAACAGCGTGCCGCACAGGGCCGCCACGGCCAGGAGCAGGGTCACCACCAGCAGTTGCGACCGGTCGGCCCCGGGGATGACGGTATCGAACACCACGCCGGTCACGACCGGCAGCGCCAGACCGAGCAGGCCTGCCGCGACGCCCATCAGGAGCACCGTCGTCAGATCTCCCCGGCTGCCCTGCAGGCCGAATTGCACGAGGTCGACAACCTGCAGCGCGCGGGCGGGGAACGGCCGGTAGAGACACCAGGCCAGGGGCTCGACCGTGGCCGCCACCGCCTCCGTGACGGGTGTTTTCAACCCGGTGGCCGGGTCGTACAGCTGGTAGCGTCGGGCCGAGATCGGCAGCAGGGCGACCGGCGCTCCGTCGGCCTCACGCCGAGCCACCAGGGGCCCGACGTCCTGGGTCCACCAGGCGCCCTTGAGGGCCACGACCCGCGAGCGAACGCCGGTGGCCAGGGCCACGGCCCCGACGGGATCCCGCGGGCTCAGGTGGCCGGGGGTGGCTTCCCCCTCGAGCGTCATGCCCATCGCCTGTCCGACCGCGCGGCAGGCCATCCACCAGGGATCGTCCATCGTCTCGGAGATATCGGCGTCGGCTCCGCCGGCAGCCGCGAGCCGGCGGAGCGCCAGGTCGAGATGGTGACGCTCCGACGCGGCCCGTCGCTCGAGGCGGGCGGCCTCGCTCGCCCGGGAGCGCTCGACGTTCCGTACCGCCCGGTCGATGGCCATGGCCATGAAACGGTCGACCGCATCCCACAGCCCGGGGCCTTCGAGCAGCGAGGCTGTGTTGGTGGTCGCCACACGGCTCTGCACGCTCAAGTCGATCCATCCCGAGGCGGCCACGGGAACCACTTCGAGGCCGATCGGCATCTGGTCATCCCCGAGGAAGCGGGCGGACCCGTCCACCAGGCTCACCCACACCAATCCGCCGCGCGGCAGCAGGACGCGCGGCTGCTCGGCGACCGCGACTTCCCGCCCCGGCTCGAGCACCTCGAAGACGCGCGGCAGCGCCTCCCCGGCCAACGCCCTCGACAGCGCCGTGATCCAGTGATCGATCCAGTCTGCCAGCGGCCCGCGTCCCTCTGTCCAGGACTGGGGCTCGTGCAGGGACTGGCGCGTGGTCATCCTGAGGCGCGAGTCGGGTGTCGGCACGGCCAGGAGCGCGTGGCCACCCTGGCGCTCGGTCGTGCCGAGGAGCAGTTCGCCCTGCGGCACGCGCATCAGGTGGTGCCGTACCCCGACGGGCCCGCCGTCGCGTACCTGCACGAGGAACACGTCCGCGTTGCCCTGGTCCACCAGCCACGCCATGGCCGGATCGACCAGCAACACCGGCGTCATCTCCGCGCGGTCAGTGGGTCCGGATGAGCCGGGCATACGTGCCGTCCTTCGCCATCAGGTCGTCGTGGGTGCCGCGCTCGACGACCACTCCGCGCTCGAGCACGATGATCTCGTCGCAGTCGCGGATCGTGCTCAGGCGATGCGCCACGATCAGGCACGTGCAGCCGCGCCGGCGCAGGGCATCGTCGACCCGCTTCTCGGTGAGGGCGTCGAGCGCGCTCGTGGCTTCGTCGAGGACGAGGATGCGCGGGTTCGACACCAGCGCACGGGCAATCTCGAGCCGCTGGCGCTGCCCGCCGCTGAAGTTGCGCCCCTGCTCTTCCACGCGGTAGTCGTAGCCACCGGGCCGGTCGGCGATGTCGTCGTGAATGCACCCGTCGCGGGCGGCCTGCAACAACACGGGCTCCTGGACGGTGTCGTCCCAGAGGGTGAGGTTGTCGCGGATCGTGCCTTCGAACAGCGTGATGTCCTGGTCCACCATCGCCACCGAGTTGGCAACGAGGCTGCGCGGCCACTCATCGCGAGGGACACCGTCGAACCTGACCTCGCCCGACCACGGACGAAAGAGTCCCACGACCACCCTGGCTATCGTGGACTTGCCGCTGCCCGACCCGCCGACCAGCGCCACCCGCTGCCCGGGCTCGAGCGTGAGGCTGAAGTCGGTGATGAGCGGCGGGTCGAGCCGGCTGTAGCCGAAGGTGATGTTCCGCAACTCGAGCCTGCCCTCGAGCTTGTCCGGCGCGCCGGCCATGGCATCGACACCGGCCGTGACGAGCGGGTCCGCGGCACAGTGGAGCACGTCGTCCAGTCGGTTCATGTCGCCGGCGGCTTCCTGGAGGCGCCCGCC
>JADZBZ010000499.1 GCA_020851835.1 Acidobacteriota bacterium
CCCTGGCGATGCTGACTGGTGTCATCGAGGGCTTGAAGGGCGACGACGATGGACTCGAGGCCGTCGTGGTGGGCTGGCCGCGTCGGCTGGACGGCCGATCGACGGATCAGACGCGCATTGTCGAACGCATGGCGCCGGCACTCGAAGCGCGCATCGGCCTCAGCGTGGTCCTGCAAGACGAGCGGCTGTCGAGCCATGAAGCCGACTTGCGGCTCAGCGAGGGAGGGGAGCGCGACTGGCGTGCGAGGAAGCGTAAGCTGGATGCGGCCGCCGCCGCCGTCATCCTTCAGGACTACCTCGATCGGCGGCCCGGGCGTCACGCATGAAGCTGCTGAAGGGACTGGCGGCGCTCGCCGTGGTGCTCCTGCTCGCGGCGGCAGGGGTGGCCTGGACGATGTACGAGCGGATTCGCGAGCCGTATCGCGGCTTCGACGCGATCGAACAACTCGTGGAGATCCCGCCGGGCGCGGGCGCCGCGTCGATCGGCGCGCGGCTGTCCGCGGTGGGCGTGGTCCGCGACGCCACGACGTTTCGCATCGCCGCGTGGTTGAGCGGCCGGTCGCGCGACCTGCGGGCTGGCGAGTATCGCTTCGATCGGCCTCTCACGCCGCTCGACGTCATCGACCGTCTCGCACGCGGCGACGTCTACCGGCGGCTCATCACGTTTCGCGAGGGGCTTACCATCCCCGAGATGGCGGTCGTATTCGAGGAGCGTGGCTTCGGCACGGCCGAGGCATTCGAACGCGCCGCCGCCAATGCCACGCTCGTCGCGGACCTCGATCCGGCGGCACCGGACCTCGAAGGCTATCTGTTCCCTGAAACCTACGCGCTGGCACGGGGCACGTCGGCTGACGAGCTCGTCTCCCAGATGGTCGGGCTCTTCAATCGCCTCTATACCCCCGAGCTCCGAGCCGAAGCGGCGGCCGCCGGGCTGAGCACGCACGAGGTCGTCACGCTGGCGTCGCTGGTGGAGAAGGAGACGGCTCGCGCCGAGGAGCGGCCGCTGGTGGCCGCGGTGTACCGGAACCGCCTCAAGATCGGCATGGGCATGCAGGCCGACCCGACGGTGATCTTCGCCTTGCAGCGTGCGGGCCGGTACGACGGCAACCTCACGCGCGCCGATCTGCAGTTCGACTCGCCGTACAATACCTATCGCTACGCCGGGTTGCCTCCGGGGCCGATCGCGGCGCCGGGGCTGGCGTCGCTCGAAGCCGCGATTCGTCCAGCACCCGTCCGCCACCTCTACTTCGTGAGCCGCAACGACGGCTCGCACGTCTTCGCCGACACGCTGACCGAACACAATCGGAACGTCCGGGAGTGGCAGGTACGGTACTTTCGGGAGCGCCGCCAGCCACGATGAGTTTGCCGCGCCCAGCCGCCTGCTTGTCTGGCAGCGCATTTGCAATACGATAATGCTGGTGGGTGAAGCGCCCGCCAGGGAGGGGACCATGAGAACCTTCGAAGTGATGAGCGAGGACGTCGCGACCATCGAGCCGACGGCGACGACGGCCGCGGCCCGGCAGCTCATGCGCTCGAAGGGCATCAACCATCTCGTGGTGATGCGGGACCGGGAGCTCGTGGGCATCGTGTCATCCCGCGACCTGCCCGACGATGCGACGCGAGGTCGGCCTAGCCGCACGGCCGTCAAGGGCGTGATGCACGGTCGCGTCGTCACCACGGGGCCGAATACGTTGCTCGCCAAGGCGGCCAACCTGATGGCTGGCCGATCCGTCGGTTCGCTCGTGGTCACCGCCCGCGGCAAGGTGCTCGGCATCGTGACGGTCACTGACCTGTTGCGACTGGTCGGGCGCGGTGCCGGCCGTCAGCCCAAGCGCGCGGCGCGCCCGACGCTGCGTGCCACGGTGCCGCATCGCAAGCAACACCGCGCCGGCGGCGCCTGGTAGCGCCGGGCCGGCGCCCGCGATCTGCCAGCGGGATTCCGGCAACCCGGGACCGTGCCGCCGGAATGCCGGCGCGGTGTCCCGAGCGCTCGTGACCGAACCAACGGCGTGCCGCGGCGCGTCAGGAGAACCCAGCCATGATCGTCCTCAAGACCATCCTTGTTCCGACCGACTTCGGCGAGCCGTCCGGGCAGGCCCTCAGCTACGGCCGTCACTTCGCGCGTCAGTTCGGCGCGACCCTGCACGTGCTGCACACCGTCCAGAACGTGATGATCCCCGGCGGGGCGGAAGTGCCCGTTGCGGCCGTGCAGCAGGTCGAGCAGGGGCTCGAGTCGGTGGCTCGCCGGCAGATGGACGAACTGGTGACCGACGACGACCGCTCCTCGTTCGAAGTGGTGACGGCGGTCCGCAGCGCCCCGTCGGCGGCTTCCGACATCGTGGAGTACGCGCGCGTCAATGCCATCGACCTGATCGTCATGGGGACCCACGGACGCGGCGCCCTGGGCCGCCTGTTCATGGGCAGCGTTGCCGAGCGGGTGGTGCGGTCGGCGCCGTGCCCCGTGCTGACCGTACGGAGCGAGGAACGCGACTTCGTGCGGCCCGA
>JADZBZ010000500.1 GCA_020851835.1 Acidobacteriota bacterium
ACGTCGGTCGGAAGCGCAAGAAGCGCGACTTCCGCAGCCTCTGGATCGTCCGCATCAACGCCGCCGCCCGCGAGCACGGCCTCACCTACAGCGTGTTCATGCGTGGCCTGAAGGCGGCGGGCATCGAACTCGATCGCAAGAGCCTCGCCGACCTGGCCGCGCGCGAACCGGCGACCTTTGCCGCGCTCGCCGACAAGGTCAAGTCCGCCATCGCCTGAAGAGACGGCAGGAATCCGGGCCTGGAAGGGCGGGAGCTCTCGAGGCCCTTTCTGTATCATCACGCCGATGACGATCGATCCTTCTATCGGACCCGAGCGCGCACGGGCCGTGTTCGATGAGGAACTCGCCCGTTCGGGATCCGCCGACCTCCTCCAGGCGCTCCGCCATCGTTGGGTCGCGCGCAGCGGTAGCTGGATGGCCGCGTTCATGGAGGGCGTGGCGCGTGCCGCGCCCGAGCAGAAGAAGGCGCTCGGCCGCGGCGCGAACGACCTCAAGAAGCACGTCGAGACGGCGCTCGAGGCCCGGGAAACGGCCCTGGCGGCCGCGAGACGCCCGGCCGGCGCCGTGGACATCACGCTGTCGGGACGCGCTCCCCGCCTGGGGTGGCGCCACCCACTCAGCCTGATACGCGACCAGGTCGGTGCCATCTTTTCGCGGCTCGGGTACCAGGTGCTCGAGGGCCCCGAAATCGAAGACGACTACCACAACTTCGAAGCCCTCAATATGCCCGCCGACCATCCGGCGCGCGACATGCAAGACACCCTGTATCTGGCCGAGCCGCTCATGCCGGCCACCTACGACGCGCCGCCGCGCGGACGCGCGCCGCGCGGTCCCCAGCCGCTGACCCTGCTGCGCACGCACACCTCGGCCATGCAGATCCGACAGATGGAGCGCCAGGATCCGCCGGTGCGGCTCGTCGCCGTCGGTCCCGTCTACCGGCGCGACAACCTCGACCTGACGCACACGCCGATGTTCCACCAGGTGGAGGGGCTCGTCGTGGGCCGGGGCGTCACGCTCGCGGACCTGAAGGGCACGCTCACCTCGATGGCCGCGGCGCTCTTCGGGTCGGGCCAGGCCGTGCGCTTTCGTCCGAGCTTCTTTCCGTACACCGAACCAAGCGCCGAGGTCGACATCCGTTGCATCCGGTGCCACGGCGATGGGTGCCCGATGTGCAAACGCACGGGGTGGCTCGAGATTCTGGGCAGCGGCATGGTGCATCCGGCGGTCTTCGAGTACGTCGGGTACGACCCGGACGAGGTGACGGGCTTTGCCTTCGGCATGGGCATCGAGCGCGTCGCGCTGCTCAAGTGGGGCGTCGAGGACATCCGCCTGTTCTACGAAAACGACCTGCGGTTCCTGGAGCAGTTTGGCCGATGAAGGTCCTCCTCTCGTGGATCCGTGAGTTCGTGGACATCGACGAGCCGGCCGCCGACATCGGCCGCCGGCTCTCGCTGCGGGGTCTCGCGCTCGAAGGGCTCGAGTCCCGGCCCGGATCGCGCGCCGGAACCCACGAGGATGCGCTGCTCGACTTCGACGTGACGGCCAATCGTCCGGACTGCATGTCGATGGCGGGCATCGCGCGCGAGATCGCCACCGTCTACGGGCTGCCCTTCCACTCGCCGGCCGAGCGCTGGGGAGGGCGTCTCCCCGGTCAGTCCGATGGCGTCGCCGGGAGCGCCGGGGCAGGCGTCGCCAGGAGCGCTGGATGGAGCGCCGGGGCAGACGCCGCCGGGGGCGCTGGATGGAGCGCCGGGGCTTCAGCCCCGGCGACTCTCCCCATCACCATCGAGTTGCCCGACCTTTGTCCGCGCTACGTCGGGGCGCTCGCCGAGGTGGCCGTCGGCCCTTCCCCGGCCTGGCTGGCCGACCGGCTCGCCGCCTGCGGCGTCCGGCCCATCAGCAACATTGTCGACATCACGAACTATGTGCTGCTCGAACTCGGGCAGCCGATGCACGCCTTCGACCATGCCCGGCTGGCGGGCCCGGCCATCGTGGTGCGCGCGGCCCGACCGGGCGAACGCCTCACCACGCTGGACGGGAAGGCGCGCGTCCTCGATCCGGACATGCTGGTCATCGCCGACGCCGAGCGAGCGGCCGCGATTGGCGGCGTGATGGGCGGGGCCGACTCGGAGGTCGGCCCCTCGACCCGCCGCATCGTGTTCGAGGCGGCCTGGTTCAAGCCATCGTCGGTGCGGGCCACGAGCCGGCGCCTCGGACTCCGCACCGAGGCCTCGATGCGTTTCGAGCGCGGCGCCGACATCTCGGCGCCCATCGCGGCCATGGCGCGCGCCTGCGATCTGCTGCGCGAGGTTGGCGCGGGCGCCCCGTTGGGCCCCGTCATCGACGTCTACCCCAGGCCACACCGCGCCGTCACGCTGCACCTGCCGCGGCCGCGCATCCGGGGCCTCCTCGGCATGGATGTTCCCGACGAGGCGGTGCTGCGCATCCTGACGGCGCTCGGGTTCGGCGTCGCCGCGGCTCAGGACGGCTGGTCGGTCACCGCGCCGCCGTGGCGCGTGGACGTGCATCGCGACGTGGATCTGGTCGAGGAACTGGGGCGTCATCATGGCTTCGAACACTTGCCGACGACGTTCCCCGGAGTGCAGCAGGCGCCCGCGCCGCCCGACCCGCGTATCGCGCGTGACGCGCGGGCGCGGTGCGTGGCCCTGGCCAGTGGGTGCTCCGAAGCCATCAGCTTCGCCTTCATCGAGGCCCGCCATGCGGCACCGTTTCTCGGATCTGACGCGCCGGTGGCACTGGCCAATCCGCTTTCCGAGAAGTTCGCCGTGATGCGTCCGAGCCTGGTGCCGGGCCTGGTCGAAGCCGTCAGCCACAATCGGAGGCACGGGCGGCGGGACATCCAGCTCTTCGAGATTGGCACCCGCTTCTCCCCGCGCGGCGAGGCACGCGCCATCGCGCTCGCGTGGACGGGCCTGGCAACGACCGATCACTGGAGCGGCGGGCGCCGCGATGTGGACTTCTTCGACGTGAAGGGCGTGGCCGAGCAGTTCGCCAGCCTCTTCGGCGTCACCCTGACGACATGGCCCCCGCCCGAGGGCTCGGTCGCCGCGGGGGTGCTCGCCCCGGGCCGTGCCTGCGTCGTGCAGGCTGGCGACCGCACGGTCGGCTGGCTCGG
>JADZBZ010000501.1 GCA_020851835.1 Acidobacteriota bacterium
GCCTGCGCAATCTGCTTGTCGGCGTCGGCTTGGGCAATCTGGAGCTTGGCGCCGATGTTCTCGCCCACGTCCACGTCGGCGATGTCGATGGAAAGGATCTCGAAGGCGGTGCCCGCGTCGAGCCCCTTGGCCAGGACGTGCTTCGAGATGTGATCGGGATTCTCGAGCACGTGCTTGTGCGTCTCGGACGATCCGATGGTGCTGACGATGCCCTCGCCCACGCGGGCGATGACGGTTTCCTCGCCCGCGCCGCCGACGAGACGGTCGAGGTTGGTGCGCACGGTCACGCGGCAGAAGGCGTGTAGCTGGATGCCGTCCTTGGCCACGGCCGCGATGCGCGGCGTTTCGATCACCTTGGGGATGACCGACATCTTCACCGCGGCCAGCACGTCGCGGCCCGCCAGGTCGATGGCCGCCGCGCGCTTGAAGGGCATGGCGATGTTGGCCTTGTCGGCCGAGATCATCGCGTTGACGACGTTCACCACGTTGCCGCCGGCCAGGTAGTGGGCCTCGAGGTCGTTCAGAGGGATGTCGAGCCCGGCCTTCACGCTGCTGATTCGTGCGGTGACGACGGTCGCGGGGGGCACGCGCCGCAGGCGCATACCGACGAGCGTCATCAGCCCCGTGTATGCGCCCGACGCCCACGCGGCCACCCACAGCCGCACGGGCACCAGGTAGAGGACGAGGGCCAGCGCCGCCATCGTCAGGACGAGCAGCGCGCCGGCGCCCAGCAGTTCTCCTTCAGCTCCCATGTCCCGATCCTTCCGTCTGGCCGGCGCGAGTGCGCCGGACGACAATCCGGTTTCCGTCCACGTGAATCACGTCGATGGGCTCGCCCGCGTCGATGAACGTCCCTTCCGATACAACGTCGACGCGCTCGCCGTCGAGGTCCGCGATGCCGGCCGGCCGGAGCGTCGAGACGGCGGTGCCATGACGGCCGAGCCACCGCGAGTCGGATGCCGGCGGCGAAGCGTAGCCCTCACTCGCGGTGAGGGCCTCCTTCAGGATGAGACGCCGCCCGAAGGGCAGGCGTGGCAGCGCCCCGGCAATGGCCGCGGCACCCGCCAGCGCCAGCAGGAGCGAGGCGGCCACCCGACCGGCGGCGATCACCACCATCTCCCACGCCGCGCCCGCGCCAACCATGCTGAGGCCCAGACCCCCGACGAGCGCGAGCGTGCCGAGAATGCCGGCCGCGCCGAAGCCCGGCGTGACGAACACCTCGATGCCGAGCAGCACGAGGCCCGCGGCGACCAGGAGCAGTTCCTCCCAGCCGGCCAGCATGACGATCCAGTGGCCCCCGAAGAAAAGGCCGAGGCTGAGGATGCCGACCGCCCCGGGCAGGCCGACGCCCGGCGTCTGGATCTCGATGATGATGCCGAGCACGCCAACCGCCATGAGGATGGAGGAGACAATCGGATTGGTGATTGCGCGGACCACCCCTTCGGCCCAGGTCTGGCGCGGGCGGCGTACCTCGGCGCCCTCCAGGTCCACCGCCGCCAGCAGCGCCTCGAGAGAGTCGGCCCTGATGTCCGCCACCTTGTGTTCGAGCGCCTGCGCCGTGGTCAGCGTCAGGAGCTTCCCCTTTTCGCTGATGCCCTTCACCTCGATGTCGGTATCCACCATCGCCTCGGCCAGGTCGGGCGGGCGGCCCCTGGCTTCGGCGGTGGATCGGAACTCCGTGCGCATGTAAGACACGGTCTTCTCGGCCACTGGCTCGGCCGAGCCCCCTGGCGCCATCGTCACCGGTGTCGCGGCGCCGATGGTGCCGCCTTCGGCCATCACGATGGTGTTGGCCGCCAGGGCGATCAGCGCGCCCGCGGAGATGGCGCGCTTGTTGACGAACGCGATGGTCTTCACCCGCGAGCGGAGCAGCGCGTCCCGGATCACCACGGCCGCGTCGACGCGCCCGCCGAAGGTGTCGATTTCGAGGACCACGGCGGCCGCGCCGCTCTCCCCCGCCTCTTTCAGCGTGCGATCGACAAAGGGCGCAAGGCCAAGGTCGATGACGCCGTCGATGGGGATGACGTAGACGATGGGTCGCGTGGGTTGTGCGCGCGCGGGGAGGAGGAAGCCAGCGGGACCGGCGGCCAGGACGACGATCGCCGCCGGCAGACCGAACCTCAGCCGGGCGGCGAGAGCCGGGCGGGCAGGCGAACGGGGAACGAGGGAGGATGGCGGCACGGTCGGGAGCTCCGAGCCCTTGGCCCATCATATCGCCTCGTCCTGGCCGGCCCGGGCCGCCGGGCGGTGAGCTGAGCCCGTCGCCCTCGCGTCGTACGCTGGGGGTCCAGTAGAATCCCGACAGCCGGCGAAATACCGCATTCGCTCGCCAGCACTGTCGACCCGGCTACCGCCGGCGGGGGATTACTTGATGACGACTTCACTTCAACTCCGCACCCGTGCGTGTCTCATGGCCCTGATCGTCAGCACCGGCGCGGTGATGGCCCTCGCCCAGGAGCAGGCGCCGACATGGCCGCGCGAGGTGGAAGCGCCGTCGGCACCCAGGCCCGCGCCGCCGCCGGCCGACTGGCTTGGACTGATCGGTGAGTACGAGTCGACCGCGACGCCGGCGCGTCCCGCGACCCATCTCTATGTGATCGAACGCGACGGGAGGCTGATGGCCATTGCCGACCGAGGCGACGCCGTCGCCATCGACGCCATGTCGCCGCCGCCGTCGTTCACACGGACGGGTAGTGGACGCGCCACGCAGGTCACGATCGGCGGCATCGCCTACCTCCGTCTGCAGGTGGGACCGGAGGACGGCTCCGGGCAACTGCGCGTCGCGCCGGTGCGGCCCGTGGCCGAGGTGCTGAAGGAGGCGCGTGTCACCACGCCTCCGGCGGAAGCCGGATCCTTTCTCCCTACGGATCTGGTGGAGCTGGTGACGCTCGACCCGTCCATCAAGCTCGACATCCGCTACGCGACCACGAACAACTTCCTCGGCTCGGTCTTCTACGCCGAGCCGCGCGCATTCCTCCAGCGCCCCGCCGCCGAAGCGGTGGCTCGCGTGCAGAAGGCACTCGCACCGATTGGCTACGGGCTGCTGGTGCACGACGGCTACCGCCCGTGGTACGTGACGAAGGCGTTCTGGGACGCCACGCCGCCGGACAGGAAGTGGCTGGTCGCCAACCCCGCGCAGGGCTCGCGGCACAACCGCGGCGCGGCCGTCGATCTGACGCTGTACGACCTTCGCACCGGCGCGGTCATCGAAATGCCGAGCACCTACGACGAGTCGACGCCACGCGCCTA
>JADZBZ010000502.1 GCA_020851835.1 Acidobacteriota bacterium
ATGTGGTCTTTCTCGAAGGCCCGCACTCCCGCCTGCGCGAGTTGCTGCTGTTGCTGCGCGCGGGCCGCGACTTCCTGCGTGGGTTCCGAACGCTGCACTTCGTCGGCCCGTGCGTCACCGTGTTCGGTTCGGCCCGCTTCGGCGAGGACCATCCCTACTACCAGATGGCGCGCGAGGTGGGAGGGCGGCTCGTCCGGCTGGGGTTCACCGTCATGACGGGCGGCGGGCCGGGCGTGATGGAAGGCGCCAACCGCGGCGCGAAGGAGGCCGGGGGCCGGTCGGTGGGCTGCAACATCGAGCTGCCCTTCGAACAACATCCCAATCCATACCTGGACGAGTGGGTCAGCTGTCACTACTTCTTCGTCCGGAAGGTGCTGCTGCTGAAGTACTCGTATGCCTTCGTCGTGCTGCCCGGTGGATTCGGCACGATGGACGAGCTCACCGAGGCGCTCACGCTGATTCAGACCGGCAAGATCGACCAGTTCCCGATCGTCCTGATGGGCCGCGACCACTGGGCGCCGTTCTGGGAAGTCTGTCGGGGCATGGTCGAGGCGGGTACGATTTCGGCCCACGACCTGGACCTCATGCTGCTCACCGACTCGCCGGACGAGGCGATGGCGCACATCGAGCACAACGCCGTGCGCAAGTTCGGCCTCACCCGCCGCCGCGCCCGGCCGTCCGTCCTGCTGGGCGAGCGGGTGCGGGGAATCATGCCGGGCGCGCCATCCACGGCACGGCGCCCGTGAGGCCGCACACCACGCCGCGCGGGTGCGCCGGCGGTGATGTACGCTTGAGTTGATGCGGCTCGCCAAGCTCGCCGTTGCGTGCGTCAGCCCCACGGTCGGCGCCGTGACGTCCAACCGGGCGTTCCTGGTGGAGGCGGCACGGGCCATGGCCCGCGACCAGGTGACGCTGGCCGCGTTTCCGGAGCAGGTAATCGGCGGCTACCCGCCCGAGGACCTCGTGCAGTGGCGCGGCTTCCTGGACGCGCAGCGCCGGTCGCTCGACGCGTTTGCCGCCGACACGGCGGGCCTGGGCACGGTGTTCGTGCTGGGGCTGGCCGTAGCCGTGGGCGGTCACCTCTTCAACTGCGCGGCCGTCGTGCACCGGGGCCGGATTCTCGGCTTCGTCCCGAAGGAAAAGCTGCCGACCTACAACGTGTTCTACGAGGGACGCACGTTCTCCCGCGGCGGTCCCGGCCTCGTGCTCGATGGCGACGGCGTCCCGCTCGGCGACCTCGTGTTCGCGTTCGACTTCGGCACGGTGGCCGCGGAGGTGTGCGAGGACGCGTGGTCACCCGATGGCCCCATGCGGCGGCGTTCTTACGCCGGCGCCGAGCTGATCGTGAACGTGTCGGCCTCACCCTACCGGATGGGCATCGACTCGACCCGGCGCGAAATGCTGGCCACCCGCGCGGCCGATACGCAGTCGGTGCTCGTGTACGCCAACGCCGTCGGCGGGCAGGACGGCCTCGTCTACGACGGCGGCGGCTTCATCTTCCAGAACGGCCGGCGCGTCCTCGACGTCCCGCGCTTCGCGCAAGGCTGGTGGGCATCGGTGATCGATCTCGACCGGACGCGGCGCCTGCGAGTCGAGAACACGACCTGGCGCAGCGACTGCCAGAGCTTCCTGCTGTCGGGCGGTGCCGTGCGGGTGGTGACGGCCGATCAGCCCGGCGCCGATCGCACGGGCCTCACCTATCCGGCGCCCGACGGCGGAAGCTTCTTCCTGCCCGCCAGCGAGACCGCCGCCGTCGACCCGCGCGATCGGGCGCTCGACGAGTTGTTCGAAGCGCTCGCGCTCGGGGTGAAGTCCTATTACGAGAAGACCGGCGCCTTCCGGTCGCTGGGCCTGGCCCTGTCGGGCGGGCGCGACTCGATGCTGACTCTGCTGGTCGCCTGGCGCGCCTCGCAAATCATCAGCCCGGGCCCTGTCGGAATCGATACGTTCTACATGCCGAGCCGGCACTCGCAGGCCGCCACGCGCGAAGCCGCCGATCAGCTCGCGCGACAGGTCGGCGCACGGCTGTTCGTGGAGCCGATCGACGAGGCCACCGACCGCGAGGTCGAGGTCACGACGCGGATGCTGGGCGGCACGGCACCGACCGAACTGACCCGGCAGAACATCCAGGCGCGGCTGCGAGGGCAGCGCATGTGGAACTGGGCCAACAGCTCGGGCGCGCTCTTCCTGCAGGCGGGTGACATGAGCGAGAAGGCCGTGGGCTACACCACGATGGGCGGCGACCTCGAGGGCGCCCTGTCGGTCATCGCCAATGTGCCCAAGACGGTCGTCGTCGCGCTGCTCGAGCGCCTGCACACGCGCTTCGGCTTCAGCGGCATCGCCGCCACGCTCGCCACCGAACCTGGGCCCGAACTAGCCGACGCGCAGGAAGCCGAACAGGAGCTCATGCCATTCCCGGTGCTCGATGCGTGCCTCCATCTTTATGCCGGCGAGAAGATGGGGCCCGGCGAGATGGCCGCCGCGCTCGAGAGCCTGTTCCCCGGCTACGACGCGGCGCAACTCGGCGCGTGGGCCGAGCGGTTCGTCCGTCTCTTCACGCGGTCGATCTTCAAGTGGGTCCAATCGCCGCTGTCGCTGCACGTCGGCTCTCTCGACCTCGAGCGCGAACGCGCGCTGCAAATGCCGGTCGTGCAGAAGACGGAATGGCAGGGATAGGTCCCGGGGGGAACGGAAAGAGCCGGGCGGCCGGGTGAGGACGTGATCGCGATCGCGGCACTGGACGATCCCCGGGTGGAAGCCTACCGGCAGGTCGGCGATCACGACGCGCTCGAGGCGGAGGGCCTCTTCGTGGCCGAAGGGCGGCTCGTGGTGGCTCGGCTCCTCGCCCTGTCGGCGGGCGCGGGCCGCTGGGCCGGCACCGCCCGCTCGGTGCTGCTTTCTCCGGCGGCATTCGAGTCCATGTCCGGCGGGTTGGAACTCAGCCTCGGCGTCCCGGTGTACGTCGCACCGCAGGACGTGATGAACGGCATCGTGGGATTCAACATCCACCGAGGCTGCCTGGCGCTGGCCCGGCGGCTGCCGGTTCCCACCCTCTCGGACGAGCTACTGCGCGGCCGCAGCTGTGCGGTCGTGCTCGAAGGCGTGAGTAACCCGGACAACATCGGCGGCATCTTCAGGAGCGGCGCCGCGCTCGGGGCAGACCTGGTGGCCCTCGGACCCGGGTGCGCCGACCCGCTATATCGCAAGTCGATTCGGACCTCCATCGGCGCGACGCTGGCGCTGCCCTTCGTCGCCGCTCAGCCCTGGCCCGACGCACTGGGACGCCTCCGGCGCACGGGGTTCACCATCGTGGCCCTCACGCCGGCCGCCGACGCGCGTCCCCTGCAGGGCTGGCGGCCCGGTCAGGGGCGGGTGGCGCTGCTGGCCGGCGCGGAGGGCAGCGGCCTGTCCGACCAGGCGCTCGCGGCGGCGGACGTACGGCTGGCCATCCCGTTGACGGACCGGGTGGACTCCCTCAACGTTCACACGGCCGTCGCCATCGCCCTGTACCATATTCGTGTGAGCCGAGAGTCGTGACCGGCGAAATCGAGGCCGAGGTCCTCAACTTCATCATCGATCGCCTCCAGATTGAAGACGAGTGGTTCGACGGCCGCGGGCGGGGATTCACCTGGTGGGCGGGGGCGCTGGCACAGCGTGTCTCGTTCAGCGCGCCGCGCGACCTGCACGGCGTGCGGGCCGTGACGCTTCATGTCGAAACAGATCTGCTGGCCGGCGTCTCCGCGACGGGTGCGACCTGGCAGCGGCTGGCCGCGATGAACCGCCTCGCGACGCTCAGCGCGTATGTCGCCGACGTCGCCGCCGCCACCGTCTGCCTGCACGCGTCGGTCACTCTGACCGAGGCCAACTGGCCGCTCGCCCGGGTGCTGGCCGTCCATGCGGCGGCGCTGCAGGTGGCCGATGCCCACGCCGAGGCGGCCGAGCTGGCGCGCATCTTCGGCGCCCGCGTGCACACGACCGGTCACCCGTCACGCGGCGCTCGTCCGCATCCCGACGAGATGCTCGGCGTCATCGAGGTGTACCAGCAGCGCGGCCAGGAGCCGTCGCCCTTCACGACCGAGGCGCTGGCAAACCTCGTGCACCTCGAACCACGGCCCTGGGTGATGGCCGCCAACGAGCCGGACCGGCTCGTCGCCGACCTGACCTTCGCGGCGGGACAGCCGGCGCGGCTTGAACTGGACGCCTCGGTCGTGCACCCCGCGCTCGGCTCCGGGCTCCAGCTGCGGCTCCTGATCCCGGTCGAGCCCGACGCCGCTATCGCCCAGCGCCTGAATGCGAACGAGGCCGTGCAGCCCGACGCGCACCAGCTCGGCGCCTGGTGCGTGGACGAGGAGCGCGGACTCTGCTTCGGGACGTTCGTTCCCGCGGCGACTCACCATCCCGAGTTGGTGCGCGCGCTGGTCTACCACAGCGCCGGCCGGAACGAGTGGGCCCGGGCACTCCTGTTTCCGCAATGAACGGGAACGGCGTCGGCTAATCTTCCCAGTTGACGGCGCGGCCGACGGCCTTCTTCCAGCCCCCGTACAGCGTATCGCGCCTGGCCGGCGCCATCGACGGCCGGAACTCGCGGTCGAGTGCCCAGTTCTTTCGCACGTCGTCGAGGCCGTTCCAGTAGCCCACGGCCAGGCCGGCGAGGTACGCAGCGCCAAGCGCCGTAGTCTCGCTCACCACCGGGCGGCGGACGGCCACATCGAGAATGTCGGACTGGAATTGCAGGAGCAGGGCGTTGGAGGCCGCACCACCGTCCACCTTGAGGGAGGTCAGCGGCAGCTTCGATTCGAGCTGCATCACCTCCAGAACGTCTCGCGTCTGGTACGCCATCGCGTCCACCGCCGCGCGGGCGATGTGGGCCATCTTCGTGTTGCGCGTCAGCCCGACGATGACGCCACGCGCCCGCGGGTCCCAGTAGGGCGCGCCCAGGCCGACAAAGGCGGGTACGAGATACACCCCGTCGGTGTCGGGCACTTCGCTCATCAGCCGTTCGACCTCAGCCGACGCCCGGATGGCGTGCAGGCCGTCGCGCAGCCACTGAACGGCGGCACCCGCGACGAACACCGATCCTTCGAGCGCGTAAGTCGTTTCGCGGCCGATGCGCCAGGCGACGGTGGTGACCAGGCCCTTCTCGGACGGGACGGGCGTCGTGCCGGTGTTGAGCAGCATGAAGCAGCCGGTGCCGTAGGTGTTCTTGGCCGAGCCCGGCTCGAAACAGGCCTGGCCGAAAAGCGCTGCCTGCTGGTCGCCGGCGATGCCCGCCACCGGGATGCTGGCGCCGAACCACTCGGGCAGCGTCTCGCCGTACACCTCGCTCGACCCTCGGACCTCGGGCAGCATCGCGCGCGGCACGTCGAGCAGTTCGAGCAACTCATCGTCCCACTCCTGGGTGTGGATGTTGAACAGCAACGTCCGGCTGGCGTTGGTGGCATCGGTGAGGTGGTGTCGACCGCCGGTGAGCCGCCAGATCAGAAAACTGTCCACGGTACCGAAGAGCACCTCGCCGCGCGCGGCACGAGCGCGCAACCCGTCCGACGAGTCGAGCAGGTGCTTGATCTTGGTGCCCGAGAAATACGCGTCGACTACCAGGCCGGTCTTCCTGCGGAAGGTCGGCTCGTGGCCGTCGGCCTTGAGCCTGTCGCAGAGTGGCGCGGTGATTCGGCTCTGCCAGACGATGGCGTTGGCCACCGGGCGGCCGGTGGCCTTGTCCCACAACAACGTGGTTTCGCGCTGGTTGGTCACGCCAATGGCGGCGATGTCGGCGGGGGTGAGGCCGGCCTGGGCCAGCACGTCGCGCGCTGTCTGCAACTGCGACGCCCAGATAGCCTCGGGATCGTGCTCCACCTGCCCCGGCCCCGGGAAGATTTGCGGAAACTCCTGCTGCGCCATCGACACGACGCGACCGGCGCGGTCGAAGATGATGCTGCGGCTGGAGGTGGTGCCCTGGTCGAGAGCCAGGATGTAGCGGCTCATGACCGGACATCCGCCTTCGAGGTCAGGGCCTGTCCCACGCCCACGTCGTAGACCCACGTACCCAGCACGGCGCCGATGAGGGGTCCGGCGATTGGCACCCACCACCACCCGTGACCGGCGGTGAAGACGCCGCGGCCCCACCCCGCGACCGCGGTGAACAGCCGGGGCCCGAAGTCGCGAGCCGGATTGATGGCATAGCCGGCATTGAACCCGAAGGCGACGCCGATGGCCACGACCAGGAGGCCAATCAGGGGTGCCGCCAGCCAGGCCGGCGGACCGGCGTTGCGCTGATCCGAGATGGCGAGCACGCCGATGAGCAGCAGGGCCGTGCCGACCACCTGGTCGACGAGCCCCCCGGCCAGCGAAAGGAAGGGCTGAGGGTAGGTCGCGAAGATGCCAGCCGTGGCCAGATCGCCCTGCACGAGGCGCACGCCGCCGTCGAAGGCGTCGAACGCCTCGCGGTAGGTGAGGAAGACGACTGCCGACGCGGCGAAGGCCCCCGCCGTCTGCGCCGCCGCGTAGGCCGGCACCTTGGCCCACGGGAACCCGCGGCGCACGGCCAGCGCCACGGTGACGGCCGGGTTGATATGAGCACCCGTCACGCCGGCTGCGGCGTAGACACCGAGCATGACGCCCAAGCCCCAACCCAGGTTGATGCCCAGGTACGATCCGTTGGCGTCGGCGCTGAGTACCTTCTGCGCCACGACGCCCACGCCGAAGACAATGAGGATGAACGTACCGAGAAACTCGGCGGCCGCCTCTCTGAGCATGGCGGATTATGGATCGGGGGGCCGCACGTATTCGCATATGATCTCCACTCTGCGAGTCATGACGCTGACCGCCCGAACGGCGTCCCACGAGGACGCGCCCGCGCTCGCCCGTATCTACAACGAAGGCATCGAAGATCGCCTCGGCACGTTCGAGACGCGGCCGCGCACTCCGGACGAGGTGGCTGCCTGGTTCACGGGTCGTCACCCGATTGTGGCCGTGGAAGCCCCGGGGGGAGAGCTCATCGCCTTTGCCGCCACCTCGCCGTATCGCGCGCGCGAGTGCTACGCCGGCATTGCCGAATTCTCGGTGTACGTGGCGCGCGCCCACCGCGGGCGCGGTGCCGGGCGCGTGGCCATGAATGCGCTCATCGCCGAGGCGGCACGAGCCGGATTCTCGAAGTTGCTCTCGCGCATCTTCGTCGAGAACACGCCCAGTCGGCGGCTGATGGCATCGGTCGGCTTCCGCGAAGTCGGCACGTATCAGCGCCACGCCAGGCTCGACGGCACCTGGCGCGACGTGGTCATCGTGGAGCGTCTGCTGCCGGAGAACCTGGCGTGATCGCGGCCATCCAGGCGTGGGCCAGCGAGCTCGGCGGACTCGGCATGCTCGTCATCGCGGCGCTCGATTCGTCCTTTCTCTCGTTTCCCCAGGTCAACGACCTGCTCGTGATCTTTCTCAGCGTGCGGCACCCCGCGCGCATGCCCTACTACGCCGGGATGACCACGGCCGGATCGCTCCTGGGGTGCTTCGTGCTCTACGGCGTGGCGCGCACCGGCGGCGATGTCTTTCTCCGCAAGCGCTTCAGCGCCGCCCGCGTGGACCGCGGCATGGCGCTGTACCGGCGCTTCGGCCTGCTGGCCGTGGTCGTGCCAGCCTTGCTGCCGCCTCCGATGCCGTTCAAGCTGTTCGTGCTGATGGCCGGCGCGGCGGGAGTGGTCCCATGGCGCTTCGGACTGGCCATCCTGATCGGCCGCGGGATCCGCTACTTCGGCGAGGGGTATCTCGCGGTCCGCTACGGCGAGCAGGCGGTGGATATCGCCCGCGAGCACGGCGCTGAGACCGGTCTGGCGCTGGCCGCACTGGCGGTGGCCGGCGGGGTGGCGTACTACCTGCTGCGGCGTCAGCGGTCCCAGCCGAGCCGCGCGGGCAGGTCGGCAGGCTCGAACGCCCGGTAATCCAAGTAGTCGCGCGAGAAGTCGATCACGACTTTCCGCACCAGCATCGCGCGGCCCGTGCCCTCGAAGCGCGTCGCCGCGGGCAGCCATGCTCCATCGACTCGCCGCCGGGTGAACCTGGCCGTCGAGCCCTTGTACAGCCGGGCGACGAGTCCCCAGCCGAACGACACGTCGTCGATGGCTGTCGCCTCGACGGACATCACCTGATACTCGTGCTCGTGCACCCAGACTCGACCCGTGAACGCGTGCGCCACGCGGCCTTCGCGGGAACGCGGCGAGACATCCGGCCTGGGTGTGAAGCGAATCACGATAGCGGGCTCACCATCCCAGGTGGCGCGTCCCTCCACGGCAAAGGTGAAGACGTCGAGCGCTTCGCGCGTGCGGGCTTCATCCTTCCGGCGGGCCTGCTCGGCGTCCCTCAGCCGGGCCAGGCGTTCGGAGGTCCCTTCACGCGCGACGCGGCGCTGCCAGTCGGCCAGCCGCTTGCGGTAGTCCCGATCTTGCGCTGCCAGCTCGTCGGCGCTCGAGGGCCGGCCATCACGCTCGATCAGCCGGCGATAGGTGAGCTTCTCGTTGGGATGGGGATAAACGTCGAACACCAGCACCGCGCCGGTGCCCAGGCGTCCGAACAGGTTGAGATGGAGTTCGGTCGAGCGCTCGCGGTAGGAGTAGCGGCTCTGGATGTGGTCGTTGCTGGCCAGGCGCCTGCGGACCTCGGCGAAGAAGTGCTCCTGATCCGGCAGCGGGTCCGGCGCCTGCGCGTCCAGACCCGAAACCGCGATCAGGCACACCAGGACCAGCCGCGTGGCCGCCATACGATAATGATGCCGTACTCAGTCACCGATGGTCGATACCTACCCGGCGCACGTCGTCCACGTGCTCACCGTCCGCCAGAACGACCCCGACGTGCGCGCCGCGCTCGATCGCTGCCGGTCGCTGTTGTCCGCCGAGGAGCGGGCGCGGGAAGCACGCCTGCATTTCGAGGCCGACCGCGAGCGGTATGTCATTGGCCGGGCCCTGACGCGCCTGCTGTTGTCGCGGTTTCTCGGCGGAGACCCGCGCGACTGGCGATTCGTGACCAACGCCCACGGACGCCCCGAACTGGCCGTCTCCGGCGAAGGCCCTCCCCCACTGGGCTTCAACGTGTCACACACCAGCGGGATGGTTGCGTGCGCGGTCGCGGCCACGCGCGAGGTCGGCGTCGACGTCGAGTGCGTGGACAGACCTCTGGCCCACGACATCGCCGACCGGTTCTTCGCGCCTCGCGAGATCGCGGACCTGAGAGCGCTTCCCGCGAGCGACCAGCCGCGGGCGTTCTTCGACTACTGGACGTTGAAAGAGGCCTATATCAAGGCGCGGGGCATGGGACTGGCGCTGCCCCTGGCGCGCTTTGCCTTCAGGTTGGCCCCTGGCCGAACACCCACGATCGCGTTCGAGGCCGACGTCGAAGATATCGCCGAGTCGTGGCAGTTCTTCCAGGCTTGGCCGACCGAGCTCCACCGCCTCGCGGTCGCCGTCCGGCGCCCACCGGAGGGCGAGGTGGACGTCCGGCTGGACGGGTGGACGCCCCGAGTGGACGCGTGAAGCTCTGGGCGATTGCGGATCTGCACGTCGGCTACCAGGCGAACCGGGCGGCGCTCGAAGCCCTGGGGACCTACCCGGACGACTGGCTGATCGTCGCGGGCGATGCGGGCGACACGCCCGCGCAGCTCGATCTGGTCCTGCGGACGCTGACCCCGCGCTTCCGGCAGCTCGTCTGGGTCCCGGGCAACCACGAGCTGTGGACGCCCCGCGGCCTCACACCCGGCCAGCGCGGCACGGGACACTACGATCGTCTCGTGGCGCTCTGCCGCCGCCACGGCGTGTTCACCCCGGAGGATCCCTTCCCGGTGTGGCCGGGCGACGGGCCGCCGCGCGTCATCGCGCCATTGTTCCTGCTCTACGACTACTCGTTCGCGCCCGACGCGATGGCGCCGGGCCAGGCTGTGGCCTGGGCCGCCGAACGCGGCCTGCGTTCGGCAGACGAGGAACTGCTGGCGCCGGACCCCTATCCCGACCGGGCGGCGTGGTGTCATGCTCGAATCGCCGATGCCGAGGCGCGCTTGTCGGCGCTGCCAACCGACGTGCGGCTGGTGCTCGTCAATCACTTTCCCTTCAAGCGTGAGCTGGCCGTCCTGCCGCGCATCCCGCG
>JADZBZ010000503.1 GCA_020851835.1 Acidobacteriota bacterium
CCCTTGTGCCCGCGCCCGGTCTTCGACTCGCGCCGGGGGAGCGCAACGTCCACGGCGCCCAGCTTGAACACCGGGAAGGCCTGGCCGACTCTCTCCACGCGACCCAGTTCGGCCAGCACGCCGGGCAACTGCACCGGCGAGATGCCGAAGACCTCGATATCGAGGTCTTCGGACGGCCGGCCCAGCAGGCGGTCGCGGACGAACCCGCCGACGGCCAGCGCACGTCCGCCGCGTGCCCGCACGTGACGGGCGATGCGGCGGGCTTCGTCTTCGGGGGCGATGGGCACGATGTCAGCGAAGTTGTGGCAAGCTTACCGGCACGGCATGACCAACGTCATCTACATGGCCCCCTTGGACCCGCCGCCCGAGGACAACACCCCAGTGTCACTAGTGTATCTGCTCGGCCATCAGAGCCACGAGGCGGCGCCGGCCAGCCGGGAGGCCTTCCGGAACGATTCGGAGTGGAAGAAGGTCGCCGTGGATTCGCAGGTCTAATGGATCCGGCCATCCACCTGTTGAAGCGGCTCGTCGCCATCGACTCGGTCAACCCCTCGCTCGTGTCGGGCGCCGCTGGCGAGACCGAGGTGGCGCGCGCGCTGGCCGAGCACATGCGCGACATGGGCCTCACCGTCCACATTCAGGAGGTGGCGCCCGGCCGCCCGAACGTGGTCGGGGTGCTGGACGGGCGCGCCCCTGGCCGTTCGCTGATGTTCTGCGGGCACATCGATACCGTGGGCGTGGCGGGCATGACCCGGCCGTTCGACCCGGTTGAACGGGACGGCCGCGTGTACGGCCGCGGATCGCAGGACATGAAGAGCGGCGTCGCCGCCATGGTGGACGCCGCGCGAATCATCACGGCGTCGGGCGGACTCGATCGTGGACAACTGATCCTCGCGTGTGTCGTGGACGAAGAGCACGCCAGCATCGGCGCCGAGGCGCTGGTCACCCGCTGGCGCGCCGACGGCGCCGTGGTGACCGAGCCCACGGACCTGGGCATTGCCGTGGCGCACAAGGGCTTCGAGTGGGTGGAAGTCGAGACCGAAGGGGTGGCGGCGCACGGCAGCCGGCCGCGCGACGGCCGCGATGCCATCCGTCTGATGGGCCGGGTGCTCACCGCCCTCGATGCGCTCGACCAGGAGTTGCAGTCGCGGACCCCTCACCTGCTGCTGGGCACCGCGTCCCTGCACGCCTCGCTCATCCACGGTGGCCGCGAGCTGAGCTCGTACCCGCACCGCTGCCACCTCCAGATGGAGCGCCGCACGATTCCGGGCGAGCCGCCCGGCAGCGCCGCGCGCGAGGTCGCCATCATCCTCGAGCGGCTTGCGGCGGCGGACCCGGCGTTCGAGGCGGTGAGCCGGGTCGTGTTGGCGCGATCGTCCTACGAGATCGCCGCAGAGCACCCGCTCGTGCGAGCCATGCAGGGGGCGGTGATCTCCGCGCCAGCTCTCACGGGAATGAGCTTCTGGACGGACGCCTCGGTTCTGGGCGACGCCGGGATTCCGTCGCTGGTCTACGGCCCGACCGGCGCCGGACTGCACGGGGTGGAGGAGTGGGTGGAGGTGGCGAGCGTGCTCGCCTGCCGCGATACGCTCTCCAGGCTCGCCCGCCGGTGGACCTCGGGCGACTGACGATCGCGCGGTCGAACGATTCGGCCACCGGCTGATGGGGCAGGGCCAGTCGTGGCGAACCCGCGCTCAGGGCTCGCGGCCCTCACTGACGAGCCCTCGGAGCACGAACCTCACGTTGGCCGGCCGCTCGCCCAGACGACGCATGAAGTAGGGAAACCACTGCTGGCCGAAAGGCACGTACACCCGCACGAGGTAGCCCTCTTTCACCAGGGCGCGCTGCAGGTCGCGGCGGATGCCGTACAGCAACTGGAACTCGAAGCGGTCTTTCGAATAGCCCTTTTCCGCCGCGTACCGCTTGGTCTGGTCGATCATCGCGGGGTCGTGCGTGGCGATGGCGGGGAAGGAGCCGTGGTCGAGCAGTTCGCGCATCAACTCCACGAAGGCGGCGTCCACCTGCGCCTTCTCCTGAAACGCCACCGTCTTCGGTTCCTGGTAGGCGCCCTTGACGAGGCGCACCCGCGCGCCAAGGCCGTTGAGGCGCGCCACGTCTTGCGGCGACCGGATCAGACACGACTGGATCACCGTGCCCACGTGATGGTGCTCCTGCTGCCACAGGGTCTCGAGCACCTGGAGCGTGCGGTCGACGTAGGGGGCGTTCTCCATGTCGATGCGCACGAAGAAGCCGTGCCGGTCGGCCGGCTCCAGGACCCGGCGCATGTTGTCCACGGCCGTCGCGCGGTCCACGTCGAGGCCCAGTTGGGTCAGTTTCAGCGAGATGTTGCGCTCCACGCCCGCGGCCACCACGGCCTCGATGAGCCGCACGTACGCCTGCGCCGCCGCCGCGGCCTGGTCGAAGCTGGTGACGCTTTCGCCCAGGTAGTCGAGCGTCAGCCGCAGGCCGCGCGCCGGCAGGTGGGCCACCGCCGCCAGAGCCTCGTCGACGGTTTCGCCGGCGATGAAGCGACGGGCGAACCCTCCAGGGCGCATGCCGTAACGCGACGCAAGTTTCCGCAGGAACTCGACTTGCGCCAGCGTGTGGAACAGTGCCTTGGATGTTGCCCCAATCATCAGGCCACCCGGGAGTGGTCAGTGCGTGGCGCCGCCAGCGGCGAGCAGGTGCTGAACGCTGCGGCCGTAGTAACGGAGCACGGTGCGCTCGCGTACCCGGTAACGGCCCTGCTCCACGACAATGATGCCGCGGGCTTCGAGCGGTTCGGTGGCCTGTTGAAGGACGTCGGCCGCGGTGTGGACGGCGAGGTTGGCGCCGCCTGCCGCCAGCGTGTCGAGAATGGCCGTGATGCGAGACGACAGGTCGGCGGTGGTAATCGAGGGCCGCATGGCCGCGGCCAGCACCGCCGTGGGCACCACCTTGTAGAGCCGTCCGATCTCCCGCTGCACGAGGTGAGCCAGGTCGAGCACCGAACGGCGCGATTCGCCGTCGTAGGGATCGAGGGCGATGGGGCATCCGAAGGTGACGAACGCGCGGCTCCGGTAGCCGACCGCGTAACGCACCATCTCGGCCAACTCGCGGCTGAAGGCGCGCTGGGCACGCTTGACGCGCTGCCGCGCCAGCACGCGATCTTCGAGCACCAGGTCGTAGGACACGGCCACCGGAACGAGCGACATGCCCGGCACTCCCGCGCCCAGGCACGCGCTGAAGAGGCCCGTCTTCAGGTGCTTGAGTTCGCCGCTGTAGCTCCTGCCGCCCTCCGGGTAGAAGAACAGGTCGTGCCGGCCGAGCAGCGTGCCGACGTAGGCCTTGAGCGTGATGAGATACGCGGGGTCTTTGGTGTTGCGGCGGATGGGCAGCGCGCCAGTCACGTGCTTGTGGATCAGCCTCAGCGGCCCCCCGAAGAGGTTGATGCCGGCCGCGATGATGGGCGGGCGTACGCCCGCATCGTCGAGGACGAGGGGCTCGACGAGGTAGTCGATGTGGCTGCGGTGGTTCGAGGCCCACACCACGCGGCCGCGCGCGGTGGCCTCCTTGGCGCGGTCGGTGTGCTCACCCACGCGTTCGATCTTGCGCAGGATGGGATAGAGCGGGTATTCGAGGGCCCGGTACAGCTCGTAGCGCTGAGTGGTGCGCAGCTCCTCCAGGTACTCGAGGATGCGGGCGCGCGCTTCGTCGCCCCGCTGGCCGTGGCTGCCCGCGAGGAAGCGGGTCACCTCGTTCCGGCTCAGAACCGCTGTAGTGATGTCGTCCATCTCTGGCGCGAAGGAATGATAGCCCGGGAGCCTGACCTCGTCATCCGAGCTCGATGGCGCGGCAGATGGCGTCGGCAAACGCGGTGGTGGTGGCCGTGCCGCCGAGATCCCGCGTCACGTGCCCGGAGGCGAGCACGCCTTTGAGCGCTGTCATGATGCGGGCGGCCTTGTCGTCCTCCTGCAGATGCTGCAGCATCAGGACGGCCGAGAGCAGGAGCGCTGTCGGGTTGGCGACGTCGCGGCCCGCGATGTCCGGCGCCGTGCCGTGCACGGCCTCGAACACGCCGACGCCGCCGGCGCCGAGGTTGGCCGAGGGCACCACGCCCAGTCCTCCCACCAGGCCCGCGCACAGATCGGACACGATGTCGCCGTAGAGGTTCGGCAGCAGCAGCACGTCCAGCCGTTCGGGGTGCATCACCAGGTGCATGCACGCGGCATCCACGATTACGTCGTCGAAGGCGATGTCGGCATGGCGGGCCGCGACCTCGCGGCACGTGTCGAGGAAGAGCCCGTCGCCGAGCTTCATGATGTTGGCCTTGTGCACGGCCGTCACCTTCCTGCGGCCGTGACGCCGGGCATACTCGAAGGCGAACACGGCGATGCGCTCCGAGGCCCTCGCGGTGATGATCTTCAGGCTCTCCACGACGCCGGGCACCACCACGTGCTCGAGACCGGCGTAGAGATCTTCGGTGTTCTCGCGGACGATGACCAGGTCCACGCCCGAGAAGCGGGAGGACACCGCCGGCAGGTTCGACACCGGGCGCAGGTTGGCGTAGAGATCCAGCGCCTGGCGCAGGCCGACGTTGACGCTGGTGAAGCCCTTGCCGACCGGCGTGCCGATGGGGCCCTTGAGCGCGACCTTGTTGCGCGTGATCGAATCGAGCAGGGCCTGCGGCAGCGTGGTGCCGTGCTCGTCGACGGCGCCGGCCCCTGCCGAAAACGGCTCCCAGTCGGGCCGGAAGCCGGCGGCCGCCAGCACGCGGACCACGGCGTGGGCGACTTCGGGGCCGATGCCGTCGCCGGGGATGAGGGTGATGGTCACTCGCGCGACTCCCAGAAGACGAGCAGCAGCGCGCCGAGAACCGTGGCGCCCAGCAGCAGGTTCGACAGGCCGTGCAGTTGATAGAACGACGTGCGGCGCGGGTCGGTGTCGGGCAGCGCCGTCACCGGACCGCCGATGGCGCGCTGCATGGCCTCGACGCGCGGGCTGATCCCGAAGCCCGAGGCCAGGGCCAGTCCGAACATCACGGAGATGATGGTGGCGCGCACGCCGTAGGCCACCGGCCGCGGGCCCAGCAGGCGCCGAATCGTCAGGGTGACGAGCATCACGGCCGCGGCCGTGTAGAGTACCGGATGCATCCGCGCCAGGATACCGCCGAAGATCCGGCCGGCCAGGACGCGACCCTCGGCGGGATTCCAAGCCTCCAGGACGGCGAAAATCTCGGGCGCTGCCACCAGACCGGCCACCGCCATCCCCCCCAGCCAGACACCCAGGGCCAGGATGTACAGGTAGCGCAGCACGAACATCCCGCCATTATAGGCCCGCCATGCGCTCGTGCCCCGGCTGGCACGAGCGTCGGCGAGACACGTTCCGGCGCCGCTCTGATAAACTTTGGTGTTTCCGCGCTCATTCCTGGGGGGTCTCCAGTTGTCTGTTGACGTGTCTCTGCTGCCCAATCTGAAGAACATCGCCACGCGCCTCCGCATCGAGTCCATCCGGGCCACGACCGCGGCCGGCAGTGGGCACCCGACCAGTTGCCAGTCCGCCGCGGATCTCACGGCGGCGCTCTTCTTCGCCGAGATGCGCTTCGACCCCGAGCATCCGCAGCACCCGCTGGCCGATCGGCTGGTGCTGTCGAAGGGCCACGCGGCGCCGCTGCTCTACGCGGCCTGGGCCGAGGTCGGGTTCATCCCGCGCGAACGACTCACGGACCTGCGCCAGATCACCTCGGATCTCGAAGGCCATCCCACGCCGCGCCTGCCGTTCGTGGACGTCGCCACCGGCTCGCTCGGTCAGGGCCTGGCGGCCGGCGTGGGCACGGCGCTCAACGCGCGCCGTATCGGGTCCGACTACCGGACCTACGTGCTGATGGGCGACGGCGAGACGGCGGAGGGATCGGTATGGGAGGCCGCGTCGGTCGCCCACCACTTCGCCCTCGACGCGATCTGCGCGCTGGTGGACGTCAACGCGCTCGGCCAGAGCCAGGCGACCGAATTCGCCCACGACATGGAGGCCCACCGCCGGCGCTGGGATGCCTTCGGCTGGCACACGGTCGTCATCGACGGCCACGACATGGCGGCCGTGCTGGCCGCGCTGGCCGAGGCGCGCGCGACGAAGAGACGCCCCACCGTGATCCTGGCGCGTACGCTCAAGGGCAAGGGCGTGTCGAGTGTCGAGGGCAAGCTGGGCTGGCACGGCAGACCGTTCAAGCCCGAAGAGGCCGTGAAGGCGATTGCCGAGCTCGAGGTGCAGCTCGAGCCCGAAGTGGCGCCGACGCCGCCCGTGCCCAGGCCGCCGGCCCCACCGGCGGAACCCACGCCCGGGTCCATGCCCGCGCCGTCATACCGGCTCGGTGAACAGGTCGCCACGCGCGAGGCCTATGGCACGGCCATCGCCAAGCTCGCATCGGTGGATACCCGAGTCGTGGCGCTCGATGCGGATGTCAAGAACTCCTCCTTCAGCGAGAAGTTCGAAGCCGCGCACGCGGACCGCTTCTACGAGTTCTTCATCGCCGAGCAGGCGATGATCGGCGCGGCCATGGGTCTGGCGGCGCGCGGCGCGGTGCCATTCCCTTCCACGTTCGCGACCTTCCTCACGCGAGCGGCCGACTTCATCCGCATGGCGGCCATCAGCGACGTCAACGTCAAGCTCGCCGGCTCCCACGCCGGCGTGTCGATTGGCGAGGACGGGCCGTCGCAGATGGCGCTCGAAGACTTCGCCATGACGACGGCCCAGCCCAACTTCACCGTGCTGTGCCCGGCCGACGCCGTGAGCACCGAGCGGCTCATCGGCGAGATGGCCCGCCATCATGGTCCGATGTACATGCGGACCTCCCGCCCGAAGACCCCCGTCATCTACGACAACGACGAGGCGTTTCCGATTGGTGGGCTCAAGGTGCTGCGTCAGAGCCCGCACGACACGGCCACCGTGATCGCCGCCGGTGTGACGCTGTTCGAGGCGCTCGAGGCGCATGACGTCCTGAAGGCCGAAGGCGTGTCGATTCGCGTGATCGACGTGTACTGCATTCAGCCGGTCGATCGGCAGGCGCTGGTGGACGCTGGCCTCGACACCGGACGCCTCATCACCGTGGAGGATCACTACCTCGCCGGCGGTATCGGCGACGCCGTGTCGCGGGCGGTGGCCGAAGCCGGGCTCACGGTGACCCGCCTGGCCGTCGACGAGATTCCGCGCAGCGGCAAGCCCGACGAGCTCATCGACAAGTACGGCATCTCCGCCCGCGCGATCGTCGAGGCGGTCCGACGCTGAGAGGACGCCCCCGCATGCCCGTCGTGCGCCTCACGTGCGGTGTCCTGATCCTTCTGCTCGCGATGCAGCCCGGCAGCCAGGCCCGGCAGCGCGCACCGGGCGTGCAGGAGGCGGCCTGGGCGCCCGACGGCCGCCGCATCGCCGTCTCGTACCTGGATCGCATCTGGACCATGGCCCCGGACGGTCGTCAGCCGCGGGCCCTCGCCCGCGTCGATTCCGGGGCGGTGGAGCGCGAGCCCGCCTGGTCGCCCGACGGCGCGCGGATCGCCTACGCCGCCAACAAGGGTGACGGCTTCGACATTGTCGTGGCCACGGTACGGACCGGAGCGGCGTC
>JADZBZ010000504.1 GCA_020851835.1 Acidobacteriota bacterium
TTGAAGTAGGCGTAATGGGGTGGCTTCCCGTAGTAGCCGCCCGTCATGGCCTTGGCCGCCACGGCGGTGACGTGCGTGCCCCGATAGCCGTAGTCGATTTCCTTCTCGCGGTCGGCGGCCCAGGCAGAATCGGAGGACGTGTGACCGGCATCGGTCGTCGCCGTGGCGTATCCGCGCCTGACGCCGGCGTCGGTATTGGGCAGCGTCCCACCCAGGCCGCCCACGCCGACGAACAGGAACTTGCCGTTCCAGTCTTCGGGCAGCGCGAGCCGGAAGGTGACGGTGTTGCCGACGGAGGGCGTCTGGCCGTCCACCTGGCAGTATCGCGGGTGATCCTCGGTAGCTTCGATGAGCGTGGTGGCGGTCACCACGGTGCCTGCGGGCGCTCCAGACTGCAGGGCGGCGGTCTCACAGGCCACCGCGTCGACACGGTTCCACTCCAGGCCCGCGGAAAGCGCGACGAGCGCCAGCGCCCCCACGCCGACAAGCGCCTGTCCTCTCGGCATACTGGCCGGTCATTGTAGCGCCCTTTACATCCGGGGGCGAGCCGGTCCAGAGTGGCCAGGGAGGAACGTTGATGGCCATAGCACGAGTCACCGAGATCACTGCGGGTTCCAGGAAGGGCTTCGACGATGCGGTCGAGAAGGGCATTGCGCGCGCCAACAAGACGTTGAAGAACGTCACCGGGGCGTGGATTCAGGACATGAAGGTCGAGGTCGAGAAGGGCAAGATCACGGAGTACCGCGTCAACATGAAGGTCACCTTCGTCCTGGAGGACTGAAGACCACCACGCGGCGGTGTCGATATCTCAGGTCCGGTACCCGGCGGCCATCTGCGGCTGCCGGTTGCCGGCCGGCTTCACATGACTCGCACGCACCCAGAGGTCAGCGTGCAGCAGGCCGTGATTGGAGATGTCGCGAGACACGAGCCGGAAGCCCGCTCGATGCAGCGATGGGTCAGGCGGCGTGACAGACCGCGCGGAAATACCCGTCGTCGTCCGGAAGAACGTGTACATGAAGGCGTGTAGGACCCGGGCCCGTTGCCGGCGCCAGCCCTGGGCCGGCACCTGGAAATCGGACAGCAGCCACCGCGCACCGGGCGCCGTCCAGTGCGCGACGCGCTCGACCACCACGTCGAGTTCGGCCGGCTCGAAACAATCCAGGAAGAAGTGAGTGGTCACCGCGTCGAACGACACCGGTGGTGCCGACCACGTGCGCACATCGCCATGCACGAAGGTGACGCGTCCGGTTGACACACCACTGGCCTCCAGGTCGCGTTCGAGGCGCTCGAGCATCGCCCGGCTGCTGTCCAGCAGCGTGACGTGGGCACCCGGCGCCGATTGCAGCACGGCCTGCGTGAACCGGCTGCGTCCCGGACCGAGCACGAGGACCTGTCGAGCCGCGGCCAGTTCGCTCACGAAGCGCGTGCGGCAGCGGTGCAGGAGAGGCCCTGCCAGCACCGTTTCCATCCACCGGTAGTGCGGGGCCAGCTGGTCGAAGCTCACCGGCGCGCCGCGGGCATGGTCCGGCGCTGCCACCAGACCCAGGCGCCCAGCGCCCCCACCGCGTAGGCAGCCACGTCCCAGAAGTCGCCCGTGGCCCAGGGGATGTAGTGGGGCCCGACCCATTCGAACAGCAGCGACCAGCCGCACAGGTGCGCCATCACCTCGCCGGCGCGCGGGGGGCCGGCGGCGCGCCATCCCACCTGATCGTGCAGCCACAACACCAGGGGCAGCGCGCAGGGGATGAGCCAGAGGTCGTTGAAGTGCGCGCGGAGGAAGACGCTGTGCAGATGGGCCTTCAGCGCCCACCGGTTCACGGAGTAAGCCGAGCAGCCGAGCCAGAACGCCGGGTCGCGATAGAAGACGAACCGGCTCACAGCAGCCAGAGAATGGCCGCGCCGGCACACGCGCCGCAGCACATCCGCCAGATGACCAGCCACGGCCGCCCTCGGTGCGCTTGGACGCTGCGCAGGCGTTGGAGAAATGTCACCACTCCCCATCATAGAGGCGGTCACCCGCCGGCTTCAAGCGCCACGACCGACGGTCACGCATCGGGGCGCGTCGGTTGGCGGCTCACCGCCAGTGACGACGCTCGACGAAGGTCCGGGGCTCCAGACGCCGACCCGCCGGCGCCAGCCGCGCCTGGCGGCGCGCGCTCCACAACAGTACCGGACCCGCCACCCGATCGATTACCTGTGACCAGCCGCCCAGTTCCCGTTCGACCTGTCTCCGCAGCTCGCCTACTCGATCGCTCATCGCGCGATTCGACTCGCGCAGGTAGTGTTCCATCGCCCACAGGGCGGCGCCCCATCCGTCCCGGAGCTGGCGCGCCTCGCCCTGCACCCGTGCCCGCACCCGCGGGTCGGGGTCGTCCTTGTAGCGCCGCCACCCGACCAGCATGCTCCGCATCAACCGGTACAGGCTCGGCCCGTTCACCTGGTAATCGCGATCGAACGCGCGGTCGAGGAACACCTTCGACTCGTCCCGCGAGATCGCCGGATGGCGGAAGTTGAACTTGTGCTGACCGTGGATATCGGCCAGGTTCACATCCGCGAGCAGGCGCCCGTCCGCCTGGACCTCCCGGTACAGCGGCGTCCCTGGGACGGGTGTGTAGAGCATGAACTGGTGGAACACCGTGTCGTGCGCGACGGCCTGACCGATCTCGGCGTCGATATTGTCGGGCGTGTGATGCTCCAGGCCGATGATCGTGGAGCCGTGCACGCGAATACCGTGCGCCTGCAGATCCCGGGCGAGTGACAGCGTGTCGGTACCCTTCAACTTCTGGTAGCCGCTGCCGACGGATTCGAGCCCCAGCCAGATCCACTCCACGCCGAGCTCGACCAGCTGGCGGACATCGTACTTGGCGATGGCGTTGGCCGACGAGAACACGTAGAGCGACCAGGCCTTGCCGCCGGCCTTCATCAGTTCGAGCAGTTCGAGCGCGCGCCGCTTGTACAGCAGGAAGTTCTCGTCCATCATGAAGAACGCGCGGGCGCCCAGCCGGTGCTCGGCGTCGCACATGACGCGGAACAGGTCCTCGCCCCGTTCGTAGAAGTTCACGAACTTCCCCTTGCCGCCGAAGAACGCGGAGGTCGTGCAGAAGTTGCACCCCATGGGGCAGCCCACCGACGGGATGATCGTCGCTGACGCGTTGCCACCACCGCGCGGTGCGGGCAGGCCCATCAGTCGAAAGCCGAACGACGAGGGAATCAGCGGATGCTCCACGGATCGGCCCGGATCCTCGCCGAGGAACGCCCGCATCCAGGCCACGCCTTCGCCCTTCACGATGTGGTCCGCGTCGAGCATCTGCTCGATGCCGGGGATGGCCGTCACGTGACCGCCGACCACGATGGTGGAACCCGGCGAGTGGGCGCGCACCAGCCGGCACATCTCGCGTACCTTCCCGACATTGACGATGATTCCGGTCAGGCCGACGATATCGTAGGCGTGGGTAGTGAGTTCCCGAACGAAACGCTCCCGTGTCGGAAAATCCAGCACCGTGCACGGCGCCGTGATGTTCTGCTGGAGGAACATCAGGCTCCAGGTGCGATGGAACATGCGGAGCGAGAAAGGGCCTTGCGCGCGCGTCACCTGGTTGTGGTAGAGTTCGACCGGATTTATCGCACGGCTGCCGAATTCGTCGTCCTGGGCAAAGGGCTTGAAGACGGATGCGAGCAGAACGCGTGCGCGGGTGCCTTTGGGGTGCGGGTGTATGGAAAAGCCCTCCAGCGCGCGATCCTATCGTGACGACAGGCGCCCCGACTGTAAGGGTTGTGTAATTCTCGTGCCGCCTCCTCGGTGGCTTCTTTTTTTCCTCGAGCCGGCCGCGGCCCACGCGTACCGGTGCGACACATCATCCCCCCCGGCCTGCCGCTCGCCGCGGCCATCGAAGCGAGCGGTCTATGACTTGATGGTGTTTGGTGGAGTCTCTCCATGCGCAGATTAGGTGTCCTCGCCGTAGTTGCGTGTGCGCTCGCTGCGATGCCCACGCTCTCCACAGCCCAGACGTTCCTTGGCGGCGTTCGCGGATCCGTCAAAGACGCCCAGGGCATCATCCCGGGCGTGACGGTCTCGCTGCTGAACGAAGAGACCGGGATCTCCCGGGAGACGGCCTCCAACGACTCGGGTGAATACTCGTTTCCGGCCGTGTCGGCCGGTCTCTACACGGTGCGCGCGGGCCTGGCGGGTTTCAAGACCTTCGAGCGCCAGGGCATTCGCATCGCCACCCAGACGGCCGTCACGCTCGACATCGTCCTGGAGGTGGGCACGCTCCAGGAGACCATCACGGTGACCGCGGATGCGCCGCTCATCGAAA
>JADZBZ010000505.1 GCA_020851835.1 Acidobacteriota bacterium
CAGTTGTATCGCCTGCTCGATCAGACGAACTATCGCAAGTCCGTCGATCAGGTGTTGTCGCTGCTGCAGGTGCTCGACTGCGACGTCGACCTGGTTGTCCGAACGAAGACGGCCTGACGACAGGCATTGTCCGGAGCCCACCGAACTAGCTTAACGGCGTGCAGCATCCACCGTATGATCCACGCATGACCGTTCGGCCTCTGCTGTCCGCGTGCCTGGCCTCCCTGGCTGATCTGTCACCGATCGCGGCCAACTGAATGCCAGGGGCCTGCGACACCATCCTGGATCGACTGCTGGCCGCCGACCCAGGCAGACACCGGCCGGATGAAGGAGCCTGGCGCGAGTTCGTCGAGCACGTGGCCGAAACCCTCGACATCGGACCTGGAACTTCGGTGTTCGACGTGGGCTGCGGCTCCGGGGCGTTCCTGTTTCCTCTCTGGGAAAACGGCTACGTGGTCGGCGGCATCGACCCGTCAGAGGCGCTGGTCGAACTCGCCCTTGGCGCGATGCCGGGCCAGCGAATCGCACCGGGTTCGCCCTGGGATCTGGATCCGGCCGAAGCGTGGGACGTGGTCGTGGCCAGCGGCGGCCTGAGGGCCACCGGACCCGACCGTGGGCGGGCGGTGCTGGCGAGGATGGTGGCGAAGGCCAGGCACGGGGTGGCGCTGCTCGACTTGCCGGACGAACCGCCGGAGACCTCGCCGTCCCGGGCGGCGTTGTTGCGGATGCTGGCCGAGATCGGTGCGGGCGCCGTACAGTTCGAAGCGGCCCCCGGGGGCCGCTTCCATGTCTTCGCGCGGCTGTAGCCGCGCGCGGCCAGGGCCCGGCCGGGCACCCGGTCCTATCCCATCGGCGGCAGCAGCGGCATCATGCCCCGCGATGCGTAGTCCATCATCGTCTCGGCGAGAAGAATCAGCAGGAAGAAGAGACTGGTGACCAAGGTCAGCTTCGTCAACCGGCTGCTGTACCTCAGGTGCATGAAGAACAACACCACCAGGGTTGCCTTGAACGTGGCGATGCCGAGCGCCACCGGGGCGTTGAGGTTGCCGAGGTTGATGTAAGCGGCGAACACGGTGAGGGCCGTGAGGGCCATCAACGCGCCGAAGATGGAGTAGTAGACGCTCTTGGGCGAAACGTGTGCGGACATGGCTAGTTGTGGCGCTCCACCAGGTACAGCAGCGGGAAGAGGTAAATCCACACGAGATCGACGAAGTGCCAGTAAAGGCCCGCCATCTCGACCGGCGTGTAATACCGCGCGCTGAACCTGCCCTTGGCCGCCATCCAGGTGATGACGGACATGAGGCCGACGCCGACGACCATGTGCAGCGCGTGCAGGCCGGTCATCGTGAAGTACAGGCTGAAGAAGATCTGCTCCTGCGCCGCGTACGGACTGTCGGAGTGGAAGTTCGGACCGGGCACGTGGCCGACCGCGAACTTGTGTTCGTACTCGAATCCCTTCACGACGAGGAAGACCAGGCCGAGGATGATGGTCGCCACCAGCCAGAACACCGTCTTCTTTCGTTCGTCGGTCTGCGCGGCCCGGACGCCGAGCGCCATCGTCAGCGAGCTGCCGATGAGGACCACCGTATTGAAGGTTCCCAGCTGGATGTCGAGGTCGCGGCTGGCTTCGGCGAAGGCGTCGAAGTACCAGACGCGGTACAGCAGGTAGGCCATGAAGAGCCCGCCGAAGAACAGGACTTCGGTGAGGAGGAACACCCACATGCCGAGGGTGCTCGCCTCCTTCTGCTGCTCCATCGTTTCGAAGTGATGCTGCAGCTTCGGGTGGTGCACGGCCTGGCCGTGCACCTCTGCGGGCGCGACCGCGTCAGACAAGGTTCGCCTCCCGAGCGACGTGTGGCGTGTATTCGTACGGCTCGCCGTGCACGTGCGGCGTTTCCACGAAGTTCTCGGTCGGCGGCGGCGAGGCCGTCTGCCATTCGAGGCCGGAGGCGACCCACGGGTTCGGGCCGGCCACCGCGCCGTGCTTGAGCGACCAGAGGAAGTAGATGACCGGCAGCAGGTAGCCGATGCCCAGCACGACCGAGCCCCCCGACGACATCACGTTGAGTACCTGGAACTCGTCCGGATAGGCGTGGTAGCGGCGCGGCATCCCCATGTAGCCGAGGATGAACTGCGGGAAGAACGTCAGGTTGAAGCCGACGAACACCATGATTGCGCTGATCCGGGACAGGAACTCCGAGTACATCCGCCCCGTGATCTTCGGCCACCAGAAGTGCAGGCCACCCAGATAGCCCATGATGGCGCCGCCCACCATGACGTAGTGGAAGTGAGCCACGACGAAGTAGGTGTCGTGCACGTGAACATCGATGCCCAGCGTGGCCAGGAAGAGCCCGGTCAGGCCGCCAACCAGGAACAGCCCGAAGAAGCCGTAGACGTAGAGCATCGGCGCCTCGAACGAGATGGTGCCCTTGTAGAGGGTCGCCGTCCAGTTGAACATCTTCACCGCCGATGGAATCGCCACCGAGAAGCTGAGGAACGAGAACACCATTGCCGAGTAGGTCGAAATGCCGGCGACGAACAGGTGGTGCGCCCACACGATGAAGCCGAACACCGCGATGGCCAGTGACGAGAAGGCCACGAAGCTGTACCCGAAGATCGTCTTTCGGGAGAAGGTGGAGAGCACCTCGCTGATCACGCCCATCGCCGGCAGGATCATGAGGTAGACGGCGGGGTGGGAGTAGAACCAGAACAGGTGCTGGAAGAGCACCGGATCGCCGCCCCTGGTCGGGTCGAAGATGCCGAACCCGAACGCCCGCTCGGTGAACAGCATCACGATGGTGATGGCGATGACGGGTGTGCCGAGCACCTGGATCAGGCTGGTCGCGTAGTGGGCCCACACGAACAGCGGCAGCCGGAACCACGTGAGGCCCGGCGCCCGCATCCGGTGGATGGTGACGATGAAGTTGAGGCCCGTCAGGATCGACGAGAAGCCGGCGATGAAGACGCCCAGCGCCACCGGCACCACGTTCGTGTTCGAGACCGCCGCGCTGAAGGGCGTGTAGAACGTCCAGCCCGTGTCGATGCCGCCGGAGAAAAGCGCGTAGAAGAAGAACACGATGCCGATCCAGAAGAGGTAGAGGCTCAGCAGGTTGAGTCGCGGGAACGCCAGGTCCTTGGCGCCGATCATCAGCGGAAGCAGGAAGTTCCCCAGAACGGCCGGCGTCGACGGGATCAGGAAGAAGAAGACCATCACGATGCCGTGCATCGTGAAGAACTTGTTGTAGGTGTCCGCCAGGAACAGGTCGCCCCGGGGCGTCATCAGCTCCAGGCGCACGCCGGCTGCGAAGAACCCGCCGAGCATGAACATGGCGGAGATCGAGATCAGGTACATGATCGCGATCCGCTTGTGATCCTTCGTCAGCAGCCACGACTTCAGGCCGTGGCCGTTGTTCAGATAATGACGTTCGGGCAGCTCGAGCTTGTCCAGCATGGCTAATTTCTCTTACCCGGCGGAGGTGGATTCGGGGGTGCGGTGGGCGCCGCCGCCGCAGTCGTCGTCGCCGAGGGTGACTGGGACTTCACGTATTCAACCAGCGCCACGAGGTTGTCCTCGCTGATCAGTCCCTGGAACGCCGGCATCAGGGGTTGAAACCCCTCCACGATCTTCGCCTGCGAGTTGATGATCGACTCGCGCAGATACCCTTCGTCCACCAGCGCCGTCGACCCGTTGGCCAGGGCCACCTGCGTACCGACGATCTCCTTGAGCGACGGACCGCGGCCGCGGCCGGTGTCCAGATGGCACGACCCGCACGCCAGGTCCTGGAAGAGCCGCTCGCCGCGTTCGACCAGCGTTCCCTCGATGCCGCCGCCCGAGAGCCAGGCCTGGTAGTCGGCCGGCTCCATCACGGTCACCCATCCGATCATCGCCGAGTGGTTCGTGCCGCAGTACTCGGCGCAGAAGATGTGGTACCGGCCCACCTTCGACGCCTCGAACCACAACTGCGTGTAGCGGCCGGGGATGGCGTCAATCTTGGTCCGGAAGGCCGGGAAGAACAGGCTGTGAATCACGTCCTCGGAGGTGATGATCACCTTGACGGCGCGGCCCACCGGCACGTGCAGTTCGTTGATCTCTCTCTGCCCTTCGAGGTGCTGGAACTTCCACATCCACTGCTTGCCCACGGCATAGACGCTCATGGCCTCTTTGGGAGGGGTGCGGACGTGATAGAAGGCGGACGCGCCCCAGCCGAACATGACCATCGCGATCATCGTCGGGATGATGCTCCAAATCAGCTCGAGCGGCAGATTGCCCTCGATGCGCGCCCCGATCTCGCCTTCATGCCGCCGCCGGTAGATGATGCCGAAGACCACGACAGCCACCGAGACGCCCAGCGCGAAGAACGCGCTGACGGCGACGATGAACAGATAGAGCGCGTCGATGTCCTGGGCGAACGTCGACGCCTGCTCGGGAAACAGCGGAATACCGAATGAGCCCATAAGATCAGTGCCCGGCGCGGTGCTCGCGCCGAATCGCCACAACTACGAATCCCGCCAGGGCCAGCAGGGTCAGCGCACCGCCCAGTTGGATGGCTTTCATGGCCACGAACGAATACGACCCCGTCTTCGGATCGTAGTGATAGCAGTAGAGCAGGACCTGATCGACCAGCGAACCGACACGTCCGGCAGACGACTCGATGAGCGCGAACTTCAGATCCCGCGGCGCGTACTCGATGCCGAAGAAGTAGCGCGAGAGAGTCCCGTCCGGCGTCGCCACCACGAAGCCGCTGGCGTGGGCGAACTGCTGGGTCTCGTCGTCCCACGCATACTTGAATCCGGCAGCGTCGGCCAGCGCCCGCACCGACGCCTCGCTGCCCGTGAGGAAGTGAAACCCCTGCTCCGAAGCCGGCCGGCCGTAGCGGTCCACGTACGACTTCTTCTTCGCCGCGGCCGCGACAGGCGTATCGCGCGGGTCGAAGCTCACCGTCACGACCTCGTAATCGCTCCCCGCCGACTCGTCCAGCGCCGACAGGGCGCTCGTAATGCCGTTGAGCACCTGCGAGCAGAGCATCGGGCACTCGTAGTACACGAAGGCCAGCACCACCGGCCGGCGCGAGAAGTACTCGGCCAGCGCGACGTCGCGGCCGTCTTCGTCCTTGAACCGGAGGTCGAGCGGCAGGGTCTCGCCCAGCCGCTGTACGAACTCGACGTTCTGGAGGGCGCCGGGCATCTGGTTCGAGTTCAGACCCCCTTGCGGCTGCATCCCGCCGTCGCCCTGTGCCGACACCACCACCGACCCGAGCGCCGTTGCGCCCGCCAGCATCACCGCCGCCACGATCTTAAAGTCGTTCACCACTTTCACCACTTCACTTCACCCGATCGTCCGCTCGTCCTCACGCCATGCCGCACCGGGGTCGTCTACCGCGGCGCGGATGTCCGGCCCGACGAGCTGTCTTCCGGAACCATCGGCCTGGCCTCCCCCTCACCCTGGCGAGCGGGCAGCCCGCGTTCGAGCGTGAGGTCGATTGCGCGGTCGATCGGGATGTGCACCGCGCCGCTGGCCTTGTCGGTCCAACCGTACGAATCGAGCCGCTCGTCCTGGCGCTCCTTCAGCAGGTAGCCGTCCTTGAACGGCTGCGTCTGCAGCCGTGGAGAGGGCGGCACCTCGTCCTGTCCGTCCGCCAGAGGGAACTGCTGGACGTCGGCCGCCACCTGCCGGCCCTCGAAGAGCCAGAACGTCCCGAAGACGATGCCCCCCGACAGCAGCATGGCGATCGCCAGCCAGATGCCGAAGCTGTAGCCGATGGCCGGATCGACGTCGGTGTGCTCGTACTGCGCGCCCGGCGGCGTCGGCCCGTATTCGAGATCGTGCTCAGTGGACATGGTGCGTCAGCGCTTTCTGGAGTCCCGTATCGTGCAGCGGCAGCAGCGGCAGGCTCTTGAGCCGCATCGCATAGAGCGTGAGAAAGACGCCGCCAATGGCAATGGGCAGCGCCACGTCCACCACCGACACGCTCAGCGTATCGTGGTATTCGGGCGCGACCTGCCAGTAGTGATCCACGAACCGCATCAGCAGCAGCCAGGCGGCCACCATCCGCAGCCGCACCGTGTCGCGCTTGACGTCCCGCGACAGCAGGATCGAGTACGGCACGATGAAGTGCAGCAGGATCAGGGCGACGGTGATGTACTGGTATCCGCCCTGCGACCGGGCGATGTAGTGCGGCACCTCTTCGGCGACGTTCGCCGAGTAGACGATGAGGAACTGCGAGAAGGC
>JADZBZ010000506.1 GCA_020851835.1 Acidobacteriota bacterium
ACCGACAGATTCAACTTGCCGATGTCGGTGGTGGTGATCTGTCGATCGACGCCAGGGAGCGCGTTGACCGCCTTCACCTCTTCGTCGGTGATGTAGGTGGCCGCCGTGGGCGATTGCGCCAGGGCGGCCGCGGGAACCAGCAGGGTGAACGCCGCAACAGGAAGGGCACGCGTCAGCATGGGACCTCGCTTTCGGCGCCCACTATAACGCGGGACGGCCCCGACGGCCACGGCACCGGCGATGCGGTGCCTCTGGAATACCCCGTCGAGCGCGAAGGGTCAGGACGGTCGCTTGCGAGCCGAGTCTTCGACCGAGCCGTTTTCGTTCCACCAGCGGTCGGCGGCCCGCAGCCGGTAAGGGGCCAGCGACAGCGGAAGCTGCGGCCCAAGGTACCGGTCCCCCGTAAACTCCGCGGTGCTCTGCGCGCGGAGACCGCGGAGTGCGGCGCTTCCACGTGCGCGCGTCTGGCGCGTGAGCAATCTGGCTGCGGCCTTCATTTGCCGTTCCCTCCCCGTTCGGCCCGGCTCCGCCTTCGCGGTCCGAGGTGACACAAAGTGTCGGTTTTGCCAATTGGTGGCACTCCACGCTGCCCTCGATCCGCCGTTTCCCTGGCGTTTCTTTCGGAGATCCAACTCGGCCGGTCGCCGTGAGCGTGTTGCGCACCGATATTGCAACCGCGATGCCAGCTTTGTCGCCGTCGGGTCGTCAAACGGCCGCTCCACCGGCTGGCAGGCCAGAGGCCCGTCGGCCGACCGACAGGTGAATCGTCATCACGGGAGCAAGGGCTGGCATCGGCGCGGCCACTGCCGAACGCCTGGCCTCCGAGGGTGGGCTCGTGGATGTTAGGGGCGGCCGGCCGGCTCGCGTTTCTCGAAGACGCACACCTCTGCGGCGACGGTCACCTCGAGCGAGGCGAGCGCCTCGATGCGTGAGGCGGCACTCGTCCGGGCGCCCCGATAGGTCGAGCCGAGCAGAGCGAGCAGGGCCTCGCGCTCGAGCCGATGGCGCTCGCGCACGGTGGCGCGCTCACGCAACGCGAAGAACGGCGCGTGGTCGGCCACCAGCGCTGGAACCCGATCGGCCTCCACGCCGCGTCCGTGCACGGCCGTTCGCAACTCGATGAGGTCGTCGGGGGCCGGCACCGCGACGATCAGGACACCGGGGCGCTCGAGCACCCGGGCCGCTTCCGCCGGATTCCGCCGCGCGTGCAGCGACAGGGCGACCCCGACCGAAGCGTCGAGCAGCGGCAGCCGCCGGTCGGCGTTGGCGACGACCCAGATGAGCGCCGGGAACCGGTGCGCGGCGCGTTCGATGGCCACAACCGAGAGGTCGACTCCGATGCCCGTGACGGCCTGAACGGCGGCCACAGCGGCCAGCGCCCGGCCGGTGCCGCAGCCAAGGTCCACGACCACGGCCCCGTCCGGCAGACCCAGGTCGGTCACCCGGCGCACGATGTCATCGACGAGCGCACGTCCGACCCCCGCCGATTCGAGCGCCGCGCGGGCCTCGACGGCCGCCTTGCGGTCTCCGGCCTCCCGCGACTTCCGGTCCTGCGGCTGCAGCAGGTTCACGTAACCGGCCCGCGCCACATCGTAGCGGTGACCGTTCGCGCAAGCGAACGTGCGGTCGTGCCGCACGAGCCGACGCGCGCAGCCACGGACGGTGCAAGCAAGAGGGGCCTGAATCACGTCGGGATCGTAGCGCGTCGCGACAGGGTGGGCTCTTGCGATCCGCCGTCGCGCCTGATGGTGAAGTATCCTGTACGGCTAGTCATCATGCTGAGAGCCGGAATCGTCGGACTGCCCAACGTCGGCAAGTCCACGCTGTTCAACGCCGTCACCCGTACCCGCAAGGCGGAGGCGGCCAACTATCCCTTCTGCACCATCGACCCCAACGTGGGCATGGTCACCGTGCCCGACACGCGCCTGCCCGTGCTGCAGGGCATCGCCGGAACCCAGGTCGTCATTCCCGCGGTCATCGAGTTCGTGGACATCGCGGGACTTGTGAGCGGCGCCAGCCAGGGCGAAGGACTGGGTAACAAGTTCCTCACCCACATCCGCGAGGTCGATGCCATCGTCCAGGTGGTGCGGTGCTTCGAAGACGAGGACGTGCACCACGTGGCGGGTGTCGTGGACCCGGTACGAGACATCGAGGTCATCAACACCGAGCTGATGCTGGCCGACCTCGAGTCGGTCACGAAGAAGCGCGAGCGGGTGAGTAAGGAGGCGCGGCGCGGCGACAAGGCCGCGATGGCCGAAGAGGCGGTGCTGGCCAGGCTCAGCGAGGCGCTCGAGGCCGGAAGGCCGGCCCTCACCGTGCAGCTCTCGCCCGAAGAGCACGCCATCTCGAAGCAGTTCTTCCTGCTGAGCGACAAACCGACCATCTTCGCCTGCAACGTGAAGGAAGACGACCTGGCCGCTGCCGGCGCGAATCCGTACGTGGTGAGGGTGCGTGAGTACGTCCGCACGCACCTGGCGTGCGAAGCGATCGTCATCAGCGCGCAGATCGAGAGCGAACTGGTGGACCTCCCGCCAGCCGAGGCCGACGCATTCCTCGCGGAGCTCGGCGTGAAGGAGAGCGGTGTGGGCGCGCTCATCCGCTCCACCTATCACCTGTTGGGCCTCCAGACCTACTTCACGGCGGGCGAAAAGCAAGTGCGCGCCTGGACCGTCCGACTGGGTGACACCGCGCCGCAGGCCGCCGGGGTCATTCACACCGACTTCGAGCGCGGGTTCATCAAGGCCGAGACGGTGGCCTACACCGACCTGGTGGCGTGCGGATCCGTCGCGGCGGCGCGCGAGAAGGGCCTGTACCGGATGGAGGGCAAGGAGTACGTGGTGAAGGACGGCGACGTGATGCTGTTCAAGTTCAACGTCTAGGCGGAGCGTAGTGCGGCGTGTGCTCGGCGTGGGAGGATGCCTGGCGCCGGCATGCCCTAAAAGCGCTCGGCAATCTTCCTGACGGCGTCCTTGAGGGCCGGCAGCCGGCTCTCGGCCCCCTCGCCGGTCACCGTGATCACCACGAACGCGTCGCCCTTGACGAAGGCGATCTCGCGGTTGTTCGCCGCCACGAACGCCGAATCTCCGATGCCCGGCTCGTCCTGGCCTTTGCGATCCTGCTTCATGGAATTGAAGCCCATCTGCATCGCCCGCGTGTCGCGGAGGCGCGCGGGACGGGCGATCTGCAGCTGCACCGGCCCGCTGGCATACACGCAGGCGCCGTCCTCGACCGCCATCTGGAGCTTGACGCCCGCGCCAATCACGGCCGACGCTTCGTCTGGTGAGAGCCACGAGCACCTGGACGACGTGGCCTTCTGCTGGGCGGACAGGGTGGGCGCCAGCACGAGCACGAACAAGGCGAGGGCATGACGCATGGGGCCTCCCGCCAGCCGCAGGCACGAGGCCCTCGACGGCTGAGCTGGCCCAGTGTAGGCCTTTCGCCGCCGAGTCTCAATACTCAACAGTCGTTGGTGTCAACAGTCGTGCGTGCCTGGATGTCGGGGCCCGAGGGTGCCGACCCGGTAGAATCACCCAGTCAGGAGGCCTCATGCGCCGTTACGTCTGGATCCGTGTCCTGCTGGTGGACGATCGCCTGGTCGCCGCCCCGGGCGCCGCGTACCTGGAGAAGAAGGCCAGGGCCTGACGCCGATGCACCTGCTCTTCGACCTCGACGGCACCCTGACCGACTCGGGGCCGGGCATCGTCAACTGCGTGAACCATGCGCTCGCCGTGCTGGGACGCTCAGCGGTCGCCGAGCATGAGGTTCGGAGCTTGATCGGATCGCCGCTCCACGACATCTTCGCGCGGTTGTTCGAGTCGCACGACCGGCGGCTCATCGATCGAGCCATCGACGCGTATCGCGATCGGTTCAACGACGTCGGCATCTTCGAAAACGCGCTCTATCCCGGTATCGCCGACGCTCTCGAGGCCCTGACCGCCTCAGGGCACACGCTGCAGGTGGTGACGGCCAAGCCGGAGGCCCCGGCGCGGCGCGTCGTCGAGCACTTCCGGATTCACCAGCACTTCGTCGCGCTGCACGGCCCCACGCTCGACCAGCCCACCTGCGACAAGGCCGATCTGGTCGCCGCGGCACTCGCACATGCCGGCGCAAGTCCGGACGCGGCCGTCATGATCGGCGATCGCAAAGACGATGTGCGGGCCGCGCGGACCAACGGTGTGAGGGCGGTGGGCGCGGGCTGGGGGTATGGGACGGCCGACGAACTGGTGGCGGCCGGGGCGGTATTCGTGGCCCGCGACGTCGCGCAGTTGCTGGTGTGGATCCGCACATGACCGCGAAACTGCCCGAACCTTGGCTGCGGGGACCGCTGCCCGCCATTCCGGCAGGGTTGCAGCCGGCAGCCCACGCACTGGTCATGTCGATCGAAGACTGCGAGGCTGCAGCAGCAGGCCTGTCGCCGGAGCAGCTCTGGCACGAACCCGGCGGCGCCGCGTCGGTCGGATTTCACCTCCGCCATCTGGCCGGCAGCACGGATCGGCTGCTCACCTACGCACGAGGCGAGCCGCTCTCATCGGCGCAGAAGGTCGCGCTCGCCGTCGAGGCGACGCCGGGCGAGCCGCGTCCGACCGCTGCGGAACTGCTGCGAGCCTGGCGCACCGCCGTGGACCGCGCCCTAGGTCAACTGGCAGCCACCCCGGACGCCGCGTTGATGGACGCGCGGGGGGTCGGTCGCGCGCAACTGCCATCCTCCGTGCTCGGGCTGCTGTTCCACGCTGCCGAGCACGCGTCGCGTCACACCGGCCAGGTCGTGACGACGGCGAA
>JADZBZ010000507.1 GCA_020851835.1 Acidobacteriota bacterium
ACAACAAGGCCCGCGCTGCTGGTGCGGGTTGCGGCGAACGCGCTGGACCGGACCCGGCGGCGCTCTCTGCCGCCGTCCTCAGCCCGCGCGCACAAGTGCAGCTACGAGAGGGGCGTGAGCGACCCCCGACTTGCAGGGCGCCGGGCCCCCCCGGCGCCCGAGGGGGTCGCTCACGCCCGCAGCAGGGCAGTGGCGTGCCGGCGGAGTCAATCCGCACACGGCGAGTCGCGCGGTGTCATGAAACTGAAAGGATCTTGCGGTGTATTGGGCTCGCCCAATCCGGGACGCCGACGCTACTCCGCCCGGAGTGCCGTGATGGGATTGACGCGACTCGCGCGCCACGCGGGTGCCAGGGCACCCACGGCTGCGGACGTGACGACAACCGCCAGCGCCAGGCTCCAGAGTCGACCGTCATAGGCGGTCACCTGGAAGAGCGTGCTGCGGACCAATGTCACGCTCCAGGCCGCGACCGCCGCGCCGATGGCGACGCCGCCGAGCACCAGCGCGAACGTCTCGCGCAGGCACGTCCAGAGCAACGAGAGGCGCGTGGCACCCAGCGCCACCCGCACGCCCAGTTCGCGCGTCCGCTGCGCCGTTGCCATGGCCATAAGGGCGAGTACGCCCACCATCGTGATCACGAGGCCCGCCAGCGCGAGCCCGCCGAAGAACCAGCCGTCGAATCGTCGAAAACGGATCGAATCGCCCAACGCCGCCTGGATCGTCGTGACCCGGATCAGGTCGCTCTGTGCCGGCGACGCGCGCAGCCTGGCCATCACCGCAGGCAGGACAGTCGCGGGCGGGCGGGCCGTTCGGATCACCAAGGTGGCGTCTGGACCGCCGCCATCGAACGGCCAATAGATCTGCCCGTAGCGCGACTGGCCGAGCGCGGAGTACTGGGCCTCGGGTACGACGCCAACGACCGTTCGCGACGTCCGGCCGTCGGCCGATACCAGCACCTGGCCGATGGGGCTGGCATCCGGCCAGAGCTCGGCAGCGGCACGCGCACTGACGGCCGCAACAGCCGCGCCGCTGGTGACCTCCTCGGCCGTCAGGACGCGTCCCTCGACGGCCGCAATCCCCATCGCCTCGAAGAAGTCCTCGGCCACGGGTACCGCCTGTTGGCGTACCGCTTTCGCCCCCGGTGGCGTGCGCACGCCAACCACGCGCGTACTGCCGTCGAGCAGTGACGCGCCCAGGACACCGACGGCATCGACGCCAGCGACGCCTCGCACCTGATCCGCCACCTCTCTCAACCAGGGCAAGCGCGCCCCTCGCGGCCGAGACGCCTGGCTTGCCTGCAGGAGCAGCCCGTGGTCGACGTCGTAACCGGGATGCTGTTGCCAGTTCAACCACAGGCTCGAGACCGAGAGCGTCCCGGTTGTGGTGAGCACGAACGCCACCGCCACCTGGGCCACGACGCAGGCCGCCGCGAGACGATGCCACCGATAGGGTGTGGTGTGTGACGTGCCCATGGCCTGAGCGATGCTCGGCGGCAGGGCCGCCCGCAGCTGCACGACGGTCGTGGTCACGAGCATCAGCAGCGCTTGGAGCGCGCAGAAGGTCAGCGGGCGCGAGTCGAGCACCGGCGCTTCCAGTAGGGAGCCTGGCGGCAGTAGCGCCACGGCGGCCCGCATCAAGGGTGGCGTTGCGGCGAGTCCGACGGCAGCGCCGAAACCCACCAGCGGCAGGCTCTCGACCACGGCCAGGCGCGACAGTGCTGCGGTGCTTGCGCCGAGCGCGCGCCGAACCGCGTATTCGCGATGTTGTTGCCGCCGACGTGCCAAGCCCAACCCGGCCACGTTGATTCCCGCCAACAGTACGATCAGGCTCGCCACTCCGAACGCGGTGCGATAGCCATCACGTCGGAGCCCTCGCACGGAGGTCTCAAGGTCCACGACCTTCACGCCGTTCCCTTGCCTGGCGGCCTGCGAACCCTCCACCGGGTCGAGTGCCAGTGCATTGAGCCTCGTGCTGAGCACCTGACCTGTCACGGCCTCTGGCAGGCGCGCGAGGGCCAGCGCCGCACTCCAGGCGCGGTCTCCCTGCTGCTCGCCCGTCAGGCGCAGCGGGACTAGGACGTCGGGCGCCCAGTCGCCATCAGGAAAGACGAAGTCCGGCGGTAAGATGCCAGCGACTTCCATCTCACCCAGTGCTTCTCCAACGTGATTGACGGCGCCGGCGACGGCAAGCCGTTGCCCGACAGCATCGGGCCGACTGCCGAGATGCCGCTGCCAGACTCCAAACGTGACGAGCGCGGGCACCGGACCTGAGGCTGGCTCAAACTGCGTCGGCGCCAGGCCACCGACGACGGGAGAAATTCCGACCACATCGAAGAAATGGCGGTCGACGGCGGCCGCGTGCAACCGGGCGGGTGCGTCGCCCACGGTGGCGCCAAGATTGAACGGCGGCACGTAGGCGGAGAACTGAACCTCTGGCACCGCGGCGGCATAGGCCGCGATGTCTCGGATTGAGGCTGCGTTCCCGTCCGGACCGGATGCGACGAAGAGGTGTGCGGGATCGCGGTACGGCAAGGGCTGGAACAGTACGACGTCCACGACCGCGAACACCGCCGTCGACAGAGCCGTGGCCACGGCGACAACCGCGACCGCCCCGATCGAATACCAAGGCGTGCGAACGGCCGATCGAATCCAAGGTCCGAGGAGCATCTGTGTCCCCCATTCCCGTGTGCCGATAGCGACCGGGCGTCGTCACGGCCGAGCCGCTGTCCTTGCCGGTCATGGACGGCCGCTTGGGCGGAAATCTTACATCCTGTCCGGATGTATCAGCCAGCCGGCCACACCGCACGGCATTGTCGCGCGTCGCTCAGCGCCGTCCAAGGCGCTCCGCTTCGCTTCACCCCCGCGCGTACCGCGCGGGGCCTTCGGGTCTTGACGGCGCCTGCACGCCGCGTGGTCCTGGCAACTACGCGGTGGCCAGTGGGGTGTGGCGGTCACCCGTGCAAGAAAATCTCTTCCAGGCGCGTTCAGAGTAGTAGAGGGCACTTCGCTCGCAACGGCTCAGCCGTCCCGCGCGTCGCCACCGCCCTCCTGCGCGTCGGCTTCAGGCCCCGCGACTCCCAGACGCGTTCAGCGCGCCCCCAATTCCGAATCGCTCGTGGCGCGGCCCTGCCGCCGCCACCTGAGGCCGCTGAGTGAATGGCGGGTGGGAGGTGGACATTCGCGTCCAGCTCCCGGACGGCCGCGTGGTTCGCGAGCGCAAGAATGCGCAGCAGCGGAGCGAATCGAGCGCGCGGCGCTGGGCCGAGGCCCGCGAACGACAGCTGTTGCTGCACGGGAAGCCGAAACCCGTCAGGGAGGAGGTGCAGAAGACACCGACACTGCGTGAGTTCGCGCCGCGGTTCCTCGACGGCCACGCAAAGGCGAACCGGTTGAAGCCCAGCGGCGTGTCGTCCAAGGAAGTGCTGAAGTCCGCGATGGTGGCGAAGTCACCGAAGACCGTCAACAACGTGCTGACGGTGCTGAGCGTGATGCTGCGGACCGCCGTCGAGTGGAACGTAATCGAGCGCGTGCCGCACGAGCAAGCTGCTCAAGGCGCCGAAGACGACGGCCGCGTTTCACGACTTCGAGGCGTACGAGCGGCTGGTCGAGGCCGCGCGGAAGGACGACCTGGCGTACGTGATCGTGCTGCTCGGCGGGGAAGCGGGCCTGCGGTGCGGCGAGATGATGGCGCTCGAATGGTCCGACGTGAACCTGGCCAAGCGGCAGATGACGGTCGCGCGTTCCGAATGGAAGGGCCACGTCACGACGCCGAAAGGCGGGCGGCTGCGGCATTTGCCGCTCACGAGGCGGCTGGGCGAGGCGTTGCGAACCGCGCGGCATCTGCGAGGACCTCGGGTGCTCTGTGACGGAGCGGGCGTGCCGCTCACGCAGAAGGTGGTGCAGGTGCTGGTGCGGCGCACTGCCAAACGGGCGAACGTGAAGCCGGGGGTGCACATCCTGCGGCATACGTTCTGTTCGCACCTGGCGATGCGTGGCGCGCCGGCTCGAGCTATCCAGGAGCTGGCGGGGCATCAGGACCTGGGGACGACGCAGCGCTACATGCACCTGAGCCCGGCAGCGCTCGACGCGGCGATTCGCTTGTTGGAGACGGGGACGGAAATGCTCCGCACGGCCGTGGAGAGATAGTGGAGGCGGCGGGAACGGAGGGCCCGAAGGCCCGTATTCATTGATGAAAAGTGGTGGAGGCGGCGGGAGTTGAACCCGCGTCCGAAGATACGTCGTCGCAGTCCACTACGTGCGTGTCCCCGTTCTGATGTCGCGACCGGTTAGGTACGGGGCCAAGTGCCCCGGCCGCCATCTCCGA
>JADZBZ010000508.1 GCA_020851835.1 Acidobacteriota bacterium
CCGGTCGTCATCGTGCGGTTCTTCAACACGGTGGGGCCGCGGCAGACCGGGCAGTACGGCATGGTCGTGCCCACCTTCGTCCACCAGGCCCTCGCGGGCGAGCCCTTGACGGTGTTCGGCGACGGCACGCAGTCGCGCAGCTTCACCTATGTGGGAGACGTCGTCGGCGCGCTGCTGAAGCTGATGGTCGAACCGAGGGCGGTGGGCGAGGTCTTCAACATCGGCAACACCGAAGAGGTGAGCATCCTCGCCCTGGCCGAGCGGGTGAAGGCCCTGACCGGTAGCAGTTCGCCCATCGTCACCATTCCGTACGACCAGGCCTATGAAGCGGGGTTCGAGGACATGCCGCGCCGGGCGCCGGACTTGACCAAGATCCGGGAGCTCATCGGCTACGAGCCAGCGATCGGGCTGGACGAGATCATCCGGCGGGTGGTGGCCAGCCAGCGAGACGTATAATGCGTCTGAAGGACGTGGTCATGCGCACGATGCGTACGATAGGTGTCGCGGCGGTCGTGCTGGCGCTCGCCGCGCCGGCCCTGGCCCAGCCGGTCAATCTCAGGTTCGAAAACGGCCGGATCACGCTCGACGCCTCGGGCGTCCCCGTCAAGACGATTCTCGCCGAATGGGCCCGGCTCGGCGGCACCAAGGTCATCAACGGCGACAAGGTGTCGGGCGCGGCGGTGACCCTGCGGCTCGAAGGCGTTCCCGAAGCGCAGGCCCTCGAAATCATCCTTCGCAACGTCGCCGGCTACATGGCCGCGCCCCGCCACGCCAACTCGACCGGCGCATCCGCCTACGACCGCATTCTCGTGCTGCCGACCAGCGCGGCGCCAGCCGCCACCGCGGCGGCCGCGCGATCGGGGCCGGCCACCGGCAACGCGGCGAGCCAGCGCGGGCCCCGGGTCTTCGTGCCGCCGACGCCGTCCGACGAGCCGATGGACGCCGCCGACACGGGCGTCAACGAGCCGGCGGCCTTCGTGTTCCCCGAGCAGAACCCGTTCCAGGCAGTGGGCCAGCCCGGCCCGTTCGGCACCCCAGTGCCTCCGACCGGGCAGCAACCGGTCTTTCAGTTCAACCCGGGTGGGCAGCAGGGGGGGTTCGGCGGCAGCGGCGTCTCCGTGAATCCTGCGCCGCCGCAGGCCATGCCGGTCCTGCAGTTCCCGGGCGCTCAGGGCGACACCGGGGGGTTCGGCGTGGTGGGCGCGCCCACGCCGGGCGTGATCGTGCAGCCGCAAGCCCCGCCGCCGGGGCAGCGCCCGCCCGGCGGCAGTTAGCCCGCCTTGTCCGTCATACAATGATCTAAGGGCGCCGCGGCGCCTATTGACGGACGCCTCGACAATCCACCGAACCCGCCGCCGCGTTCGCGCGCGACGTCCCGAGCCGGCCTGCTGCCGGCTGGTTCACACGTTCAGTCGTACACTCCAACAGGTCTCGATGGCGGACATCGAACGCTACTCCCCCGACGACCGGCGCGGCCTTGAACAGCTGTATCGGCGCACCTATGGCCACGAAGCCGTGGACCGGCTGCGCTTTCTGTGGGACTGGGCCCGTCGCAACCCCGCCGCCGGCGGGCAGCCGCCGTACCTGGTCGTCCGCGAGGGTCCCACGCTGATTGCCGCCTCCCCGCTCACGCCGGTGCGGGTGGCGGTGCGGGGCCAGGAAGTGGAAGGTTCGTGGAGCGCCGGCCCGCTCGTCGTCAGCGAGCGGCAGCGACAGGGACTGGGCGGCTCGCTGCTGCGCGCCTGGGATCGTGACGCGGGCGTCGCCTTCAGCGCGGGCTTCACCGACGCGACACGGCAGCGCCTCGCCGAGTTGCGGTGGCCCAGAGCGGTGACCGTGCCGTGCCTGGTGAAGCCGATCAGCCGGCGGGCCTTGCGCCGGCCCACCTGGCCGGTACCCGTCAACCGCCTGGTGTCGGCGCTGTCGCTGCCGGTCGTCCGCTTCGTGGCCCGCCTGCGCCCCCTCAAGGAAGAAGTGCAGGCCGTTCGGCGGTTCGACGCCGGCGTCGATCGACTCTGGGAGGGCGTGAAGGGATCGTTCGACCTGGCGATCCGGCGCGACGCGCGTTACCTGAACTGGAAGTTCATGGAATCGCCGCACGTGCGCTACCAGGCAGCCGTCCTCCGACGCGACGATGATGTCGCGGGGTATGTGGTGTACCGGCACGTGCGCGAGCCGCAGGGTCGCGTCACCGTGATCGTGGATCTGCTCACCGACCCGGCCGACAGCCATGCGCTGGCGACGCTGGCCGGGTGGGTGGACCGCGAGGCACGACTCGAGGACTCGGACAAGATCCGCTGCTACGCCACGCACGCCGAGTTCCGGCGCCTGCTGCGGAAGAACGGCTACTTCGTCCTCAAGTCGGACATCGACGTCATCGTCAAGGTCAACGCGGTCGACGTCCCGAAGACGTTCTATCAATCGGGCGACGGGTGGCACCTGACGCTCGGAGATGGAGCGATGGATCACTAACGAGGTTGAAATCCCATGTCTCTCGAACGGAAGCTGAGCGGCGACATCGCCGCGGCCATGAAAGCGCGCGAAGCGACCAAGCTGGCCACCTATCGCCTGCTGAAGACGGCGCTCACCAACAAGAGTATCGAGAAGGGACGGACGCTCGAACCGGCGGAGGAGATGCAGGTGGTGGCCGCGGCGGTCAAGCAGCGGCGCGACTCCATCGAACAGTTCACGGCCGGAAACCGCCCCGAGTTGGCCGCGAAAGAAGCGGCCGAAATTGCCGTCCTCGAGACGCTGCTGCCGCCGGCGGTCTCGGCCGAGGAGCTGGCGGCGGCGGTCGAGCAGGCCGTCGCCGACACCGGGGCCGCGGGACCGAAGGACATCGGCAAGGTGATGAAGGCCGTGATGGCGGCTCTCGCCGGCCAGTCCGTGGACGGACGGAAAGTCAACGAGGCGGTGCGCGAACGGTTGAGCCGCTAGAAATCACCAGCGCCGCACCGAACCAGTTCCCGGGGTGCGTCGTCCTTCATCCCGCGCCCGCCTGTCCGGCAGCGGCGCGGTACCCGAAAGCGGGCATCCGCGTCCGCATGCTACGCTTTCCACGCCCTGATGCCCGAGTCCGCGCCCCGCCTGGCCCGCTCCGCGGGTGTGATCGGGCTTGCCACCATGACCAGCCGCATCCTCGGGCTGGTCCGCGAACAGGTGCTCGCGTATTACTTCGGCGCCGGCGACGCGATGGATGCGTTTCGCGTGGCATTCCGGGTGCCGAACCTGCTCCGCGATCTGTTCGCCGAGGGCGCCATGAGCGCCGCGTTCGTCCCGACCTTCACCAGCCACCTGACACGTGAGGGCCGCGACCGCGCGTGGGCCCTCGGCAACTCGGTGCTGAACGGGCTGGCCCTGGTGACCGGTGTGCTGGTGGTGGCGGGTCTGGTGTTCGCCCCGGCGCTGGTGCGGCTCTTCGCCGGCGACTACGCCGACGTGCCGGGCAAGCTCGAGCTCACCATCACGCTTGCGCGCGTCGTCCTGCCGTTCCTGACACTGGTGGCGATGGCCGCCGCCTTCATGGGCATGCTCAACGCGCTCGGCCACTTCTTCATCCCGGCGCTCTCGCCCGCGACGTTCAACGTGGCGAGCGTCGTGCTGGTGGTCGCGCTCGTGCCCCTGGCGCCACGAATCGGCCTCAACCCGATCATGATCGTGGCGGTGGCCACGGTGGTCGGAGGCATCCTGCAGGTGGCCATCCAGTGGCCACCGCTCGCGCGCGAGGGTTTTCGATACCGTGCCGTTATCGACGTGAAGGACCCCGGGCTCCGGCGTGTACTACTGCTGATGGGGCCGGGCACGGTCGGTCTGGCGGCCACCCAGATCAACGTGTTCGTCAACACGGTGCTGGCCACCGGTCAGGGTACCGGCGCGGTGTCGTGGCTCGACTACGCGTTCCGCCTGATGTACCTGCCCATTGGCCTCTTCGGGGTTTCGGTGGCCACTGCCTCGACGCCGGCTATCTCACGCTTCGTGGCGGCGCGCGAGCTGGGACGGGTGCGCGCCACGGTCGCGCACGCCGTGGGCCTCACCATGCTCCTCAACGTGCCGGCCACGCTCGGGCTCATCGTGCTGGCCGGGCCCATCGTACGGGTGATTTTCGAGCACGGCAGCTTCACCGCCGAAGACACGGCCGCCACCGCCGGGGCGCTGCGCTACTACGCCATCGGCCTGCTCGGCTATTCGGTCGTACGCATCGTCTCGCCTACCTTCTATGCGCTTGGTCAGAGCCGGACGCCGGTGATGATCAGCATGAGCTCGGTGGTCGTGAACATCGTGCTGAACCTGACGCTGGTGCGCGTCATGGGCTATCGCGGGCTGGCGCTCGGCACCTCCATCGCCGCGCTCATCAATGCCGCGGCCCAGCTGGCGTTGCTGCGGCGGCCGCTCGACGGGGTGGACGCCGACGTCATCGCCCGCACCTTCGTGCGCGTGGCCGCGGCCTCGGCGGTGATGGCCGGCGTGGCCTGGGGCGCCGACCGCGCGCTGGCGATGCTCCTACCCGGCGACGGACTGCCCCTGCAGGCCCTCCGCCTCGCCGGCAGCATCGGACTGGCCCTGGTGGCCCTGGCCGGCGCGGCCCTCGCGCTCCGCATTCCCGAATTCCATGAAGCCATGAACCTGGTGCTGAGGCGCTTCGCGAGGCGGCCCCGTGGCTGAACGCGGCTGGCTCGGTCTCGACGGCCGGATCTGGAAAGTGGCGTCCACGCACCTGGTCGTGGACGCCTACACCAACATGTACGCGCCGCTGCTGCCGCTGCTGATTCCGCGGCTGGACCTGTCGCTCGCCACGGCGGGCACGCTGGCGATGCTGTTCCAGATGTCGAACTCGGTGTCGCAGCTCGGGTTCGGCACCCTGGCCGACCGGTGGCGACCGCGCGCCTTCATCCTCGGTGGCCCGCTGCTCGCCGTGGTAGTGCTCAGCTTCATCGGCGTGTCGACCTCCGCCCTGATGCTCGGCACCGTCCTCGTCGTTGGCGGCCTCGGCGGGGCGGCGTTTCACCCGCCGGCGGCCGCGCTGGTCTACCGGATGGCCGACCACCGCAAGGGCCTGGCGATGTCGGCGCACATCTCGGGCGGGTCGCTGGGCTTCGCGATTTCGCCGCTGATCTTCGTGCCCCTCATCGCGCGGCTCGGTCTGTCGTGGTCGTGGCTGATCATGCTGCCGGGCCTGGCGGCCCTGTCGTGGACGCTACGGCAGGTACCGCCGATGTCGCGGCCCGAAGCGCACGAACGGTCGAGCCTGCGGTCGCTGCGCCCGGCGCTGGTGCCACTGGCGCTGCTCTACTTCACCGTGGTGCTGCGGACGGCCACATCCTACGGCTTCATGACCTTCGCCCCGACGCTCCTCACCCGCCGAGGCCTGTCCATCGACCAGGCCAGCGCGGCGGTCTTCGTCTACCTGCTGACCAGCGGCGTGGGCGGCTTCTTCGGCGGACCGCTCGCCGACCGCTTCGGCGCCCGCCAGGTCATGGTGGCCACGCTGTTGGCGTCGATTCCGTTCCTGGCCCTGGCGCCGATGCTGTCGCCGTGGGGCTTCACGGCGATGCTGGCCATCGGAGGCCTGTTGCTGCAGTCGACGCTGCCGGTCAGTGTCACCTTCGCGCAGCAGGTGACGAAGGCCGGCGCGGCGACGGTGTCGTCGCTGATGATGGGCTTTGCCTGGGGCATGGGAAGCCTGGCGGTGCCCCTGATCGGCATGGCCGCCGATCGCTGGGGCATCAACACGGCGCTGGTGGGCCTGTCGGCGGTACCCGTCCTGGCGGCGGCCCTGGCGGCGGCCCTGCCCGACTCCAGGATTCACGCCGAGACGCCGGCCGGGTCGTAGTACGATTCGTCCGTGGCGCGGTACGGCTCTTCCTCCTCCTACCAGCTCGGCCCCGGTGCGATCACGCCGGCCGTCAAGGCCCTGCTGATCGCGAACGTGGGCGTCTGGCTCGTGAACCTGATTGTGCCGGCCTTGACGCTGCGGCTCGGGCTGTCGCCGCAGGACGTGTTCACGGGCTTTGCCTTCTGGCAACCCTTTACCTACATGTTCCTCCACGACACGCGGGGGTTCAGCCACATCCTCTTCAACATGCTCGCGCTCTGGATGTTCGGCACCGAACTCGAGCGTCTGTGGGGAACGCGCTTCTTCTTCAAGTACTACATGGTGACGGGCGTCGGCGCCGCGGTGACCACACTGCTCCTGGCGCTGGTCTCCAACGGGGTCTACTATTCCCTCACCGTCGGGGCTTCGGGGGCGATCTACGGCCTGCTCCTCGCCTGGGCGATGTTCTTCCCGCACCGCACCATCTATTTCTATTTCCTGTTCCCGATCCCCGCGCGGGTGTTCGTGATGATCATCGGGGCCATCGCGTTCCTGTCGTCGTTTGGCGGACCGGGCAGCGGCATCGCGCACATCGCGCACCTCGGCGGACTGGTCGTCGGCTACCTCTATCTCAAGTCCCTCACGGGCCGCCCGCTCGACGAGTTGAAGTACCGCTGGCTCCGCTGGAAGATGGGCCGTGCCCGCAACCGGTTCGACGTCTACTCGGGCGGCAAGTCCGACGACGACGACTGGAAGCGGGAGTGGAAGAAGCACATCCACTGACGGGCCGGGGGGCGGGACTGCCGACGCCGTCCGGCCGCTAGACCCTGCGCTAGACGGTCTGGAACGCCATCCGCCGCAGCGCGGCAATCCGATCCGGCATCGGCGGGTGCGAGCCGAGCAGGTTGGCCCATCGCCCCCCGCGGTGGTTGACGGGGCGGCCGAGCGGATCGGCGATGCAGAGCTGGGCACTCCCGAGATGAATCGCGCGAGTCGGCTCGACTCGAGCCTCGATGGCCTCGAGCGCATCGGCCAGCGCGCCGGGATTGCGCGTCAATTCCGCGGCCGACGCATCGGCCAGGAACTCGCGCTGGCGCGACACCATCATCGCGAGCAGGCGCGCCACCAGCGGCGCCACGATCATCGCCAACAGCCAAACGACCAGAATCAGGATCGTCAGCGCGCTGCCTCCCTCGCGGCTGCGGCCCGAGCCTGAGCCGCGCCGGCCGCCGAGCGCCCCAAGCCGCCAGCCGCGGGCCGACCAGTCGGCCAGAAGCGCGACCGCGCCGACCAGCGCCGCGACAATGGTCATGAGCCGGATGTCGTAATTGCGAATGTGCGACATCTCGTGGGCGATCACGCCCTGGAGCTGATCCCGATCGAGCACGTCCAGCAGGCCTTCGGTGACAGCAATGGACGCGCGGTCCGGATCGCGCCCGGTGGCGAGCGCATTGGGATCCTGGTCGGCGATCACGTAGACGCGGGGCCTCGGCAGGCCCGCGGCGATGGCCATCTCGTCGACGACGTTCTGGAGCTGACGGTACGGCAGGTGCGCGGGGTTGGCGGCAATGGCCGACTCCAGGTCCACGGGCCGCGTCGAGGCCAGCACGGCCCGGTCGCCGTTGAAGTACGAGTACGCGGCAGTCGAGCTGCCGTACAGGAGCGCGGCCACCGTGCCGATGGGGACGATGGCCCCCTGCGCCGAGGTGAGGGCGGCATCGAATCCCAGGCCGAGCAGGAGCACGAGCCCGACAAACACCGCCATCACGAGCCAGGTGCGCCGCCGGTTGCGGGCCTGCTGCTCGTAGAGGTTCACTACCCCTTCTTCATCGACAGGTCCACCGCCGGCACGTCGCGCTCGGCGGAGTTGGTGATTTCGAACAGCTCAGCGCGCGCGAATCCGGCGACGCCGGCGATGAGGTTCGTGGGAACGACCTCGGTGGCGGTGTTGTACTTCGTCGCGATGTCGTTGTAGAACTGGCGCGCAAAGCCGATTTTGTTCTCGGTGCCGGTCAGCTCTTCCTGCAGCGCGCGGACGTTCTGGTTGGCCGTGAGCTGGGGGTAGTTCTCGGCGAGAGCGAAGAAGCGGCTGAGTGCGGCGGAGAGCTCGCCTTCCTTGCGGCCCGCGTCGGCCGGCCCGGCGGCCGACACCGCGCGGTTGCGCGCGTCGATCACGGCCTCGAGCGTGCCGCGCTCGAATTCCATGGCGCCTTTCACGGTGTTGACGAGGTTGGGAATCAGGTCGTGACGCCGCTTGAGCTGCACGTCGATCTGCTTCCACCCGTTCGTCACCTGGTTACGCAATCCCACCAGGCGGTTGTAGCCGGCCACCCCCCAGAAAGCGATCAGGGCGAGCACCGCAATCGTGATCAGCACGCTCATCGGCAGATTCCTCCGGCGCCCGGTACCCGAAACCGGAGCAGTTCCCGTTTGTCACTTCTCGTGAAAGTACGTATCCGTCCCATCCAACCAGTCCTGCCTGATCGGGCTGAAGATGTCCATTTCAAAGGTGTCGTCGAGCGCTTCGCCTTGATGCGGCACCCATGACGGAATGTGCAGCACCTCGCCCTCGCGGACCGTGATTTCCTCTCCGTTGATGAGGAATTTCAGCGCGCCCTGGAAGATATAGGTCATCTGCTCGCTCTCGTGCGAGTGCATGGGCACCAGCGCCCCGCGCTTCAGGTGGATGTGCGCGATCATCTCGCGCGCGCCGATGATCAGCTTGCGCGAGATCATCTCGGTGACTTTCTCGAGCGCGATCTCATCCCAGCGGTACAGGCGAACAGAGGGTGAACTCATGCGATTTCCAGGTGGGTGGGCGCGAATTATAGCACCGAGGCCGATGGTATAATTTCGCCGTCATGAAGGCATCCACGCTGGCCCCCTCGGCGCGTGCCGACCGCGCGCGCGACCGCGACTGGGACGGGTTGACACGCGACGACCTGGTGCAAGCCTACCGCACCATGCTCTTGTCGCGGCGCCTCGACGACAAGGAGATTCAGCTCAAGAACCAGAACCGCATCTACTTCCAGATCAGCGGGGCGGGCCACGAGGCCGTGCTCACCGCGGCGGTCCTGCACCTGCGTCCGGGCTACGACTGGTTCTATCCGTACTATCGGGATCGCGCGCTCGTGCTGGGCCTCGGCATGACGCCGCTCGAGATGCTCCTGGCCGGAGTCGGGTCCAAGGACGATCCCAACTCCGGCGGCCGGCAGATGCCCTCGCACTGGGGCCACCTCCCGCTGAACATCCCCTCCCAGAGCAGCGCCACCGGTACGCAGGCTCTGCAGGCCATCGGCTCGGCCGAAGCCGGCCTCATCTACGAGCGCGTCGACGCCATTCCCGATCGCGGGTCGCGCTTTCACGCCGACGAGGTCGTCTACATGTCGGTGGGCGAGGGCGCCACCAGCGAGGGCGAGTTCTGGGAAGCGCTCAACACGGCCTGCACCCGCGTGGCGCCCGTGCTCTTCATGGTGGAGGACAACGGCTACGCCATCTCCGTGCCCGTCGAGGTGCAGACGGCGGGCGGCGACGTCTCGAGGCTCGTCGAGTCGTTCCCCAACCTCGAGGTCATCCGCTGCGACGGTACCGACTTCCTCGACAGCTACCGCGCGGTCGGCCGGGCCGTGTCCCACATCCGCCGGGAGCGGAAGCCCGCCTTCGTGCACGCGAAGGTGATCCGGCCGTACTCGCACTCCCTCTCGGACGATGAACGGCTCTACAAGCCAGCCGAGGAGCGGGAGGCCGAGGCGCGCCGCGATCCGATTGACCGCATGAAGGCGTTCCTCCTGGCCGAGGAGCTCGTCACGACCTCCGACCTCGACGCCATCGGCGCCGACGTGGACCGCGAGGTGCGGGAGGCCACCGACACCGCGCTGGCCGCGCCCAAGCCGGACGTCGAGACCGCAGACTGGTACGTCTTCTCGCCGGACGTGGACCCTACATCGTCGGCGTTCGAGACCGCGGAACAGCCGGCCGGCAAGCCCGATACCATGGTCTCGGCCATCAACCGCACGCTCAAGGCCGAGATGGCCCGCAACCCCCGCATCGTCGTGTTCGGTGAGGACGTCGCCGACGCGAGCCGCGAGGAGGCGCTCGGCAAGGTGCCGGGCAAGGGCGGCGTGTTCAAGGTGACTCACGGCCTGCAGAAAGCCTACGGCAGCGATCGGGTGTTCAACTCGCCGCTGGCCGAAGCCGGCATCATCGGCCGCGCCGTCGGCATGGCCACGCGCGGGCTCAAGCCGGTGGTCGAAATCCAGTTCTTCGACTACATCTGGCCCGCGATGATGCAGCTCAAGGACGAGATGTCCATGCTGCGCTATCGCTCCAACAACAGTTTCTCGTGCCCCATGGTCGTGCGCGTGCCGATCGGCGGCTACATCACCGGCGCGCCGTACCACAGCCAGTCTGGCGTCAGCATCTTCGCCCACTGCCCGGGTATTCGCATCGCCTTCCCCTCCAGTGCCGTCGACGCCGCGGGACTGCTCCGCACGGCCATCCGCTGCGACGACCCGGTGATGTTCCTCGAGCACAAGCACCTCTACCGACAGGCCTATAACAAGGGCGCCTATCCGGGCGACGAGTTCATGATCCCCTTCGGCAAGGGCGCGCTGCGGCGGCCCGGCACCGACGTCGTGGTACTCACCTGGGGTGCGCTCGTGCAGCGGTCGCTGCTGGCCGCGCAACAGGCTGAGAGGGACGGGATCAGCGCGGCAGTGTTCGACCTGCGCACCATCATCCCCTACGACTGGACCGGCATCGCCGACCTGGTGAAGCGCACCAATCGCGTCATCGTCGTCCACGAAGACCAGCTGACATGCGGCTTCGGTGCCGAGATCGCGGCGCGCATTGCCGACGAACTCTTCGGCGAGCTCGATGCCCCCGTGCGGCGCGTCGCGGCCATGGACTGTCCGGTCGCCTACGCCCCGGACCTCGAACGCGCCATCCTGCCGCAGTCATCCGATGTGCTGAAGGCGATCCAGGAGACCGCGGCGTACTGACGCCGGCAGGACGCGGGCCGCGTGGCCTTCGAGCGCGTGCCCGACGGCCCGTATTACGCCTTCGACGAGCGCGGCCACTCGGTGCATACGGTCGACGAGTGACGGGGAACAGGTCCGGACCGTGCAGTTTCGCGCAGCCGGGGTGGTGGCCCCGTCGAGTCGGTCATTCCCCGGCGGACGCCGGGCACTGGTGACACCCGGCTGTTACGAGTTCGCCTACTGATTGGTAGAATCAGCGGGCTGGCCACATGACGGTGCGACTCGTGGTTCTCCTGCTCTCGGTCGTGGCCATCAGTTGCGGCGATGACGCCCCTCGGACGCCGACGGCTCCAACGCCGCCTGTCCCCGATCCCAGGGTGCTGTCGATCACGTGTCCCCAGGTCGCGGTCGCCGGTACGACCGGGACCGCCACGGCCGTCACCTATCCCACGCCCACGACCGTAGGCGGACTGGCGCCGGTCACCGTCACGTGCTCGCCGTTTTCGGGCGCCAGCTTTCCGCTCGGCACAACGAGCGTCGCCTGCCAGGCGGTGGATGCCCGGAACACGGCGGCGGCCTGCACCTTTACCGTGCTGGTGAGCAAGATCCCCACCCTGACCCGCACGCGGTTCCTGGCCTTCGGCGACAGCACGACCGGCGGCGAGGTCACCTTTCCGTCGGGCACCGGCCTGTGGGGCGAGAGCGCACAGTCCGGACGTCTGCTGCTGATGCCATCGGCATCCTATCCCACGCAACTGCTCGACCTGCTCACCAATCGCTACGTCTCGCAGGTGGGCAGCATCCAGGTGACGACCTCGAGCCAGAGCGGCGAGCCGGCCAGTGTCGGCGTCCAGCGTTTCCCGTCCGTCATGGCATCGGTGCGACCAGAGGTCGTGCTGCTGCTGGAGGGGTACAACGATCTGAACCTGTACGGATCGTCCGGTATCTCGATCGGCATTTCCGCCTTGAACTCCATGGCCAGCGAGGCGCGCAACCGGGGCGCCCGGGTCTTCCTGGCCAGCCTCACGCCGTCGCGGCCGGGCGGGCGCAACAGCATCAACCCGGCGCTGCTGGTCGAGTTCAACAGCCGTCTGCGTACGCTGGCTTCCGGCGAGGGCTCCGTGTTCGTCGATCTCTACAACGCGCTCCTTCCGGGCCTCACGAACTACATCGGCGCCGACGGCCTGCATCCCACCGAGGTCGGGTACCGCCGCATGGCGGAAGAGTTCTTCGTAGCAATCCGCGCGACGCTCGAAGTGCCCTGAGCGCGGGCGCGCGCGCAACCGGGGTAGCATGCGCCGTGGTCGAAATGCACGGCCTCTCGCGCCGCTTCGGTAACCGCCTCGCCGTCGACGGCCTGTCGCTGGAGGTGGGTGCCGGCGAGATCGTGTCGCTGCTGGGCCCCAACGGCGCCGGCAAGACCACCACCTTCCGGATGCTCGCCGGCCTGCTGCCGCCGAGCGCCGGCAGCATCTCGATTGGCGGCACCGCGCTCACGCCCGACACCGCCGACGCCGTGCGTTCGCGCGTCGGCTTACTGACCGAGGCGCCGGGACTCTGGGACCGGCTGAGCGTGCGCTGGAACCTCAGGGCCTACGCGCGGCTTCACGGCGTCGCCGCCGATGGCGCGCGCGTAGACGCCGTGATGAGCGCCGTCGGCATCGACGATCGGGCCGATGAGCGTGTGGGCGCGCTGTCGAAGGGCTGGCAGCAGCGCGTCGCTTTGGCGCGGGCGCTCGTGCACGACCCGCCGCTCGTACTGCTGGACGAGCCGACGGCTGGACTGGATCCGGCCAGCGCACGGCAGGTGCGCGATCTGATCGTGCGCCTGCGGGCCGAAGGCCGCGCGGTCATGGTGTCGACGCACAATCTGGCCGAAGCCGAGGCGATCTCGGACCGCATCGCGGTAGTCAGTTCCCGGCTGCTGGCGTGCGATACCCCAAGGCGTCTGCGCGAGCGCCGGCAGGCGGGCACGGTCGTCATCGAGGTGGAGGGGGAGGCTGCCTCATGGGCCTCGGTGGCGCGTGCCGCGGGCGCATCGGTGGATGCGGTCGAGGGATCGGCCCTCCTGCTCCGCCTGTCAGGCGAGCGAGCCGTGCCGGATGTCGTGTCGGCACTGGTCGGGGCAGGCGCGCGGCTGAGGCGGGTGGACCCGCGTGACGCCTCTCTCGAAGACGCGTATCTCGCGCTGGTGCGGGCCGATGGTTGACGGTCGTGCCTGGGTCCGCATCCTGGCGCTCGCGCGCAAGGATGCCGAGGAAGTACGCCACCAGCCCGGCCTCGTCCTGCCTGCCCTCGCCATGGTCGCCGGCCTCACGCTGCCAGCCTTCATCGTCATGGTCATCGCGCCGCGGCTGACGGGCGAGGCGCTGGCCGACTCGGACTTCGCCGAAGCCGCGGAAGCGGCCATTGGACTGGCGCCGGCCCTGGCCGCCTATTCACTCGAAGGGCGGGCGCAGGCCTTCGTGCTCCAGCAGTTCCTCCTGTTCGCCCTGCTGGCGCCGGTGCTGGGCTCGTTGTCCCTGGCCGCCCAGGCCATCATCGGCGAGAAACAGTCACGGGCGCTGGAGCCGTTGCTCGCCACACCGATCAGGACAGGCGAGCTGCTGCTGGCCAAGGTGCTTACGCCGTTCCTGATATCGATGGGTCTGCTGCTCGCCACGTTCCTGCTCTACCTGGGAGGCACTGCGCTCTGGGCCGAGCCGGGCGTCTGGCGCACGCTCTTCTGGCCGCGGACGCTCGTGCTGTACGGCGTGATGGGGCCGCTCGTGTCGTTGACGGCCCTGATGATAGCGGCCATCATCTCCTCGCGCGTCAACGATGCCCGTACGGCGCAGCAGCTGGGCGGCTTCCTGGTGCTGCCGCTGATGGCCCTGTTCGTGACGCAGCTGCTGGGCCAGTTCCTGCTGGGCACGCCCGCGCTGCTGGCCGTGGCCGGACTGCTGGCCCTGTCCGACGTCCTGCTCGTCGGGCTGGGCATCCGGATCTTTCAACGCGAGACAATTCTCATGAGGTGGAAATGACACGCGCGCACGGCGGCTTCCATTCGATTCTGGAACGCGATCATCCCTACGTCTTCATCGACTCGTGCATGCAGATGTGGCCCGACGCCGACTTCGCCGTCGCGCACCGGCACGGGGTGACGGCCTACGGGGTCACGGCTTTCGAGCCCAACGACCCGTTCGACCTCGCGCTGGAGCAGTTGATGTTCTGGCATCTGGTGGCCAGACGGCATCCCAACCTGCTGGTGGCGCATACCGCCGATGACATCCGCGCGGCCAGGCGCGACGGCCGGGCCGCCCTGGTGCTCTTCGCGCAGGGCGGCGACTTCATCGACCGCAAGCTGCACCGCATCGAAGCGTTCTACCGCCTCGGGTTGCGCGTGATGATTCCCGCCTACAACCGCACCAACGCCATCTGCGACGGCATCCTCGACCGTACCAGCGGCGGCCTCTCGCGATTCGGGTGCCGCGTCGTGGAGGAAGCCAACCGCCTCGGTCTCGTGCTCGATTGCACCCACGTCGGCAAGCGCTCCACGCTCGACATCATCGAGGCGAGCACGGGGCCGGTGATCTTCAGCCACTCCAACCCGAAGGCGCGCGCCGACAACCCGCGCAACATCGACGACGAGCAGATTCGTGCCTGCGTGGCCCGAGGCGGCGTCATCGGCGCCGTGTCGTGGGGCCCGCTCGTGATGCCGCCGGGCGGCACCACGCGACCGACGCTCGACATGTTCCTGGGGATGATCGACCACGTCGTGCAACTGGCCGGCAGCAGCCGCCACGTGGGCATTGGTACCGATCTGTCGCTCGGTTCCTACCCGCCGCACGGTACCGACCCGTGGGGGGATGCCGAGTACCCGAACCCATCGGCGGAGTACGGGCGCGCGGTCACCTCCGATATCCGATCCGAGAAGCGAATGGTGGAAGGCTTCGACGACTATCCGCAGGTGGTGGACGTGGCCAACCGCCTGCTGCAGCGAGGCTACGTGGACGAGGACGTGCGCGGGATTCTCGGGGCAAACTACTTGAGGCTGTTCGACGCGCTCTGGACGTAGGGATTCCCGCGGTCCGCGTAATGTCACTTGCGGCCGTAGGCGCCGCCACTGGCCAGCCGATCGAAGTAGCCATACGACTCGGCTGCCATCTGGCCGATCACGCGTTC
>JADZBZ010000509.1 GCA_020851835.1 Acidobacteriota bacterium
CGTGGTGTCATGCTCGAATCGCCGATGCCGAGGCGCGCTTGTCGGCGCTGCCAACCGACGTGCGGCTGGTGCTCGTCAATCACTTTCCCTTCAAGCGTGAGCTGGCCGTCCTGCCGCGCATCCCGCGGTTCTCGATCTGGTGCGGCACGCAGCGGACGGAAGAGTGGCATCGCCGCTTCAATGTGGAGGCCGTGGTTTACGGCCACCTGCACCTCCGCGCGTCTCGAGCCATCGATGGCGTGCGTTTCGAGGAAGTGTCGCTCGGCTACCCGCGCCAGTGGGATTACCGGCGGGGCGTCGACGGCTACCTCCGGCGCATTCTCTAGCGCCCGGGCCAGGCCGGCCCCGCGCCCGGGGCCTCGTTACACGCGCGACAGGCGGCCGGCCGCCGCCTCCAGCGTCTCGTCCTTCTTCGCGAAACAGAAACGCAGCACGGGTCCGCCCGTGTCCCGGTAGAGAAACGCCGATACCGGGATGGCGGCCACGCCGTGCGTCGTGAGCAGCCACTCGGCAACCGAGCGATCCGCGTCCTGGCTGATGGCCGAATAGTCGAGTAACTGGAAGTACGTGCCCGCGCAGGCGAGCGGCACGAAACGCGAGCCGGAAGTGAGCGACAGGAACCGGTCGCGCCTGGCCTGGTAGAAGCCGGCGAGGGCAGTCGCCTCCGGATCGCGCGTCAGGAATTCCGCGAAGGCGACTTGCGTGGGCGTGTGCACGGTGAACGTCACGAACTGGTGAACGCGCGTCACCTCGGCCATGAGTGGCGGCGGAGCCACGCAGTACCCCACCTTCCAGCCGGTCGTGTGGAACGTCTTGCCGAACGAGCTCACGACGACGGCGCGGCGCCGGAGTTCCGGATACCGCAGCACGCTCTCGTGGCGGCGGAGGTCGAAGAGGATGTGCTCGTACACCTCGTCCGAAACGATGACGATGTCAGTGCCGTCCACGATTGCCGCCAGTTGCCGCATGTCGTCGGCCGACCACACGGTCCCCGTCGGGTTGTGCGGAGTGTTGACCAGGATGAGGCGGGTCCGCGGCGTGATCGCGGCCCGCACGGCATCCCAGTCCACCGCGTAGTCGGGGTAGCGCAGGCTGACGAACACCGGCGTGCCTCCGCTCAGCCGCACCACGGGTACGTACGAGTCGTAGCACGGCTCGAAGAGGAGGACCTCGTCACCCGGCTGCACCAGCGCCGTCAGGGTGGCGTAGAGCCCCGCGGTGGCGCCAGAGGTGACAACGACCTCACCGTCCGCATCGCACGGCGCCCCGTAGCAGCGCGTGACCTTGGCGGCAATCGCCTCGCGCAGGGCGAGGACTCCAGGCATCGGCGCGTACTGGTTGTGCCCGTCGCGCATGGCCCGGGCCACGGCTTCCACCAGCGCAGGGTCGCAGTCGAAGTCGGGAAACCCCTGCGACAGGTTGATGGCGCCGTGCTCGTTGGCCAACCGCGTCATCACCGCAAAGATGCTGGTGCCGATGTCCGGAAGCTTGGAAGTGACCTGAAGCATCCCGGCATTGTGACACCGTCGGGTCGCCGGGACTGAAGTCCCGGGGCTCCTGGATCCGGGCCGGGTCGCCGGGACTGAAGTCCCGGGGCTCCTGGATCCGGGCCGGGTCGCCGGGACTGAAGTCCCGGCGCTCCTGGAAGTCCCGGCGCTCCTGGAAGTCCCGGCGCTCCAGGAAGTCCCGGCGCTCCAGGAAGTCCCGGCGCTCCAGGAAGGCCTCGTCGTACAATCAGCGCATGTTGCTCATGATGGCGCTGCTGCTCACCGCCCAGACGGCCGGCGGCGGTTACGCCCGCCCGGATCTGCTGGTCGAGCCTGGCTGGCTCGCGAGCCACGCGACCGATCGCGACATCCGCATTGTCGATCTGCGTCCACGCGGGTACGAGAACGGCCACGTGCCCAATGCGGTCTGGCTCGACAATAACTGGATTCGGAACCCCAGAACTCCGCCCGACTTCCTGCCCACGCCGGCCGAGTTCGAGGCACTCATGGCCCGGCTGGGCATCGGTCCCGACACGCGCGTCGTGGCGTACGACGACCGCGGCGGCATCTACGCGGCGCGTCTATGGTGGGTCCTCACCTACTATGGGCACGCCAAGGTGGCGCTCCTCAACGGCGGCTGGACCGCCTGGACGCTCGAGCACCGCCCTGCTTCGAGCGAAGTGCCGTCGCCGGTGGACACCGCGCCGTTCAGGGTGAAGCCGGGCCTCATCGGCCATGCTACGGCCGCCGAGGTGCGGGCGGCCATCAACCAGACGGGCGTGAAGCTCGTCGACGCCCGGACGCAGGCCGAGATCGACGGAAAGGACCTGCGGGGCATCAAGCGCGGCGGGTTCATCGAGTCGTCGGTTCCCGTCTACTGGGAGGACACCCTCGACCCGACGACCCGCGCGTTCAAACCGGCGGCCGACATCGCCAGGCTCTACCGGGAGCGCGGCATCGGGCCCGCCGACGAGGTCATCGCCTACTGCCAGGTTGGCATGCGCGCCTCCCACGACC
>JADZBZ010000510.1 GCA_020851835.1 Acidobacteriota bacterium
CCCTTGCTGGCGATTTCACGCTGCTTCTCCGGGGACATCGAGGCAAAGCCTCGGCGAGCTTTTCGTATAACTTCAAGCACGGTGAGCACCTCCTTCGCCGGCCATCTATAGCGAGATGCTTGCCAGTGCTGCCGAGTTGGCGCCATATCGGTAAGTGCCGTTCGATCAGTCACTTAGAGATTTTCAGATCTATACGCACCCAAGAGCCGGCCGCATCGAAACCATGCACTATTGCTGATGAGGCGGCGCGAATCAATACACCTTAGGTGCCCGGCCGACGGCGCGGACGAAAAACATCGCAGTCTTCGCAGTTGCGAATATCGAATTCGTACCCAAGAATCGGGAAGAACATCGGGTGCGCGCAGTACAGTAGGTGGCCGTCGACAATGGTCTGGATGCCGAGGTGCCTGGGCAGGTCGGGGGTTCTCCGGCCGTACCAGCAGAGGCGATGACGGTCTTCCGGTTCCACTTGGGTCCCCGCCCGATCATAATGGGGAAGGAGGCAGGTCCACATGAGTGTCTGCGGAGGACCCACAGGGTCACCTGACGAAGTCGGAGGAAACGCGAGCGGTCGCACGGTTTCTTGCGTGAAGTTCCAGAAAGAGCTGCCCGGCCTGGACGCGCCGCCGTGGCCTGGCGAGCTCGGCCAGCGCATCTTCGAGCAGGTGTCGGCGCAGGCCTGGAAGCTCTGGGAAGATCGCCAGAAAATGATCCTGAACGAATACCGCGTCATGCCCTGGCAGAAGGAAGGCCAGGAACTGATTCGCACCCACCTCGAGCAGTTCTTCTTCGGCGAGGGCGCGGCGCTGCCGCCGGGCTACGTACCGCAGCAGAGCAAGTAGGGGTCACGAACCGGCGCCGCGCGTCGGTGGCGCCCAGGGGCGGATCAGCCAACCACCCGTAACGACGGCGCCATGCCGACCTGCAGGCGCCCGTGAGCCTCCCGCAGGGCGTCCTCGACCGTCGCGGGGCAGGCATCACGGGCGAAGATGAATCCCAGGTAGCTTGCGCCCTCCGGCAGGGGCACGAGGGTCTGTCCGGGCTTCGCCGTCACGACCACGTCTTCCACGCCCCCCACGGCACGGGCCGCGTCGACACCCCGAATCCGGGTGAAGACCCCGGCGCGCGGGATCGGGATCATCATGACACCCGACGCCGCGGCCTCCCGGGTCCAGCCGGCCATCGGCTCTCCGAGCGCGTGACGGAGCAGCAGGTCCTCGAGGCCCTGCCGGTTCCCCGGCGCGCCAGCCGCAGCGGCGGCCGGCTCGAAGCCCAGCGCACGCGCACACAGTCCGCCGATCGGCCGCGCCGCCACTTCGAGCACGTACACGCCATCGGCCGCCACGCGGCACTCGGCGTGAACGGGGCCATGATGCAACCCGATGGCCCGAATCGCCGCGTCGACGGCCTCGACGATGGCCAACCGGGTGGATGCCTCCACGCGCGAGGGCGTCACGTAGATCGTCTCCTCGAAGAACGGGCCCACCAGCGGGTCGGGCTTGTCGAAAAGGGCCAGCACGCGAAGCCGCCCCTGCTCCATCACGCCCTCCACCGCGTACTCGGCCCCCTCGATGTACCGCTCCACCTGCAGGACGCCCGCTTCGTCTTCACGGGCGGCTCGCACGTCGGGCGAGGCCAGCAGCCGCCGCACGCGCGCCACCGCGGCCACGCACGATGCCTCGTCATCGGCGCGGATCACCCCACGCGACGCCGACAGCGTCGTGGGCTTGACGACGACGGGATACGGCAGGTCTGCGGCCAGCGACGCCGCATCGTCGGTGAGGGCCAGCGGCCAGGCGTCCGGAGCCGGCAGACCGGCGACGTGCAGGCACGCGCGCATACGCCGCTTGTTGCGAGCGATGACGGCAGCGTCGGGCGGATGGCCCGGCAGCCCCAGGTGCCGGTTGACGTGCGCGGCGAGCACCGCGGGACGATCGCCCACCGCGATGACACCGTCGAGCGGCCGGCCTGCCGTCGCGCGCTCGATGGCGGCCACCGACGCGTCGCAATCGTGGAAGCGCACGGGAACGGCGCCGTCCTGCCACGGATCGTCGAGGCGCTTGCAGCGATCGGTGCCGTAGACGAGCTCGACGCCCATCCGGCGCGCGGCCTCTTCGAACATGCGAGTCTGGTAGCCGGTGGTGGTGGCGAGTAACAGGACGCGCGGCATATTCAGCGCGCCTGGCCGTTCAGCCAGACGCCCGCCGCCGCGGCGTCGGCGGCGCAAGCCAGCAGCAGCCCCGCACGCGCCGGCGCCATACGCCCGGCCGCCGTGATGTTCGGCATCGTCATAGCAGAGCCACCTGCTCTGCGGTGGGTTCCGCTCAACAATACCAGGGCTCGTTCAGGTAAGGGATCGTGGCGCGTGAGGCCAGCGGCGGGTGATCGAAGCGAGCGGGCGCCACGTCGTGAGCGCCGGCGCCGCGGACGTGGTCGCGTACCGCGTCGAAGACCTCGCGCCTGGAGCGTGACGGACCGACACCGACCTCGGCCATGATCGCGGTCTGCAGGTCGTCCACGCGCGGGTCGGGGTGGCGCCACGGATAGGTCAGCGTTCGCGGGTCGAAAGCGCTGACCAGGGTGGCGACGTCGGGCAGCTCGAGCAGCCGGGACCGCCAGGTTACGAGCAGCCGAATGCCCCACTGCACCGGGGCAACATGCCCGACGAGGTCGAGCGCCTCAACCACATCGAGCAGGTCTCGATATCCCTCGAGCGTGGTCCAGGGCGTGAAGGCCACGAACGTCGGCGCCAGCGTGAGCCCCACATCCCGGCAGGTGTGGACCACCTCGATGAAGTCGGCACGCGTGTGCCCCTTCTCCAGCCGCTCCAGTACGCCGTCATCCACCGACTCGACGGCGCTGGTGACGAACAGGCAGCCCGTGCGGGCCAGCCGGGGCAGCAGGTCCCGGTGCCGGAGCAGGTGTTCTACCTTGATGGTGACGTCGTAGGTGAGCGTGGGCCACTCGTCGTGCAGTGCCTCCACGATGCGCCGGGCGTGGGCGGGGCCGTTCAGGAAGTCGGGGTCGGCGAAGGTGACGTGCTGCACGCCGCGGGCCACCTGGCTGCGGATGTCGGCCATCACCACCTCGACCGGGACGACACGGAACTGGCCGTCGTAGACGGGGACGATGGGACAGTGACGGCACCGGTGCTTGCAGCCCCG
>JADZBZ010000511.1 GCA_020851835.1 Acidobacteriota bacterium
GAGATATTCACGGGCGCCGTGCGTTACGTATCGCCGGCGCTCAATGCCGACTCGCGCGCCCTCGTTGTCGAGGCGGAGCTCGCCAACGCGGACGGCCGCCTCAAGCCTGGCCTGTTCGCCACGTCGCACATCGAGCAGGCCACCAAGCAGAACACCGTGCTCGTGCCCGCCGCTGCGGTGCGCACGGTCGCGGGCGCCGCCCGCGTCTTCGTCGCCACCGGCGAGGGGGCCGGCCGCCGCGTCGAGGAACGCGTGGTGGCCGTCGGCCAGGTCGTGGGAGACCGGGTTGAGATCGCGACCGGCCTCTCCCCCGGCGACCAGGTGGTCGTGGACGGCCTGGAGCGCGTCGTGGACGGCATCCGGATCGCGGCCAGGTAACCCGTCATGCAGTGGCTTGCCGAAATCTGCGTTCGCCGCCCGGTCTTCGCCTGGGTGCTCATCCTTTCGTTGACGGTCGTCGGCCTCTACGCCTTCGGCCAGCTCGGCGTCGACCGCTTCCCCAACGTGGACTTCCCGTCCGTGGTCATCACCACGCGGCTGCCCGGCGCCGCGCCCGAGCAGGTCGAGACCGAGATCACAGACACCATCGAAGAAACCGTCAATACCATCTCGGGTATCGATCAGCTCAACTCCACCTCCTCCGAGGGCGTCTCGCAGGTGGTGGTGTCGTTCCTGCTGGACAAGAACACCGATGTCGCGGCCCAGGAGGTACGCGACCGCGTCAACCGCGTCCTGCCGCTGCTGCCACGCACGGCGCTGCAGCCGACGATCGAAAAACTGGATCCGACTGCCTTCCCCGTCGTTACGGTCGCGGTTACCGCCGACCGGCCCATCCGTGAGATCACCGAGTTCGCCGACAAGGTGCTCCGCCGCAGCCTCGAAAGCGTGGACGGCGTGGGCCAGGTGCTCGTGCTGGGCGGGCGCCGCCGGCAGGTCAACGTCTGGCTCGACGCCGACCTGCTGAGCGCTCAGCGGATCTCGGTCAACGAGGTCTCGCGCGCGCTGCAAACCCAGAACGCCGACATTCCCGGCGGCCGCATCGACCAGGGGGCGCGCGCCGTCACGCTCCGGACGCGGGGCCGATTCGACTCGGTGCCGGCCTTCGGCGACACCGTCATCCGCGAGGTGCAGGGGCACCCGGTGCGCCTGGGCGACATCGCCAGAATCGAGGACGGCATGGCCGAGCCGACGACGCTCGCCAGCGTCAACGGCAACCCGACGGTGCTATTGCAGATGCGCAAGCAGTCGGGCACGAACACCGTCGAGGTGGCCAACCATGTCAAGACCCGGCTAACCGAGGTCGAAGCCCTCCTGCCGAAGGGCTACAGCTTCCGCATCGTCCGCGACGAGGCGCAGTTCATCGAGGCGTCTATTTCCGCCGTCGAGGAGCACCTGATCGTCGGCTCGCTGCTGGCTGCCGTGGTCGTGCTGCTCTTCCTGGGCAACCTCCGCTCCACCGTCATCGCCGCCATCGCCATCCCAACTTCGATCATCGCCACGTTCGCACTCATCTGGTACATGGGCTTCACGCTCAACATGCTGACCATGCTGGCGCTGACGCTCTCGGTCGGCATCGTCATCGACGATGCGATCGTGGTGCTGGAGAACATCTACCGGTACATCGAGGAGAAGGGCGTGCCGCCGATGCAGGCCGCCATCGATGCCACCAAGGAGATTGGCCTGGCGGTAATGGCCACCACCTTCTCGCTCGTCGCGATTTTCGCGCCCGTCGGCTTCATGGGCGGCATTGTCGGCCGCTTCATGCAGAGCTTCGGACTTACCATGGCCTTCGCCGTGCTCGTGTCGCTGTTCGTCAGCTTCACGCTCACGCCGATGATGTCGGCCTACTGGCTGAAGCCGCCCGCGCGGCGCGAGGACGACGGGAAGCCGCACGACTCACGGCACAGCCGCCTCTTCGCGCCGATGGACCGCGCCTACACGCGACTGCTCGAGTGGGCGATGGCGCACCGCGGCCTGGTGGCGGTGGCGGCGGGGCTGCTGCTCCTATCCAGCGTGCCGTTGTTCCGCCTGACGCCGGTTACCTTCACGCCGCAGGACGACAACTCGCAATTCGACATCTCGCTGCGCGCGCCCGAGGGCACGAGCCTTGCCGCCACGGACGTCCTGGCCAACCGGTTGGCCGCAGCCATCCGCCGCCTGCCCGAGGTGGACTTCACGCTGGTCACCGTGGCGGGCGACAACGCGGGCACGCTGAACACGGCGAGCGTGTTCGTGCGGCTTCACGAGATCCACGAGCGCAGCCGCGACCAGTTCGCCGTCATGGGCGAGGTGCGCGACCGCATCCTGCCGGCCAGCCTTCCCGACAACGTACGGGCCGCCGTGCAGTTTTCCGGAGGCCCCGGAGGCGGCGGCGACATCCAGTTCATGCTGCAGGGACCGGACCTCGGTGCCCTGGAGCGCTACAGCGAGGCTCTGCGCGAGAAGGTGGTCGCCATCCCGGGCCTGGTCGATGTGGACACGACACTCAACGCCGGCAAGCCCGAGCTGTCCGTGTATTTGGATCGCGCCAAGGCCGCCGACCTGGGCGTCCAGATGACCGACGCGGCCGAAGCCTTGCGCCTGCTCGTGGGCGGCGACCAGGTGACGACCTACAACGAAGGCGGTGAGCAGTACGACGTGTACCTGCGTGCCGAAGCGCCGAACCGGGGCACCGAGGCCGCCATCGCGGCCCTGCCCATCCCCTCCACGCGCCTGGGCATCGTCACGCTGGACAACATCGCGCGCTTCGCCGGCTCCGATGCGCCGGCCACCATCAGCCGTACGTCGCGCCAGCGCCAGGTGACGCTGACCGCCAACATGCTGCCGGGCACGTCGCAGGCCGCCGTGCAGGAGGAGATCCTCCTCCTGTCCGAGTCGCTGGGCATGCCCCCGGAGTATCGTGCCGGCTTCGCCGGCCGCTCGCGCGAGCTGAACCGCGCGGCCACTGCCTTTCTCTCGGCCATTGCCCTCTCGCTCATCTTCATGTACCTGATTCTGGCGGCGCAGTTCGAATCGTGGCTGCACCCGGTGACGATCCTGTTATCGCTCCCGCTGACGCTCCCCTTTGCGCTCATCTCGATCATCGTCTTCCAGCAGTCGCTCAACATTTTCTCGGGTTTGGGCCTGCTCGTACTGTTCGGGGTGGTCAAGAAGAACTCGATTCTCCAGATCGACCACGCCAACCAACTGCGCGACGCCGGTCTGCCCGTGCGCGAGGCCGTCGTGCAGGCCAGCCGCGATCGGTTGCGGCCCATCCTGATGACGACCCTCGCCTTCGTCGCCGGCATGGTGCCGCTCGTCATCACGCAAGGCGTGGGCGCCGCCACCAACCATGCCATCGGATGGGTGGTCATCGGTGGGCAGACGATGGTGCTCATCGTGACGCTCGTGGTGACGCCGGTGGCGTACTCGCTCTTCGACGAACTGCAGCAGAAGCACACCGTGGCGCGAGGCTTCGCCTGGCTCAAGGCCCGGCTCCCGGCGGCCTCGTCACCGGTCACGCCCGCCTGACGA
>JADZBZ010000512.1 GCA_020851835.1 Acidobacteriota bacterium
CCACGCGACACGCTCGTCTTCGCGGCCTCCGCCGACGCCACCACGCTCGATCCGCACAACACCACCGACACCGAGTCCGATCAGGTCATCATGATGATGTACGAAACCCTGATTGGCTTCGACCGGGACATGCGCATCGTCCCGCGCCTGGCCGAGCGCTGGGAGGTGGCGCCCGACGGCGTCACCTGGACTTTTCACCTGCGCCGGGGTGTTCGCTTCCACGACGGGTCGCCGTTCAACGCCGAGGCCGTGCGCCGCAGTTTCGCGCGCGTGATGGACCCGGTGGCCAACCACAAGCGCCTCGTGCTCTTCACGATGGTGGACCGGGTCGAGGCCGTGGACGACACGACGGTCCGCATCATCACCAGGTATCCCTTTGGCGCCTTCGAGCCGACGATGGCCCATGTGTCGGCCGCCATCGTGAACCCGACCGTCGCCGAGCGGTTCGGCAAGGACTTCGGCCTGGGAGCGGATCGGGCGTCGGGCACCGGGCCCTACAAGATCACCTCCTGGAAGAAGGACCAGGAGATCGTGCTCGAGCGGTTCGACGGCTACTGGGGCGAGCAGGGCCGGACGAGGCGGATCGTCTACCGGCCGATTCCGGAGGCGGCCGCGCGAGTGCTGGCGCTCGAGGCGGGCGACGTGGACGTGGTCACCCGGGTCCCAGCGGCCGATATCGCCCGGCTGGAAACCGAGGACGGCATCCGCGTGACGAAGACGCCCAGCGTCGGCATGCAGCAGTTCCGCTTCAACCTGGCCAGGAAGCCCTTCGGCGATCGGCGCGTGCGTCAGGCCATCTCGTACGCGATCGACCGGCGGGCCATCGTGGACAACCTGGTGTCGTCCTTTGCCCGCCCCTCGACCAGCGCACTCACGCCGATCATGCGCGGCTACGTCAATCTCGGCGAGATTCCGTACGACCCCGACAAGGCCCGCGCCCTGCTGGAGGCGGCGGGCTATCCCCGCGGCTTCAAGACTCGCATCGCCACCACGCCGCGCTATCCCATGGGAGTCGAGCTGGCCGAGGCGGTGGCGGCGGATCTGAAGAAGGTGGGCATCGACGCGGCCATCGACGTTCTCGAATGGGGAACGATGGTGCAGTTCTGGGCGGGGCTGCCGCCCGAGAAGAATCCGCAGGAGATCTTCATCATGGGCGCCGGCGCCTCCACGGCCGATGCCGACTGGGGCCTCAGGCCCATCTTCCAGACTGCGCCGACCAACGAGAACAACTACGGCTACTATTCGAACGCCGAGTTCGACCGCGTCATCGAAGCGGCCATGCGGGAGACCGATGCGGCGAAGCGGCAGCAGTTCTACCGACGCGCCCAGGAAATCGTCTACCTCGAGGACCCCGGTGCCGTGTGGCTGTTCGATACGCTCTACGTGGTGGCCAGCCGGGCCAGTGTCGACGGCATCACGCCCTCGCCGCTCGGGGCCGTGACCTTTGCCGGCGCCGTCGTCAATCCCTGACCTGCTGAGCACCGACACGAGGTACGCCACTCGGCACTGCGTCTCCCGGCACTGGACCCGATGCACCTGCTGTTCCGTTCCGCGCTCCGCCTGACGTCGGTCCTGTTCGGCATCTCCGTCCTGGTGTTCCTCATCGTCCACGCGATTCCGGGAGACCCGGCGGTCATTGCGGCGGGTCTCGAGTCGAGTCCCGAAACCGTGGAGCGCATTCGCCGCGACCTCGGCCTCGACCAGCCGTTGCCCACGCAGTTCATCCGGTTCCTCGCGCGTACGGCCACCGGCGATCTCGGCACGTCGATTCGCACAGGCGCACCCGTGCTGCGCGAGATTCGAGACCGCCTGCCTCACACCCTCATCCTCACCGCCGGCGGCATTATCCTGGCCACCCTCGTCGGCCTGGTGGCCGGCATTGCGGCCGCGGTGGCCCGGCGCCGGACGCTGGATCGCGCGGTGATGGCCGTGACTCTCCTCGCCGTCTCGACACCCTCCTACTGGCTCGCGCTGATGGGCATGCTCGTCTTCGCGCTGCGCCTGGCGTGGCTGCCGTCGATTGGTGTGGGCACACCGCTCCACTACGTGCTGCCGGTCGTGGTGCTCGGCCTGCAGAGTGGCGGGCAGGTGGCGCGCATCACGCGCGCCGCTACCCGAGACACGCTGCACCAGCTTTACGTCCGTGCGGCCGAGGCACGCGGCGCCCCCCGGCGACGCGTGATCGTCCGCCATGCGCTCGCCAACGCCATGCTGCCGGTGACGACGCTCATCGGGTTGCGCATCGGCGGCCTGCTCGCAGGTACCGTGCTGGTCGAAAGCGTCTTCGCCATCCCGGGCGTGGGCCGGATGATGGTGGACGCCGTGGTGGCGCGCGACTTCCCCATGGTGCAGGGCGGCGTGCTCGTGGTTGCCGCGCTGATCGTGGTGGTCAACGTGTTGACCGACGTCACGGTGGCCGTGCTCGACCCGAGGGTCCGCGCATGACCCCCGCCTGGCGCCGGTTCGCGGCCGACGGGCCGGCGATGGCGGCCCTGGCGATCGTGGGACTGTTCGTCGGGGCGGCCGTCTTCGCCGGTATCGCCGTGCCCTACGACCCGTTGGCCATCGATCTCCCCTCGAACTATCTGCCGGCGTCGCGCGTGCACTGGCTCGGCACCGACCACCTGGGCCGCGACACCTTCAGCCGGCTCCTGGCCGGCGCCCGAGTGTCGCTCACAATCGCGCTGGTCTCCACGCTGGCGGGCCTGTTGTTCGGCGCGGTGCTGGGCCTGGTGGCGGCCTGGGCGCGCGGGCGGACCGAAGGCGCCATCATGCAGGTCGTGGACGTATTGCTGTCGTTCCCCGACATGCTGCTGGCCATCGCGGTCGCCACCATCCTGGGTCGCGGGTCTCTCGCCACGATTGTCGCGGTGGCGGTGTTCAGTATTCCGATCTTCGCGCGGCTCGTTCGCGCCTCGGCGCAGGCGGTGGTGGGCGCCGACTTCGTCCTCGCGTCGCGGGCCGCGGGGGCCTCGTCGGCGCGGGTCCTGGTTCGCCACGTGCTGCCGCAGTGCTACGCGCCCATCGTGGCGCAAGGCACCATTACGCTCGGTTCGGCCATCCTGTTCGCGTCGGGGCTTTCGTTCCTCGGGCTGGGCGTGCAGCCGCCCGATCCCGAGTGGGGCGCCATGCTCGCGCGCGGGCGCGAGCTGCTCAGGAGCAGTCCCATCGGCGCCGTCGCGCCGGGTGTGGCCATCACACTGGTCGTCCTCAGTTTCTCGCTGGTGGGGGACGGCCTGAAGGACGCACTGGACAGGCGCCGGCCGGGTTAAGTTAAGGGTGCAACTGTCCCTGTGCACTTGCCTTCAGATGTGCAGGATCCCGCGGCTCAAGGCGACGTTCACCGCCGCGGTCCGATCTTGGGCGTCCAGCTTCAGCAGGATATTCTTCACGTGCGTTTGCACGGTTTCCTCGCTGATGCCGCAGGCGGCCGCGATCTCGCGGTTGCGCAGGCCGCGCCGGATCAGATCCGCCACTTCGACCTCGCGGCGCGTCAGCACGGGGCGCGCGGCGCGGCTGGCGAGCTGCGCCTTGACCGCGGCGCTCATGGGCGGGTGGCGCCCTTCGTGGACCTGGCGCACGGCCTGTACGAGTTCGGCGAACGCCGCATCCTTCAGCACGTAGGTGGCAGCGCCAGCCTCGAGAGCGCGGAAGATGTCCTCTTCTCCATGGAACATCGTCAGGACCACGATGCGGGCGCGCTGGTCGATGCGGCGGATAGCACCGATCGCGTCGACGCCGGTCATGCGGCCCAGTTGCAGATCCATCAACGTGACGTCGGGGCGGAGCTGCTCGAAGAGCGAGACGGCCTCTTCGCCCGAGCCGGCCAGACCGGCCACTTCCATGTCAGCCTGACGGCCGATCAGCATCGAGAGCCCCTCGCGGACGATCTGGTGATCGTCGACGCACAGCACACGGATCGGGCGCGGTGCCTCAAGCGGCGGCGTCTGTAGATCCATAGGGCACTCTGACTTCGACTCGCGTGCCAAGTCCCGCGCGGCTGTAAACGGCCACGGCGCCGCCCGCGGCCCGAGCCCGCTCGCGCATGCTGGCCAGACCCAGACCGTTCGTGTGCTCGGCCGCAGCCTCGTCCACGCCGCGACCATCATCGGAGATCTGCAGCAGGATGCCGTCGCCTCCGTAGTGCAACTCGGCCTGCACCGACGTCGCGTGCGCATGGCGGACGGCGTTGGTGATGGCCTCCCGCCCGATACGGAGGAGGTGCTCCTCGGCGTCGGAATGGCAGCGCTGCCGCTGGCCTTTCGACTCGAAGCTGAAGCTAACCGGGGTGCCGGACGTCAAGTGCTCTCCGGTCGCACGCAGGGCGGCGGCCAGGCCGAGCCGCTGAAGTGCCGGCGATCGGAGCCCGAGTATCGACTGCCGGGCCTCCATGACGTAATCCTCTACGCTTCTCCGGATTTCCATGAACTGGGTACTCACGCGCGGAGCGTCGTGCTCGACGTCGGCCGCGATCGCATCGCAGCGCAGGGCGACGCCGAAGAGCCCCTGCAGAAGCGTGTCGTGGATCTCGCGCGCGAGGCGGGCACGCTCGGCGAACAGAATCGCCATCTCGGCCCTGAGGCGCCGCAGGTGCAGTCGCCAGCCCATCGTCACCGAGCCGAGCACGAGCAGAGTGCAGGCCACCAGGAACCAGTGCGTCTGGTAGAGCATCGGCTCGACGCCGAACGACCAAGCCGCAGCCCGCGCCGGCCACGTGCCGTCGGTGTTGGTCGCCATGACGTGGAAGGTGTACGCACCGGGCGGCAGGTTCGTGTACGACGCATACCGGCGCGTCCCGGCATCGACCCAGCCGGCGTCGAAGCCGTCGAGGCGGTAGCGGAACCGGATCGTGGCCGGCGAGCCTAGGGAGAGCGCCGCGAACTGGATGTCCAGCCGGCGGGTACCGGCTGCCAGCGTGGCGCCCGCCAAATCGGTCACCGAGCGGCCATCCACGACGACGGTGTCCACGCTGGCCTCCACCGCTCGGGCCGGCGCGATGCGGCCCGGCGCCACGACCGAGAGACCGCGGCTCGTGACGAACCATAGACGATTTTGCCAGTCACGAATCGCGCCGCGCTGGCCGTACCACCGGGGATTGCCGGCCAGCCCGTCGCGCTTGTTCAGATACGCCAGCGGTACCGGATCGGCCGGCGCTTCCAGATGCCGCTGCAGGTCCTCAGCGGCCACGCGCAGCAGACCGGATCGCATCGCCGTCCACAGGTGGCCGTCGCCGTCCTCGATGATGGCCGTCAGCCCTTCGAACCGATGCCCGTGCGTCTCTTTCACGACCGAAAAGCGGCCGTCCCTGAAGCGGGCCAGGCCGTCGGTGCCGCCGAGCCACAGCGTGCCGGCGGCATCGATGTGCCAGGCGCGCAACACTCCGACGTCGAGACCAGACGAGGGGCCGAATTCGCTGGTCTCGCCGCCGGGCTCGACCCGAATGAGACGCCCGTCGGTCGTGGCGAGCCACAGCGTGCCGCTCTCTGTCGTGTCCATCCACACCATCGGCGCCCGCTGCACGTCGCCCGGGACGGCGGCGGGCGCGAGGCCGTCGTGGGTCCGGAGATAGAGACCCCGCTGCGCGTCGTAGATCCAGAGTCCGCCTCGCCGATTCGAGGCCAGCAACCTGATGTCGTGCAAACCCGTGCCTCCGAGGGCCGCCTCGTGCCGCCCGGAGCCATCGAACCACCACAGCCGGTCACCCGTGGACATCCACAGACGGCCGGCTTCGTCGCCGTGGATCGTGTTCACCGCGGTGTCGTGCTGCACGACCGGCTCGTCCAGCGACCCGTCCGGTGGAAACAGCAGCAGCGAACTCGACGTCATCACCCAGATGCCCTGTGGAGTGACCTCGATGCCCGAGACCAGGCCCAGGCTCTGGATTGGCGTGGCCACGTATCGCGTCAGGCGATTGAGCCCGTCGAGCGTACCCGCCCAGATGTTGCCGTCGCGATCCTCGAACACCGAGACGACGCCGTTTCCCAGCAGGCCCGTGATGACGGTCGTCTGCTCGACGATGACGCGTCCGCCTGGCCGGGTAGAAACACGCCACAGTCCCTGGCCGCCCGTGCCTACCCACAGATGGCCGGCCCGGTCGTGCAGGAGTCGGTTGCCCCTGGCAATCTCCTTCGGCACGATCGGCTGCCGCTCGCCAACGAGTGCCTGGAATCCGTGCACGCCGTCGGCCCGCCACACGACGCCGTCAGTGTCCACGCTGATGCCTGGCACCGTGTCGTCGCGCGCGGGATCGGCGTCGAGGGCCTCGAACGTATGGCGTCCCACGTCGTTGGAGACGAACACGCCTCGCCGCGTCCCCACCAACAGGCGGCCCCGTCGATCGGTCGCCAGGCTGTGCACCTCGGTGACCTGGAGGCCCTCCGCTTGCCAGCGCGTCCACTGGCCGCTGGCGAATCGGAACAGCCCGCCGAGGTGACCGACCCACAGCGATCCATCCGCCTCCTGGACGATGGCTCGGACCGAGCCGAGACCAGGCCCGTCAACCGGGCCCGTGCCGACAGGCGCGGCCGCCGAGACGTGCTCTCTGACGAGCATCAACGTGCCCGGTCCGGTTCGCTGGTACTGCAGCACCCCCCCGTCCTCGCCCAACCCGGCCCACAGATCCCCGGATGTCGAGAAGAGGAGGGCCCGAACAGACCGACCCACGGAAGGGCCTGTTTGCGGCGTGAAGCGCGTACCGTCGAAGCGAACCAGGCCGCTGTCGGTGCCGAGCCAGAGGAACCCGTCCTGATCCTGGGTGATGGCGAGCACCTCGCTCGAAGGAAGCCCGTCATTCGTGCCCCACGACGTGAGGCTGTAGCCGTTGAGGATGTTGCGCAGATCCACGGCGCGCACGGGTTGGGCGAGGCTGACGATGACCGACAGCGACACGATGAGGGACGCTGGCCGACGATACTTCATGGCAAGAACGTTCCAGTCTCGCGGTCGTGTCCGAACCGGCCGCCGGCTACAGCATACGCTTGTCGGAGGAATGCACCAGCCTGGATTCGGTGCCCGCGCGTGCATCCGCGGATCGGCTAGAAGCTCATCCGCAATCCGACCTGCATCTCGCGAGCCGGTTTCACGCTGAAGATGCGGCCGAAGTTCTCGCTGCCGAAAATCCGGTTCGGCAGGTCGAGGTTGGCTCGGTTCACCGCGTTGAAGATTCCCCAGCGCACCGCGATTTGTCCGGCCCGGCCGGCGCGGAAGGTCTTCGCCAGCGCCAGATCCAGCGTGGCGTACCCGGGACCGATCACGCTGTTGCGGCGCGCGGTTCCGAACGCAAACGGCGCCGGCAGGGCGAAGGCCGATGTTTCGAACCAGCGATCGGTCACGCGCTTGCCGCCGGGAAGGTTGGCGTCACCGATCGCGTGAGGCCGCTGCGCCGGTCCGGCGCCGATGTTGGCCCGGTCGGTGGCCAGGTTCACCGTAAAGGGCGCACCCGATCTCGCGAGGAACACCGCACTCACGCGGAAGTTGTAGGACAGCAGGTAGGTGCCGCTGGCCACGAAGAGATGCCAGTGATTGAAGCTCGATCGCGCCCACTCGCCCGTTTCGTCGAAGATGTTGCCCACGTCCTGCGGCACGTTGGCCTCCGACTCGGTCGCCCCAGGGCTCGAGGCGTCGTCCATGGAGCTCGACAGCGTGTAGCTGGCGCTCAGGGCCAGACCCATGAGGAGCGGACGCTCCAGCCTGAGGGTGAGCGCGTGATAGTTCGATCGGCCATCGAAGCGGATGGCCCGGACCGCGCCCAACTCGGGAAGCTGACGCCGCGACTGGATGTTCCCGGGGCCCGGTGAGGGGACATTGTGCACCGTCGCGTTGTCGGCGCCGAGGGTCCACGACCCGATGTACCCGGCCTCGATCATGGATGGCGGACGGCGCCAGCGCGTACTGCACGCCGCCGCTCCAAGTCCGCGTGTACTCGACGGCGTAGTCGTGGTTCATGATCGTCGCGCCGTGGACGCCGGCCGGGTCGGCCGTGAGGATGTCGCGCGTCCGGTAGCGGGGCACCTGCGTGGTGGTAGGCACGTCCACCTGCGTCGTCGAGAAGAACGGCAGGTTGCGCGCCAACCCGGTCTGCACGCTGTAGGCCCACTGGTTGAGGAAGACGCCGTACCCGCCATGGATGACGGCGCGTCCGTCACGCAGTGCGAGCGCAAACCCGGTGCGAGGGGCCAGGCGCACGTAGCTTGGGCTCAACAAACTCCGCTCCCAGCCTGCCTCGTAAGAGGTCACGTACAAGACTGGCATGAGCGCCAGCAGCGGCGCGGCGTCGGCGTTAATCCGACCGGCATCATCGCTCGCAATGACGAAGCGGCCACCGGGGGTTGCGAAATCCACCGACGACAGCCGGTTGCCAGTGTCCCGCATGTGCTGGTTGTACTCGTAGCGCAGGCCGAGGTTGAGCGTCAGGTTGTCGCGCACCTGCCAGTCGTCCTGAACAAAAAGGCGCCACCAGGTGGTGCGACCGTCCTCGACGCCCCGGCCGATGCCGGAACTGGCTGTCGTCGGGTAGCCGAGGAGGAAGTCACCGAACGGGTGCCCGCTGGACTCCCCCGTGTAGGCAAAGGTGCCCCGCGCGTTGTCGGGTTGTTCGGGCCGGAACTGCAGGTGGAACAGGTAGGTGCCGAACTTCAGGCGGTGGCGGCCGCGGTCGGCGATCACGTTCTCGTACAACTCCAAGTGTCGGTTGTTGCGCCAGATGGTCGAAGCTGGATCACCGAACGTGCTGTAGACACCCGCCGTGGAGATTTGCGGAAAGCCGGCGTCCCGCGGGTCCGTGGTGACGCCCTGCAGGCCGACCTGGCTGGCAAAGCCCGCACCCTGATTCAGGTTGGCCTGCCCGCCGCGTACCGACATCCATCCGACGCGCAGCTCGTTCAGCCAGGACTCGCCAAGGATGCGCGTGTAGCTCAGGCCGGCGTTACGCGCCGGCCGAAGCCCGGGACGAGGGCCTCCTGCAGGGTGCTGGTCCCGAAGGGCTGCACCTCTTCGGTGTCGAACGTGCTGAACCGTGCGAACAGGTGGTCGGCGGCGCCGAAGCGATGGTCAAGCCGGACGCCGAACTAGTTGCGATCGCGCCGCCGCCGTTCGAGGGCCACCAGGTTCTGCAGTTCGCCCTGGCGATTGGGCAGCGGCACGTAAGTCAGGAGCGCCGCCGACAACGGGTCGATACGTTCTGGTTCGATCTGAACGGTGCCCAGATTGCCGCCCCGCGCGGCTGCGGACGGCACGGAGAATGTGCGGGTCTCATCACGCCGCATGCGTTGTCCTTCGTAGCTGGAGAAGAAGAACGAACGATTGCGCACGATCAGGCCGCCAAGGGTACCGCCAAACTGGTGCTGCCGCAGGTATGGCACCGGCTGGTCGTCAGGATCGAAGTATCCCCGTGCATCGAGAGCATCGTGCCTGGCGAACCCGAAGGCGCTGCCGTGCATTCGGTTGGTCCCGGCACGGGTGGCGACGTTGATGAGCGCCGAAGCCTTGCGTCCGAACTCGGCTGGGTACTGCGACTTCTGGATCTTGAACTCCTGCACCGAATCCACCGACGGAGAGACGACCAGGTTATTGAAGAGCTCGTCGGTCACCTTGATGCCATCGAGAAGGTAAATGCTGTGGCCGGCGCGCTGACCGCCGACGTTGGGCAGGGGACCGGCCTGCTGGAGCGCGTCGCCTCTGGTGCCGCCGGGCGGCACGACCACGGCATTACTCAATTGGGCTAACGCAAGCACGTCACGCGTATTGAGCGACGTTTGCGCGATCTGCTCCTGGCCGATGACATCTGCGATTTCGGCTGACGATACTCGCAAGAGCGGCGCCGCGGCCGATACGACGACTGACTCGGAAAGGCCGCCGATCTCCAGTACGAAGTCGATCTGCAGCCGCTGGTCCAGATGGCCGACGATTCCGGTCCTGACCACGTGCGCGAAGCCCTCGAGTTTCACCGTCAACTCGTATGCACCCAGACGCAGCGGCGCCAGCAGGAACCCGCCGCCGACGTTGCTCACGGCCGCAACAACGGTGTTGCTCTCGAGGTGACGCGCCGTCACCCGGGCGCCCGACAGCGGCCGGTGCTGCTGATCCCTGACGATGCCGGCCAGTTCCGCGCTGTTGGTCTACGCAGCAACGGCCGAGCTGGACAGCAGCACGACAACGCCGATGAGGACGGGCCAGCGTCCATACGACCGGTCCATACGACCGGCATCGTCCGCGGCGCGTGCCGTTTCGCGCGCGTTCCATGTTTCCGATCCCTGTTGCTGCCGACACGTCAGCCGATCGAGTCCGATGCGGCGCGCCGGCCGAGGCGTTTGGTTGGAACATACCCGTAACCCGTCAACCTTCGGCACTCCCTGATTCCGGGGATGCGCGGCCTGGCACATCTGGTTACAGTCCACCTCAAGTGGGCGACGGCACGCCGGGTGCTGTCGCTAACCCATCCCTGGGGGGCATCATGGCGGCGAGGCTCGTGGCTATCGGGTGCGTTCTAGCGTTGCTGCAGGTGGGGGCGGCCGAGGCTCGTCAGGGCGTGGCCGCGGTCCGCGGTCGCGTCATGGATCAGCAGGAGGGTGTGCTCCCCGGCGTCACCGTCACGGTGACACACCGTGAGAGCGGCGTCAGGCGCGAGACCGTCAGCGGCAGCGACGGTTCCTTCTCCATTCCGGCGCTCGTGCCCGGCCCCTACCAGTTGAACGCCGAGTTGCCCGGGTTCGGCCCGTATCAACTCGAGGAGATGACGCTTCGTGTCGGTGCGACGGCGCAAATCGAAATCGTGCTGCAGGTGGGTGGCCTCACCGAGGCCGTGACGGTGACTTCAGAGGCTCCGCAGGTGGACCTCACCTCCACCGAGGTGGGGGGCACGGTCAGCACGGCCGAGATGACCACGCTGCCGTCCGGCAACCGCAACTTCACGGGGTTCGTGGCCCTGCTTCCCGGGGTGGTCTACAACCCGACATCCGACTCTTCGTCCGACAACGTGACCATCAACGGCCAGCACGGCAGCGGCGTGGTCTACCTGATGGACGGCGCGAGCAATAACGACGACCTCCGCGGCGGCAGCGCCGGCGCGCAGGCTCGCATGCCGTTGGAGGCGATCCAGGAGTTTCAAGTCGTCACCAACCAGTTCGACGCGGAATACGGCGGCGCCACGGCCGGCGTGATCAACGCGGTGAGCAAGCAGGGAACCAACTCGCTCCGCGGCAGCGCGTTCGGATTCTTCACGAACGAGTCCTTCACCGCCAGGGACTTCCTCGTGGCGCAGCAGGACCTGCCCAAGCCTGATGCCTCTCGCAAGCAGTGGGGCGGCACGATCGGCGGGCCGATCATCCGCGACAAGATGCACTTTTTTGTCAGCTTCGAGCGATCGGATCTCGACGAGGGCCGCAGCCGCGTGTATCCGACGCGTCCCGACAAGAGCTTCACGGCGACGCAGGAGACCAACTCGTACAACTACCTCGGCCGCATCGACCATCAACTGGGGAGCAACGCCAACTACTCGGTGCGCGCACTATGGGATCACCAGCCGAACTACAACCAGGTACTCGGCGATGGTACCAAGGACACGCTCTACACCGAGAAGGACAACGACGTCTCGCTGGTGGCGGCGTTCAATGCCGTCACCAGGCCGACCCAGCTCCTGACCCTTCGCGCCTCCTGGGTCCACGAGAAGCCGGAGCGCGGCATGCCGCAGTACTTCGAGGCCCCGTGGTCCGAAGCGCCACCGATGCTGGACTTTCTCAGCTTCTACGACCAGGCGGGCAACGATTACGCCGACGTCCGGACAATGGACATCTACGCCTTCGACACGGCGTTCACCTGGTTCATTCCCGGTCGCATCGGCAGCCACGACGTGAAGATGGGCACGCAGTACCAGTACGGCGAGCATCTGCGCGACGACCAGCGGTACACCAACGGCAGCTTCTCGTTCGCCACCGACGAGGACTACAATCCGAGCGATCCCTTCACCTATCCAGAGCGCCTGACTATTCGCGTACCCAACCGCGCGCGCGTGCTCTCGCACACGCACTCGATTGGCCTCTACGTCCACGACAAGTGGCGGGTGACCGACAACCTGACGCTGAACCTCGGCCTGCGCTACGACTTGCACATCTCGCCGTTCCGTGAGGCGTGGAACCCGTTCTTCCCCGATTCGAGCGGCTCTCCGATCGACAAGAACAACTTTCAGCCGCGCACCGGCTTCGCCTACAGCCTGGGCGAGCGCTCGGTCATCCGCGGCGGCTACGGGCTGTTCTACGAGAAGCAGTGGATCGACCGGTTCGAGGCCTACCAGCTCAACCGGGTGTTCTCGGACTCCTTCATCGCGCAGTACCCGACCAACGCAGCTGACCCCGGGCCGAGCCACGGCCAGTTTCCCACCAATCCGTTCCTCGTGGACGGACCAGTGTTGAACCGGACGCTGCTCAACCAGTTGATTTCGCCGGGCAGTCTGGCCCGCAACACCGGCGATGTCTTCCTGGACAACCCCGACCGCATCCTGCCCGCACAGCACCAGATGACGGTCGGCTTCGAACGGCAAGTGCGCGACACGCTGTCCTTCGCGATCGACTACATGCACTCCTGGACCCGGGACCAGCCGCTCCGCTACAACTTCAACCCCGGCATTCGCGCGAACACCAGCCGCACGGGCCGCATCACGCGCGTGGACTTCCTCGACCTGGCGGGACAGCTCGGCCTGTCGCCCTTCGTGGACGACGTCTACACCTACCGGAACATGGCGTCGTCGCAATACGACGGGCTGGCCATGCAGCTCGAGAAGCGTTTCGCCAACTACTGGAGCGGGCGCGTGTCCTACAGCATCGGCTACGCACGCGGGACGACCAACGGCGTGCCGACAGCGACCAACGACTTCCAGGTGCTCGAGGACGCCAATCTCGAGCTCAACGAGGGCCCGACCAACTACGATCGGCGTCACACCCTGTCGCTGAGCGGACGGCTCGATCTGCCGCAACTGAAGGGCGTCACGCTGGCAGCCACCGCACGCATGATGAGCGGATCGCCGTTCACCGTGTATGACAGTACCTTCGACCTGGATCTCAACGGCGTCCTGACGGATCCGATTCCTGCCGGGACCTATACCGGCGTGGGCCAGAACGCGATCACCGTCGAGAACAGCGGAGGCCGGAACGGCGCCTATGGTCCTGGGCTCGTCCAGCTGGACGTTCGCGCGGGCTACCGCCTGCGCGCCGGGGGCGTCCGCACTCTCGATCTTTTCGCCGAGGTGTTCAACGTGACCAACCGTGCCAACTTCAACAACCCCACGGGCGACATGCGGTCGGGCAACTTCCTGGTGCCGACCTCGCTGAGGAGTGGCGGCTTCCCGCGCCAGCTGCAACTCGGCGTGCGACTCGGCTTCTGACGCCGCGGAGGAACGGTCGAGATGAGAATCATCCTTGCGATCGGAGGTCTCTCGCTGTTCCTGGCCGTCCAGGTCAGCACGCGCGCCGTGGCACAGCAGGACCAGGCGCCGCCGGCAGCTGACGGTCTCGACTACGTCATGTTCAGGGCAGAGATTCAGCCAGTGTTCGCGGCCAAGCGTGAGGGGCTGGTGCGCTGCATCCAGTGCCATGGCCGGGGCAGCGGCGCCGGCGGACTCGCTATCCAGCCGCCCGAGGAGGGCACGACGAGCTGGACCGAAGAGCAGTCACGCAAGAACTTCGACGCCGTCCGGAGGTTCGTGACCGCCGGAAGTCCGGACACGAGCCGCCTGCTGATGCACCCGTTGGCACGGGCCGCGGGCGGCGATCCATTCCACGGTGGCGGCAAGCACTGGAGCTCGAAGCAGGACCCCGAGTGGCAGACGCTGGCCCGCTGGGTGCGGACCGGGGCTCCAGCACCGACGACCACCGCGACGCTCGATTTCGAGGTGTACCGATCGAAGATCGAGCCGATCTTCATCCGCGAGCGCCAGGGTCCGGCCGGTACGGTGACGTGCGCGGGCTGCCACTCGGGCATCGCCACGCGGTTGAAGCTCGCGGCCCCGCCTGGAGCCGGCGGGGCGTGGAGCGAGGAGCAGTCACGCCAGAACTTCGCCGCGGTCTCGTCGCTGATCGTGGGAGGAAAGCCGACCGAGAGCCGGTTGCTCCTGCATCCGCTCGATCCCGCAGCCGGAGGCGACCCGACCCACTCGGGCGGCAAGTTCTGGAAGAGTCAGGACGATCCCGAATGGCAGGCGCTGTCGGCTTGGGTCAGCGCGGCCACGCCCGCGGCCGGCGGCGGCTCGGCCGCACGATCGCTCGACTTCGACTATTTCAAGACGAAGGTGCAGCCGCTGTTCCTAGCCAAGCGCGAGGGTCTGGTGCGATGCGTGCAGTGTCACGCTGGCGGTACCGGCAGCAATCTGCGGTTGTCGCCGCTCACCGAAGGCCAGACGACGTGGAACGACGAGCAGTCGCGCAAGAACTTCGACTCGGCGTCGCGACTGGTGGTCCCGGGCGAGCCAACCGCGAGCCGCCTACTGATGCACCCGCTGGCGCGCGGCGCCGGCGGCGACCCGTTCCACGGCGGCGGCAAGCACTGGACCTCGCAGTCCGACGCCGAGTGGCAGACGCTGGCGGCCTGGGTGCAGGGCGCCACGACATCGTCGCGGTGAAGAACGTTTTTCGACCTGGAGGTCCATCATGACCCGTCGGCTGCTCGCCGTCCTCATGCCCGTCGTCGTCGCCGTCTTCGTTGTGCCCTCGGCCCTGGGCCGGGAAAGGGCCGTGCGCATCATTCAGACCAACGCCGCCGGCGACAACGCCCACGTGATCGACCCGGCCACCAACACGGTGGTGGGCATCATCAAGGACGTGGAGATCGCGCACGGCGTCACTTCGGCGCCCGACGGGACTCGTGTCTACCTGAGCGACGAGTCGCTGCACACACTGGACGTAGTGGATGCGAAGACGCTGGCCGTATCGAAGCGCATTCACCTGAGCGGACGTCCGAACAACGTGGCCGTCACGAAGGACGGCAAGAAGGTGTATGTCGGCATTGCGCAGGCGCCGGGCGCGCTAGACGTGATCGACACCGCGACGCTCACCAACGTGAAGAGCGTGCCCGTGGAAGGCGCCATCCACAACGTGTACATCACGCCCGACGGCAAGTTCGCGGTGGCCGGTTCGATTCCGGCGAGCACGATCAGCATCGTAGACACCACGACGGACACGATGGTCCGCACGATCAAGATGAGTGCCGGCATTCGCCCGATGGCGTTCGACACGAACGCGGACGGCTCCACCAAGCACATTTACGTGCAGCTGTCGAACTTCCACGGCTTTGCGGTGGTGGACTTCGCCTCGGGCAAGGAGATCACGCGCATCGAGCACCCGCCGATTCCGGGCGAGCACGCACATACCGACGGTCTGCAGGGCGCTCCCGCTCACGGGCTCGGTGTCTCGCCTGATGGCAAGACGCTGTGGTCCACGAGCAAGGTGTACAGCCACGCCTACGTGTTCTCTCTGCCTGACCTGAAGCCGATTGGCACCGTGTTCGTCGGGCAACACCCCGAGTGGCTCACCTTCACGCCCGACAGCCGGTTCGTCTACATTGGCGCGGCCGGTGACAACATGACCTACGCCGTCAACGTCCAGACGCTGAAGGAGGTGGCGCGCATCGCCGTCGGACAGGTGCCCAAGCGCAACGCGACTGCGGTGCTGCAACTGGATTGACCTCGCCGCACTCCGCTTCTCTGAGGTTCGGAAGAGGCTGCTCCGGTCGCGTTCGCCTTGGCGAACTCGTGCGCGCCTCCGCGCGTGTGCCAGGGGACCGCCCGGAAGTGGTGGTCTCGAAAGCCCGCCACGCGTGCCCGCAGGCCGAGGTGCTGTACATTGCGGCGGATGCGCGCGGCAGCAATTGACTCGTGATCGCGGGCCTGGAAGCGCAGCCTGCGATGCCTCGCGGATGACCCCCGCCTGCGGATCCACGTGTCGCACGTCCCGCCGAGGGACGTGCCCGTTAAGCCTTCCGCGTCTTCCCTGTGCTAGTGTGGCGCGCATGAGTGCGGCACCTGTTCAGATGCATACCAGCGTGGCTCTCCCCGCCGCCGTGGCCGGGCGGTGGTTCAACCGGCCGGTGGCCTCCCCGACGATGGGACAGTGACGGTGGCGGATGGCGTGATGGGCCACCAGCGTCATTACCTCGAACTACCGCCCGATCAGGACCTGCCCGTCGAGGGCAGGTGGCCCGACGGCTACGTGCTGCGGTGCGAGCGCCTGCCGGACTCGGGCCTGTGCCGCATGCTCTACCTGGACGTGGGCCGGGACTACCACTGGGTGGATCGGGCCGAGTGGTCCGATCACCAGTGGTACACCCACCTGCTGCACCCACGGCGGCGGTTCTTCGTGCTGTGGGCCCTCACCGAACCCGCCGGATACTTCGAACTCAAGCGCGACGACGATGCCGGCGACGAGGTGGAGATTGCGTACTTCGGTCTCCGGTCCGCGTTCGTGGGCCGGGGGCTCGGCAAGCGCCTGCTGGCGTGCGCGGTGCGGGAGGCGCGCGCGCTGGGCGGCCGGCGCGTGTGGCTCCACACCAACACGAGGGACCACCCTCATGCGCTGGCCAACTACCGGGCGCGCGGGTTCCGCGTGTTCAAGACCGAGGAAATTTGAAGTTCTTCTGTCAGAATGCAGTCCGTGGATTGTCCGCGTTGCACGGCTCCCATGGAGGAGCGCACCTTCGACGGCCATAGCGGCCAGCATGTGTCCATTGACGCGTGCTTCCCCTGTCAATCGTTCTGGTTCGATTCGCGCGAGAGCCTGGCGCTCACACCCGGGGCGACGCTGGCCCTCTTCCGTACGATCAGCGAGCATGCGGGCAAGCCCACGCCCACGGCCGCGGGCCTGCTCAAGTGCCCCCGATGCCAGGGCCGCTTGCGCCCGACCAAGGACATGCAGCGGCACATGCGCTTCGAGTACCTGAGCTGCCCGCACGGCCACGGGCGCCTGACGTCGTTTCTGGAATTCCTGAAGGAAAAGGACTTCGTCCGTGCGCTCACGGCCAAGCAGTTAGCCGACCTGCGGGAGAACGTGCAGTTCCTCAACTGCTCGAACTGCGGCGCGCCGGTGGACCTGGCGAAGGCCTCCGCCTGCGAGCATTGCGGAGCGCCGCTCTCGATGCTCGACATGGCCCAGGCCGGGCGGCTCATCGCCCAACTGCAGTCGGCCGACAAATCGGGCCGACCCGTGGACCCGGCGCTGCCGCTCAACCTCGAACGCGCGCGCCGGCAGACCGAGGCCAACTTCGAAGGACTCGTGCGTGACGTGACCTTCATCCGCGATTCGTCGGCGAGCGGGCTGGTCGTCGC
>JADZBZ010000513.1 GCA_020851835.1 Acidobacteriota bacterium
AGGGCCAGGTGGTTGTCGGGACGACCGCGCGTCCAGGCAAAGCCGGAGCTGGTGGTGGCCAGCGCGGGGAATCCGAGCTGAGCGAGCAGGCGTGCGCTCCCCACGTCCCAGGGGTTCGGCAGGACGAAGCAGCCGGACTCATGGAGACGATGGAAAGCGAGCGTCGGACTGGTGGGTTCTTCCATCAAGCGGCGCAGGGACGGCCCGACCCAGCACCCGCGGCCGAGCCGCGGGCGCGGGACCAAAGGCCGAGCGACCTACCTCCTTCGTGTGATCCGCACGGTGACGATGAAGGCTCCCTGATTGTCGGAGACGACATCGTCGTTGATGCCGAGCCAGAGCGCGCCGTCGGCAGACATGGGAAGCGCGTTGGTCTGGTTGCCGATACCGAAGGGGAGGCCTCCACCGATGCGGCCGATCAGGGCGCCTGCCGGAAACTGGGGCGCGGGGGCGTTTGGGGCCATGCGTCCGGTGAGGGAGCCAGCCGCCGCAGCCTTGTCGTTGGCGTCGTCGGAGAGCTGAATTTCGCCCTGCACGCTGAACTGCACCCGATCGCCCTTTCGCACGATCATGTTGGTGGCCGTCCATTGCTGGTTCGCCGGGAGGCGGACCGACCCGGGCGGTACTACGGCCGGCGCCGAGGGCGAGGTGGCAGCGGGCTTGGGGTAGTTGCCCAGATACAGGCGCGCGACCTCGGACAGGCGGAATCGCCGCTCCGTGCCCGCGCGGAACGATACCGTGCGCGGCTCGTTCTCCTCAGCGGATCCTTCGCCGCCTTCGATGTTGAGGAGCCGGCCTTTCAGAACCTCGCCGTCCCGCGTGACCAGCACCTGATCGGCTCCCTGCGCCGCCTCGGTTTCACTGGCCGGCAGGTTGGTGGCGTTGCCACCCACCTCCAGCGCCAGCACGTTTCTCATCGGGATGATGCGCTGGTCCGGCTGGCTGACACGGACGTAAACCATGTCGGTGTTGTGGTTCCAGTCTTCGAATCGCCCGGTCACCTTGTCGCCGTTTCGCAGGACCACGGTGACCTGCTCCTGGGCGAACGCCGGGGCCGTCACCAGCAACACGGCAACCGCCATGACCGTCTGCCGGAGGGTTGGGATTGTCATGGATCCAGTGTATCGCGCAGCACGACAGGATCGCTCGAGCCGGCTTCTCTCAGGCCCACATAGCGGGCCGGTATCACGCCGTCCTCCGCCTCCCGTCCACGTGAGACCGAGCCACCCGTGGCCAACCCCCGCGCCGACGCCACGTCGAGCGCGGCCCGGTCCGCGAGCGCTGCCGGGCCTACCAGCGAAGAGCGGTGCGGGCCGCCAATCGAGACAGTCGTTCACCGGGCGCCCGGCTGACGTCAGCCGCCAGACAGAGGAGGAGCCGCCAGACTAGGGGAGGAGTGCCAGATAGGGGAGGAGTGCCGGGACTTCAGTCCCGGCGTCACCCCCGCGCCCCGCAAACACCCTCGCGCGCATCTCGTCGCGCGCCCCCCGGCAGCACGCTCAGGCGCGCTTCGGTCTCGGCCCCACCGCCGGTTTCAATGCGCACGTCCAGGCGCGCCCCGCACGCCAGGCGCAGGCCGCCCAGAAAGCCGCCGAGCGTCTCGCCGCGCTGCTGGCGACCGATGCCGTGGACGAGCAGGAGACCGATGGGAGCGGCCATGGCGTCGATCGCCGAACGCTACCACGAGCCTCGGCCACGGCCTCACTGGTTCAGGAGAGCGATCACGGCGACCACCGCGGCAGCCAGCAGGATCGCCAGCAGCACCTTCCACCCGCTGATCGGGTACTTCCCGGCCATGCGGCCCGAATAGCCGTTGACAATCACCTGGAATGCACGGGCGCCGTAGGTGTAGCTGAGCAGCCACACGGGCACCAGCACGTGCTTGAACGTGCGTCCGGAGAAAGCGGGAGAGATTCGCAGGTTGCGGTAGGTGTCGCCCGGCACCTGCCGGCCGCAGAGGCGCTCGAGCGCCGCTCGCATCTGCTGCTGCGACTGCTCGGCCGCCTCGATCAACACGACCTTGTAGTGCTCCACCACGTGGCCCGATAGGAAGGCGGTGTCGTAGGGCAACGCTTCCTGGGTGGGGAACGGTTCGACGTCGCGCAGCAGCGCCAGGGACAGTCCCTGCGTCCCCGGGACCGGCTCATCGTCGAAGACGTGGTCGACCACGCCGGAGGCCGGCTCCCACCGTGTCCGCCGCTCCCGGCGAACCACACGCCGACCCCGGTTGTCGCGGCCTTCGACCGGCACATAGTAATAGTGGCCGGCGTCCGCCTCCCAGGGGCAGTGGGCGACGGCATCGAACGTCCAGTAAGGCACGTACAGGCTGCGGACGGTATCCACGAGCGCCGTGCGCGCGAGCCGGCCCGGCGCGAACCACTTGCTGCGCCACCAGGCCCGGATGTCGTCGCGAACGCGGTTGCGATCGATGCGGAACGGCAGCACGCCCTGGGGCCGGATGGGCGACTTGATTTCGTCGTAGTCCACGAGCGCGGGTGACCCGCAGAACTCGCAGTTCTGTCCCACGCGCGCCGGGTCGAACACCATGACGGCGCGGCAGCTCTGGCATTGGACGCTGCGCCGCTCGGTCTGCCAGCCGCGTTCGTCCTCGGGCAGTTCGCGGAGCGCCTGCACGAGATCCTTCTCGACGAGCTTGCCGGTCTGTCGATCGACGACGCAGGGCGATTCGGTGCCGCAGTACGGGCACACGAGCTTCTGGCTGGCCGGAT
>JADZBZ010000514.1 GCA_020851835.1 Acidobacteriota bacterium
ATGGTGCCCATGTTGCGCAGGTGCGGCGTCGCCACCTGCGCGGCGGCCTGCCACAGCCCCGGGACCTCGGCGCGGAGCCGCTCGTCGCGCACGAGGGCGGTGAGCGTGACGCCGGCGCCGATCCGGAGCCCGCCTCTCGTCTGCCCGTTGCCGCGTTCCGGACCAATCGTCCGCAGCTCCTCGACTCCTCGCAGCCCCACGATGGTCTTCGGCATCTGCTGCCGCCGCTTCATGTTGGGTAGCAGGTCGGTTCCCCCGGCTACCAGCATCGTGTCCGCGGGCGACTCGGCCAGCCATGCCGTCGCCTCGCGCACGGTGCGCGGCGCCCGGTAGCGGAACCGCGGGAGGCGCATCATCGCCGCACCCCCGCTGGCGCCTCGATGCCAGGTTCGGCTTCGCGCTTCGACTTTCTGGCCGGCTCGTTGGTCGCGCGGCCGTCGCCGCCCTCCCACGGCGGGGGCACCATCAGCGCCTCGGGCCATGGCACGTTGGGCGGAAAGCTCGCCGGTCCCACGCGGGCCGGCTTGCCGGCAGCCTTCAGTTGCAGGGCCTTCAGGATCTTCTCGGGCGTGACGGGCACCTCGTCTATCCTCACGCCCACCGCATCGTAGACCGCGTTGGCCAGGGCCGGCATGATCGGCAGCAACGGCCCCTGCCCCACTTCCTTGGCACCGAAAGGACCCGCCGGGTCCATCGACTCGATGAGGTCGGTGTGCACGTCGGGCATGTCGAGAAACGTGGGGCTCTTGTATTCGAGCATCGACGGGAACTTGTGCACCAGCGCGTGCGACAGGCGTGGCGGCAGCCGGCGAAACACCTGCTCCTCCATGAGCGCTTCGCCCAGCCCCATGTAGACGCTGCCCTCCACCTGCCCGCGCGCCAGCGTCGGGTTGAGCGATCGTCCGATGTCGTGCGCGATCCAGACGCGCGGCACGACAATCCACCCCGTCCCGGGATCCACGTCCACTTCCACGACGGCCGCCGTATACGAGTAGGTGGGCGAGGGCCCGACGCCACCGCCCTTGAACTTCGCCGCGGACTTCGGCGGTGTGTAGGACCCGGTGGTGCCGATGGTGCCGAACTCGGCCTCCGCCATGCAGACGGCTTCCTGGAAGGTCACGCCGCGCTCCGACGCTTCCGCGTCGAACACCCGTCGATCCCGGAATGTGAGGCGCTCGATGGGAATCTCCAGCCGGCGCGCTACGGACCGGGCCAACAGGTCCCGCGCCCGCGTGGCGGCTTGGATGGCCGCGTGGCCCATCATCAAGGTCACCCGGCTGGAATAGGAGCCCAGATCGACGGGGGTGAGGTCCGTGTCCCCCGTCACCGCACGGATGTCGAACGGATCGATACCAAGCACCTCGGCCACGGTGGCCACCAGCACATCGTCGGACCCCTGGCCGATTTCGGTGGCGCCGCAGAAGGCGGTGACGCCCCCGCTGCGATCCAGTTTGAGCTGCACGCCCGAGTGCGGCAGATCGTTCCAGTTGATGGGCAGCCCTGCGCCCGACAGGTACGACGAGCACGCGAGGCCCACACCGCGGCCGACAGGCAGGCGTCGGAACTTGTCGGTCCAGCCAGACGAGGCCACCACGCGCCGGATGCATTCGGCAAGGCCGATGGTGCCGATGCGCAGGTAGTTGGCCGTGAGGCTGTCGGGCGGCACGATCATCCCGAGTCGGAACTGCGCCGGATCCTTCTGCAGACGCTCGGCGATCCTGTCGAGCTGGACTTCCTGTCCGAAACGGCCCTGGGGCGTCCCGTGCCCGCGCTTGGGCCCGCAGGGCGGCTTGTTGGTGAAGACGCGGCAGCCGCGGAACCGGTACGTCGGGATGTCGTAGGTGACGGTCTGCAGCGCGCCGGTGTAGAACGTGCTGGCCACACCGTACGAGCCGTAGGCGCCCCCGTCGAGCAGCGTCTGCAGATCGACGCCGGTGATCCTCCCCTCCCTGGTCACGCCCGTACGAAAGCGCATCAGCACGGGGTGGCGCCCGCGGTGGCAGTAGAAGACCTCTTCGCGCGTCAGGCAGATCTTCACGGGCCGGTCGAGCTTCAGCGCCGCGCGAGCGACGACGACCTCGTGATTGAACGGATCGCTCTTGCCGCCGAAGCCGCCGCCGTTGGGGGTGGCGATCACGCGGATGTGGGCGGCCGGCATCTCGAGCGCCCTGGCGAGGGCGCGGTGCAGGTAGTGCGGCGTCTGGGTGCTCGACCACACGACGAGCTTGCCATCCGGGTCTTTCGCCGCCACCGCTGCGTGCTGCTCGATAGGCAGGTGCGTACTTCCCTCGAAGAAGAACACATCGTCGAAGACGTGATCCGCGCCGTCGATGGCGGCATCGACGTCGCCGAACTGGAGCGCCACGGCCTTGTGGACGTTGCCGCCGTCACCGTAGTCGTGAATGCGCGGCTCGGCATAGGCGAGGCTGTCGTCCGGGTTGGCGAAGGTGCGCAGGGGTTCGTACTCGACGGCGATGAGCCGTACGGCATCCCCGGCGGTCGCCTCGTCTCGAGCGATGACGGCGGCGACCGGGTCGCCGACGAAGCGGACGGTGTCGCGGCAGAGCGCGTGCTCGTCGTGGCTGACCGGCAGCACACCGTAGGGAATGGGAAAGGTGTCGCCGGTCAGCACGAGGTGCACACCGGGATGCGCCACCGCCGCCGATGTCTCGATGCGGACGATGCGCGCGTGTGGGACCGCGGACCGGAGCAGCTTGCAGTGCAGCATGCGCGGCAGGACGAGATCGTCGGCAAACCGCGTCTGCCCGGTCACCTTCGCGCGCCCGTCGACGCGGCGACGCGCCTTGCCGATGATCTGGCTCACCGCGTGCCTCCTGCACCCGCCGCGCCAGCGGCGGCGGTCCTCATCTGCTCGGCGGCTCGTTCCACGGCCTCGACGATCTGCAAGTATCCCGTGCAGCGGCAGAGATTTCCCGACAGCGCCTCCCTGATCTGGTCGGGCGTGGGGGCGGCGTTGCGATCCAGCAGCGCCTTGGCCGTCACGAGAATGCCCGGGGTGCAGTAGCCGCACTGCGAGGCCCCGAGGTCGGCAAACGCGTCCTGCAGCGGATGGAGCCGGCCCCCGGCCTGCAGACCCTCGACGGTGGTGACGCGCCGCCCATCGCATTCGACCGCCAGGACAAGGCACGACAGCACCGGCTCGCCGTCCACGAGGACGGCGCAGGCACCGCACTCGCCGAGTTCGCAGCCGTGCTTGGTGCCCGTCAGTCGCACGTCCTCGCGCAAGACCTCGAGCAGGGTCTTGCAGCCGTCCGCGAGCACCTCGACGAACTCGGCATTGACCTCGAACGACAGATGGACCTTCGCGCCAGACTCCACGTTTCCCATGCCATTCAATTCCGCAACGCGCGCTCCAGAAACGTCCTCATCTCCGCCGCAATCCTGGCGGGCGCGTATACGCCATCCGGCCGGTACCACGTCACCACCCAATTGAGCGCCCCAAGCATGGCGCGCGTCACCAAGGCCGCCTCGCCCTGGACGAAGGTGCCGTCGTGCATGCCCTCGGTCACCAGGCGCCGCACGGCGCGCTCGTAGCGGTCGCGCTTGCGGACGATCCGCTCGCGCAGGGTCGGCGCCAGCGCGTCCACCTGCAGGTGCGCCGTGGCGCCCTCGACCTCGTCCAGCATCGTGAGCACGTGCGTTTCGAGCACCGCCCCCAGCCGCTCGTGGGGCCGGCGGAACCGGCGGCGGGCCTCGGCCACCCCGGCCATCATCCGGTCCAGCGCGCGGTCCTGGCAGTAGAAGAGGATTTCGTCCTTGCCATCGAAGTAGTGGTAGAGGTTCGCCGGCGACAGGTCGGACGCCTCGGCGATGTCGCGCATGCCGGTGTCGGCAAACCCGCGCTCGCGGAACATGCGGGCCGCCGCCCGGAGGATGCCGTCGCGGCGCGTGTCGTAACGGCGCGCCCGGCGCGCGGGCGACCGGGTTGAAACCGAACGTCGGTTCGATTTCTGAACCATCGTTCGATGATGCTAGCACGATAGGATCCGACGCATCGTGATTCGCGGCGAAATCAAACCCACCTTGCGCCTGGCCCTCCCGGTCATCCTGGCCGAGCTCGGGTGGATGTTCATGGGCGTGGTGGACACCGTCATGGTGGGCCCGCTGGGCCCCGCCGCCATCGCCGCCACCGGCGTGGGCAACTCCCTGAACATGGGATTCGCCATCTTCGGCATGGGCCTGCTCCTGGGCCTCGACACGGTGGTGTCGCAGGCCTACGGCGCCGGCGACCTGGCGCGCTGCCGGGCCTGGCTCGCGATCGGCGTGCGGCTGGCGTGGCTGATGACGCCGCCGCTGATGCTGGTGCTCGTCGGCGTGTGGCTCGCCATTCCCGTGCTGGGCTTCCACGGCGACACGCTGCCGCTGCTGAGCAGTTATTTCGCCATCCTGGTGCTGAGCACGCCGTTCCTGTTTCTTTACGCGGTGTATCGGCGGTACCTCCAGAGCACCCACCATGTGGCGCCCGTCATGTGGGCGCTGGTCACGGCGAACATCGTCAACGCGGTGGCCAACTGGGTGTTCATCTACGGCAGACTGGGGCTTCCAGCCCTCGGCGTCACCGGCGCCGCCTGGGCGACGTTCTCGTCGCGGCTGTACATGTGCGGCCTGCTCGGCGCGGCAGTGTGGTGGTCGAACCGCACCGCGGGGGCAGCCGTGGACGCTGCCGGGCCGTCGGGGACAGCTGACGCCGCCCCGTCGATGCGGCGCCTGCTGCAGCTCGGCCTGCCAGCGGCCTCCACGGTGACGGCGGAAGTGGGCGTCTTCGCCGTGGCCACCGCGCTGGCCGGTACGCTGGATCCCGTCGCCACCGCGTCGCATCAGATCGCCCTGAACATCGCTGCCGTGGCCTTCATGATTCCCCTCGGGCTGGCCTCGGCCGGCGCGGTCCGTGTGGGCCATGCCGTCGGCGCGGGGAATCCGCGAGGCGCCGCGGCGGCGGGCTGGACCGTCATCGCGATGGCCGTCACCTTCATGTCCGTGTCGGGCTTGCTCTTCGTGCTGGTTCCGCGGGCTCTAATCGGGCTCTTCTCGAAAGACCCGGCCGTGCTGGCATTAGGCGGGTCGCTCCTGCTCATCGCCGCGGTCTTCCAGCTCTTCGATGGCCTGCAGGGCGTGGTCACCGGTACGCTGCGGGGCCTGGGCGACACGCGCACGTCGATGATCACCAACCTGGCGGCCCACTGGGCCGTGGGCATTCCGGTCGGGTACACGCTGTGTTTCACGCTCGGTTGGGGCGCGAGCGGGCTCTGGTGGGGCCTGTCGGTGGGCCTGATCATGGCGGGCATCGTCCTCACCACGATGTGGGCGAGACGCGTGCGCCACTACCAGGAGCGCGGCTACCTGTAAGCGCGGTGCTCGCGGCGCCGTCGCGGTGACCGACCTAGAATGGGTGCATGATCTGCGACGCGCACGTCCACTTCTTCTCTCCCGGCTTCTTCCAAACCCTGGCCGCCCAGCGGCAGGTCGCCATGGCCGACGCGCTGGCCCGGCTCGGCTGGGACGACCCGGAGTCGCCCGAGGCACTGGGGGACCGCTGGGTTACCGAGCTCGACACCCACCGGGTCGCCCACGCCGCCCTCATCGCCAGCGTGCCCGGCGACGAGGACTCGGTCGCCATCGCCGCCGCCCGCCACCCTACGCGCCTGGCCGGATACTTCATGCTCGACCCCACCGCCGACGATGCGGAGAACCGGGTGGCGCGGGCGCTCGAGCGCGGAATGCGAGGTGTGTGCCTGTTTCCGGCGATGCAGGGCTACTCGCTCCGCGACGAGCGCGTCGGTCGCGTGGCGGAGGTCCTGGCGGCGTTTGCCAGGCCGTGCGTCCTGTTCGTCCACTGCGGCGTGCTCTCGGTCGGCGCACGCATCCGGCTGGGCCTGCCGAGCCGTTTCGACATGAGCCGCGGCAACCCGCTGGATCTCCA
>JADZBZ010000515.1 GCA_020851835.1 Acidobacteriota bacterium
CGTAGGTCAGCACGTCGGGACGCGTGGATGCGAAGCGCTGGTCGGCCACCATGTGCTCGCGCGTCATGTTCTGCACGATGTCGCCGGCGAACGGTACCGGCTTCATCGGATCGCTCACATACTCGTCGTAGTCGCGCGCGGCGCCGGCGCCCGGCGGGTCGAAGGAGAGGCGCCCTCCGGCCTGCAGGTAGATCGAACGGCTCGTGACCTCCGCGGGCGGCCAGGCGTCGAAGGTCCGCCATTCATCGCGTCCCGTGTCGAAGACGTACGCATCGGGCAGCGCCGGATCGGGGCGATCCTTCAACAGGCCGGCGAAGAACGGGAACTCGATCGTCTCGCGATAGAACTGGCTGGTTCTCGACCCGAAGCGGACCGGGCCCAGCCCTTCTCCCGAACTCCTCGCCCATCCGCCGTGGAACCATGGTCCCATCACGAGGCGGTTGCTCGCGCCCGGGTTCTGCTTCTCGACGGCCTTGTAGGTCGCGAGCGCGCCGTACAGATCTTCGGCATCGAACCAGCCGCCGACCGTCAGGACCGCCGGCGTCACCTTGTTCAGATGGCGGCGGACGTCGCGGGCCTGCCAGAACGCATCGTAATTGGGATGCGCGAGCAGGTCGTTCCAGAACGCGATCCGATTGTGGAAGTACTTCTCGTTGACGTTGGCGAGCGGACCGAGGTCGAGGTAGAAGCGATAGCCGTCGGGCGTGGAGGTCGAGAAGTCGACGAGTCCGGGACGGGGCAGGCTCGTGGGCTGCGGCCGAGGCGTACCGAAGCCGCTGAAGAACCGGAAGGCGTGCGCGAGGTAGAGCGCGCCGTTGTGGTGGAAGTCGTCCCCCATGAACCACTCGGTGACCGGTGCCTGGGGCGAGGCGGCCTTCAGCGCCGGATGGGCGGCAATCATGCCCGCTGACGTGTAGTACCCCGGGTACGAAATGCCCCACATCCCGACGCGACCGTTGTTGTACGGGACGTGGGCGATCAGCCAGTCGATCGTGTCGTAGGTATCCGTGCTCTCGTCGATACAGCGGGCGCCGGCCGCCGGCTCGTCCGCGCACAGGGGGCGGATGTCGGCGTAGGTCCCCTCGGACATCCAGGCGCCACGGACGTCCTGGTAGACGAACGTGAACCCGTCCTTCATGAAGATGTCGGACGGTCCCAGGTTCGTCCTGTACGTGTCGGGGCCGTACGGTGCGACGCTGTAGGGCGTCCGCGTCAGCATGATCGGATAGGTCTCGGACCGATCCTTCGGCACGTAGACGGAGGTGAACAGCTTCACGCCGTCGCGCATGGGCACTTCGAACTCGTACTTCGTGTAGTGGACGCGGACGTAATCGGTGTCCTGCGGCAACAGCACGACCGACGCCGCGACCACCAGGCAGAGCACCAGACCGAGCCGTCTTGCGGGAATGAACATGGACTTGCCTCCGTGCGCAGATTGTTGGTGCGAGTCTAGCAGACCAGCCGCAGGGGCCTCGATCGCCGGATCGAACCGCTCCATCTCCGCCGGCGCGAGGTACTTCTCCACGACCGCGCGAAACGCGGTATGTTCTGATGGACTCATGCCGTTGGGCACCAAGGGGTGGCTCGAGGCGTGGCTGCTGAATGCCCCCTGATCTCAGGTCACATCAGCCAAGGCCAGGTATTATTCGTTCGACGACTGACAGAGGAGATTCCATGTTGAGTGCAGTAGGGTGGCAGCGTGTGTACGTACTCGCCGCGGCAATGGCGTTGATCGTGGCGATGACGGCCGGCACGGCGGAGGCCCAGAGCGGCGGAGGCCTCATTTCCGGCGTCGCCAAGGACACCCAGGGCGGTGTGCTGCCGGGCGTCACGGTCACGCTCCGCAACCAGGCCAGCGGCGTCACGCGGACGACGGTGAGCGAAGGCGACGGGAGCTACCGCTTCCCGGCGCTGAACCCGGGCCGGTACACTGTGACCGCGGAACTGTCGGGGTTCTCGACGGTCGAGGTCACCAATATCGAGATGACGATCGGTCTCGGGTTGACGCAGGACTTCACGATGCAGGTGCAGTCGCTCTCCGAAACCATCACGGTCACTGGTGAAGCGCCGGTCGTTGACACCACCAAGTCCGAGGTCTCCGGGCTGGTCACGCAGCAGCAGATCGAGACGCTGCCGATCAATTCGCGCCAGTATCTCTCCCTCGCGCTGCTCATGCCGGGCACCAGCATGGACTCGACGCGCGCGTTCTTCGCGACTGTCAACGTTGGCGGCTCGATGACCTTCAACTCCACTGGCAACATCGTCGACGGCGTCATCAACAACTTCGCCGAGGACGGCGAGCCACGCCAGAACTTGCCCGAGGACGCGGTCGAAGAGTTCAAAGTCAGCAACGTCCAGTACAAGGCCGAGTTCGGCCTGGCCACCGGAGGTATCGTGCAGGTCGTGACCAAGTCGGGCACCAACACCCTGCGCGGCACCGCGTTCGAGTACTTCCGCGACAAATCGCTCAACGCGCGCGGTATCTTCGAGTCCGACAAGCCGGCGTATCGGCGCAACCAGTTCGGCGGCAGCATTGGCGGCCCCATCGTGCGCGACAAGGTGCACTTCTTCGGCGCGGTCGAGCGCACCAAGATCGATGAGTTCTACACCGTGCGGACGGCGTTTCCCGAGTTCTACTCGGCGCTCGAGGGTACCTTTGCCCGTCCATTTACGCGCAATCTCTACTTCGCCCGCGTCGACGGTCAGTTGACCAACACCCAGAACTTCTTCGCCCGCTACGCGCACGAAGACGAGAAGTCGACCTGCAATGGCTGCGGAGGCACGACGGCGTCGACGGCCGGTTTCGATCAGGAGACGCCCCGGCGCTCGCTCGTGTTCGGCCACACCTGGCTGCGCGGCACCCGGCAGCTGAACGACTTCCGCTTCCAGTACGCGCGGGCGGCCTACTACATCTCGCCGGCCGGCACCGACATCTGGACCGACATCGGCAACAACTCCGCGGAGCGCCTGAACCGCCTCACGCGCCAGTACATCTTCCCGTCGGTGACCTACGGCAGCAGCAACGACCAGATCGGCCCCGAGAGCCGCTGGCAGGTAAAGGACACCTACGCGCTGACCTTCGATGCGCACGACGTGAAGTTCGGTGTCGACATCAGCCACATGCCGTACAAGTACGAGAGCACGGGCAACCCGCTCGGCACGTTCACCTTTTCGCGCGACCAGTACTTCAACCCGAACGACCCGGCGGCGATCGCTGCGCTCACCGGCGCCAACACGTTCTCGGCGAGCATTCCGCCGGTCGTCACCTCGCACCCGAACTCCTACTACGTCGCCTTCGTGCAGGACGACTGGAAGCTGCGCGACAACCTGACGCTCAACCTCGGGCTGCGCTGGGAGCGCCTTTACGGCGCCGCGAACGAGGATCTCGACCCGTCGGTCTTCCCGGTGGCGATTCCCTACATCGACGTGGGCGCCCGCGGAGACCGCAATAACTTCGGTCCACGCACGGGCGTCGCCTGGGACGTGTTCGGCACCGGCAAGACGGTCGTACGCGGCGGCTACGGCCTGTACTACGGCCACGTCCGTATCCTCGGCAACCTGAGCGAATTCCGCAACTACCAGCAGTTCAGCGTCAACATCACCAACCCGGGCTACCCAGATCCGTACGGCGGCCGCGACCCGCGTGACTTCATTGTCTCGGGGCCGGCCAACATCACGGTGGTGGCCAACGACTACGTGCAGCCCTACTCGAATCAGTTCAACGTTGGCTTCTCGCACCAGCTGGGCGGTGACTTCGCGCTGCACGTCGACGGCGTCTTGACCAACACCAATCACGACCGCAAGATCCTCGACATCAACGCACGCGTGCCCGGGGCCGCGACGCGGCCGAATCCGACCTTCGCCCGCGTCGACGAAAACCAGTCGACCGGCAGCGTGCGCTACCGTGCGCTCTACACCAAGCTCGAGAAACGGTTCGCCAACCGCCATCAGTTCATGGTCACCTACACGTACATGCGCGCCCGCGACAACGCGCCACTCGGCCGCTATCTGGATCCGTTCAATCCGGATCTCGACTGGGGCCCGTCGAACGGCGAGCGCCGTCACGCCGTCGTCGCCAGCGGCTCGGTGCTGCTTCCCTACGACGTCACGCTTGGCCTGGTGTGGACGGCACGCACTCCGCTCCCCTGGAACGCGACGGCCGGCCGCGACATCAACGCGGACGGTTTCAACACCGACCTCGTGCCAGGCACGACCCGCAACTCCGGCAGCCGCACGCTGGACCTCGCCGCTGTCAATGCCTATCGCCAGGCAATCGGCCGGGTCCCGATTCCGGAGAGCCAGATCGATTCGTCGCGCATCAACCTGCTGGACATGCGCGTCAGCAAGGCCATTCGCTTGGGCGGCGATCGCAAGGTCGACCTCGTCGCGCAGCTCTTCAATGCCCTGAACACCAAGAACCTGCAGGGACAGTACGGCGGTGGCCGTGTCACCAACGCGTCGTCTGACGCATTCGGCCGCATTCAGACCGCGCGCCCGGGGCGCCAGGCCGAGCTCGCCGTTCGTCTCTCCTGGTAGCGAAGGAAACCGCGACATGACAACCCGTATCACCCGTGCGATGTTCGCCGCCAGCGTGCTGGCGGCCCTCGCGGCTACCCCTCTCAACGTGGCCGCGCAAGAGACCGGGCTGCAGTCCCCTGACATCTATCGCCTGCGCACCGTGGGCGACGTGCAGCTTTCACCGGACGGCAAGACCGCCGTCTACGCGGTGAGCAACAACGATCGGCCGGGCCGGCCGTACTCGCAGGTGTGGCTGCTCGATGTCGCCAGCGGCACCAGCCGCCGGCTCGGCGGCGACGGCGACACCGCGAGCGAGCCCACGTTCTCGCCCGACGGCAGGCGTCTCGCGTTCATCGGCCGCATCGCGGCCGGCTCCGGACTGATCGTCGCCAACGCCGACGGCTCCGGCCCACAAATCATCGCCCCGGTCGAAGGCACCAATCACCCCCTGCCTTCGTCGGGCGTGCGGCTGGCCTGGTCGCCCGACGGCTCCCGGCTCGCGTTCATCTCGGCCACGCCGGGACCCGAGGCTGACGCCAACGGCGACCCGATGGTCATCACGCGGTATCTCTACAAGCCCACCGCCTCCGAGGGCGGCACCCGTGCCAACGACAACCGGCGGCTGCACATCTTCATCGCCGACGTCGCGTCGCGCCAGGTGACGCAGTTGA
>JADZBZ010000516.1 GCA_020851835.1 Acidobacteriota bacterium
CCGACTTGCGAGACCATGCGCGCGCTCCGGGGTACTTCGCCGTCGTCGCCGCCACCGGCATGATGGGCACGCAGGCCGCGGTGCTGCACGAGCAGTTCCTCGTGGCCCACATCATGTGGTGGGTCTCGGTCGCGATGTGGGCCGCGTGCACCTACACGGTCTTCGCCCTGCTCACCATCGGTGACGCGAAGCCGTCCCTGGCGGAGGGCATCAACGGAGGATGGCTGGTGGCGGTGGTGGCCACCCAGTCGGTCTGCGTGCTGGGCGCGGTGCTGGACGGCACGATCCTGGGCAACCGGGACATGGCGCTGTTCGTGCTGATGTGCTTCTGGCTGGGCGGCGGGATGCTCTATCTGTGGATCATCGGCCTCATCTTCTATCGCTACATGTTCTTCCCCTTCTCGCCCAGGGATCTCATGCCGCCCTACTGGATCAACATGGGGGCGGTCGCGATCTCGACGCTCGCGGGAGCGCTGCTGGCGGTCGCCGCCGAACGCTCGGTGCTGCTTGCGCCGATGCACCCCTTCATCCTCGGGTTGACCGTCATGTTCTGGGCGACGGCCACCTGGTGGATTCCGATGCTGCTGGTGCTCGGCATCTGGCGGCACCGCGTTCGCGGCGCCAAAGTTTCGTACGACCCGCTCTACTGGGGCCTGGTCTTTCCGATCGGGATGTACGCGACGAGCACGTTTCGGCTGGCGGGTGCGCTCGATGCCCCGTTTCTGCTGTGGATTGCCCGAGCCTTCGTGATCGCCGCAACCGTCGTGTGGCTGCTGACCTTCCTTGGGCTGGTCAAGCAGATGGTGTACGCGGTGCTGCTCGGAATACGGGGTACACGGGGAATACCACTTCAACGACCCGGCGGCCCGGCGGCCGTCGGCGCATGGACAACTGGAGGAATCACATCATGAGCAGAGAAACACGAGCCCGGGCGGACCTGTACGGCATGGCCGGCTACGCAGCGTCAGATCAATCAACGTGCGCGCCGACGCGTGTGGGGACAGGGGTCCACAACGAGGCGGTGCAGCGCATGCGACAGGGCCATCGGCTCGTCATCAGCGGCTTCGTGGTCGCCGTGGCGGGTGTGGTCGCCTATTGCGTGGTCTGTCTCGGTGCGGCCCTGAACCAGAACCTGGGCGCCGCGCTCCTGGAAAGCCCCGGATGGCTGGCGGGGTCCATGCTGGGCATCATCGGGCTTGGAACGCTGCTCTGGCTGGTCGGGTCGTTCATGTACCTGAGCGGCGGGATGGACAGCGATCCGGACGACGCCGACCTCTACTCCTGATCGAACGGCCGGTCGGAGCGCCAGCGGCTCGAGCCTATGACGCCCGTCATAGGCCGGTGCTGGCGCGTCTGGCAGCCTTACGGTAGCTGCGCTCAGGCGCGGCTACCGAGCCAGAGCCATGATTCGACTTCGCTTCGCCTGCTCGTCGCACGCATCCCTGATTGTGGTCGGAGGCCACAGCAGGGGCGTCGGCAAGACATCGGTCGTCGAACACATCCTGCGCTCCCGCCCCGAAGACGAGACGTGGGCAGCCGTGAAGGTTTCCGCCCATCGGCACGCGCCGGCCTCCGGCGCTGGGCCCCTCGTGGAAGAGACCCTCCGGCCATCACCACTCACCCAGTCGGGACGGTATCTGGCGTCCGGCGCCCGCCGGGCGTTTCTGTGCCGCACTCCCGACGCGGACCTTCCCGAAACCGCCGCCTTCGTGCGCGGCCTTCTTGCCGAAGGTACGCACGTTATCGTCGAGTCGAATCGCCTGGCCTCGTTCGTTGAACCCGACGTGCTGCTGTTCGTAGTGTCGCCCTCGGTCTTCGACTGGAAGCCGTCGTCGGGGCCCTGCCTCGCCCGCGCCGACGCGCTGGTGACCGGCGAACGGGCAGCGGCGGTGCCGAAGGCGATCGCGGCTCGTGGGGTCAAGCTCGACGGCCGGCCCGTGTTCGAGATGACCCGCGATCGCGTCGTGCGGGGGCTGGACGCATGGGTGGACGGTCGTCTCAACCAGCCCATCAGGCGGCACGCGATCGCGTGACCGGACGCCGGTTGGCGACCGGTTGAAGGCCTCGCCCGAACCTCCGTCCGGGTTACGAGTGGTAGTGAAGGCTCTCGGAGAGGAACGGGTCCCGTAGCGGCACCGGGGCCGCCTGCTGGAACGCCTTCACGAACGCCATTACGAACACTCCGGCCGCCAGCATCGCGCCGGCCACTTCCCACAGGCCGAATGGCGGCCCATCGGGCGACACCGTCGGCAGGACCGTGATGTAGAGGTCCAGCCAATGGCCCACGAGCACCGCCACCGCCACCTTCGTCAGGACGCCCGCGTGGCGCTTCGCCGGGCGTCCCATGATCACCAGGAACGGTACGACCCAGTTGAGCACGACGTTGACGATCATCAGCGGCTGCCAGGCCCCCTGCATCCGCGGGATGAAGTAGACGGTCTCTTCCGTGATATTCGCGTACCAGATGAGCATGTACTGGCTGAACCAGATGTACATCCAGAACGTGCTGAAGGCGTAGAGGAGCTTGCCCAGGTCGTGCAGGTGCTCGTCGCTGACGACGTGCC
>JADZBZ010000517.1 GCA_020851835.1 Acidobacteriota bacterium
GGCCTCCTACTTGCTCCAGGGCGGGACGATCTTGTTCATGCGCGCGTAGGCAATCATCTGCCCGAGGTGCTCGTGCAGATCGCCGCCCACCAGCAGCGCCACCTGCGCCGCCGAGCGTGGCTGCCCCATCACCGGGCGCTTGCCCGTGAGGGTGCCCGGATCGATGGCCTCGAGCTCTGCCTTGGCGTAGGCAAAGCCCTTGTTGAGGTGCTCGATGATCTGGGCCTTGTCGGTGATCGTCCGGAGCTTCGCGGCTTCTTCCTTGCTGCCCAGGTCGGCGGGCTTACCGCCGAAGGAGCCCGGGATGAACGAGTACCCTTCCATGGCCGCCAGCATCAGCACCTCGGACACCGACCGGACACCCTCCATGGGTCGCCAGGCGTACTTGTCCTGCGGAAAGGCCTCGGCCAGTCCGACGAACTTGCCCCGCATGGTTTCGATGTCGGCGAGAAACGCCGTCTTCAGCTCGGCGACCGATTCCTTGCTCATCACGTCCTGTGCCCGGGCCTGGGCGGGCAGCACGATGAGATTGGCGCAAAGGGTCACGAAGGCAATGACGATAACCGGCCGCGTACAAGACCGCTTCGATGGAACAGACATGGGCTGACTCCTTGAGAGATCCGCGTTGACCGTCAGTCTAGCGCTCCGCCTGCGGCGGCACCACGGCAATCGGTCGGGGGGGGACGCGGCTCCCACCCCTCCTCCTTACTGCTCGACCATCGCCACGCGGCCGGCCAAGACGACGGGCACCAGAGGCCCCACCTCCGCCGTGGCATCGGTCAGCGCGGCGAGTGGCTCGTACTCGCGCCCTGGCGGGAGCGGCTCCACCTCGAGCCCGGTTGCGTCCACCAGGTAGCCGTAGCCGATTTTCTGCCACCGCCGGTCGGGGTCGAGTGCGGTGTACCGGCGCATCCGGCGCTCGCGGTCAGCGGCCGCAATCATCTTCAGGTGATAGATGGTGAGGTCGGCGCGCACGTAGGGTCCGCCCGGCCCGCGGCTGTTCTCCGGCGCCCAGTGCCCGTGCAGCGCGCCGGTGCCGAAGTCGTGGTCGGGCCGGATGCGGAAGAACCGGGCTACCGCCTTTCGTCCCCACACGCCGTCCACGCGGTATTGATCCGGCCGATCCCACAGTTCGCGCAGCGTCACGGCGTACGCCATCGGACCCTCGGGGCCGGCGTCCTCGATGAGGCGCTCGGCGCGATCGCGAAAGCCGCGCTCGATGCGCTCGTCGGCGTCGAGCGCCAGCGCCCACTCGGCGCCGTGGCGCGCCGCGGCGTCCACCAGCAGGCGACGGTGGCCGACGCCGTTCCACCGATGCGGCACCCGCGGCGCAATCCGCAGCACCTCGAGCACCGCCGGATGGCCGGCCAGCAGCTCGGCGGATCCATCCGCCGAGCCATCATCGAGCGCGACGATGCCATCGAGCTGCGGTGTGACGTTCGCCAGGTAGTCTTTCAAGTACCGCCGCTCGTTGCGGAACGTCAGCAGGCTGACCACGCGCCTGCGGTGTCCGGCCGTCGCGCGGACCGGTCCGGGGGCGCGACGAGCGGGTTCTGCCGGCGGAGCGCTCGCGCCGGACGCTGCTGCGGGCGCCAGGCCGGCACGAGGCCGCCGGGACGGCGGCCGGCAGGACACCATCGACCGGTCGAGGCGTGTCTCGCGCAGCGAACCCGCGACGGCCTCGCGCACGACCACGCCCGCGCCGGTGTCCGGGTCGCCAGCGAAGGGACCAACCGACCAGAGGCCCTGGCGCGAGTACGAGTAGACGGTGTCGGCGGGTGTGTCATCCGCGGCCGACGGGCGGGCGACGGTCCACCACCGGCGAGCCGCAGCGGCGAGTCGTTGCCACGGCGCGCGCCGGCGAACCGGACTCGACACGACGGCGGCGCCCTCAGCGTGGGCCCTCAGATGGGCGGCCACCCAGCCGGGCTCGACGATGCAGTCGCGGGGCAGCACGGCGAATTGCGGCGCGTCGGTCGCCGCCGCGCCGATGTTGGACGCGGAGGACGGAGACAGGCGGTCGACAGACTGCACCACCATGACGTCGATCCCCGCCGCGGCGAGTTGCCGGTCGATGTCGCCGCCGCCCACGCTCACGACGATCACTTCAGGGGACGGCGTCTGCGCCAGCACCGCACGAACGGTGTCCACGGTGGAGGCGTGCCCGCCGGCGTCGAGCACGACCACGGCCATGGCAGCAGGAACACCGGCGGGATTCATCGCCCGACAACAATACTCACCCCGGCGCCCACTCGTAAACGTCATCGCCCCTCGGGCATCGACGGTGGCCCGTCGGGCGGCCGCGGGAGCATCTGCTAAACTCTGGGCCCGTTACTCCTCGAATTCCCGTGATCTTCACCAGAGGGTTGCACGACATGACCGCATACCGTCGACCGTGGCTGCCGTGGGCGGCTGCCGCCCTGTTCGCGCTGGTGGGGACCACCGGCTCCGACTCGCCCGCACGGGTGGACGCGCAGGCGCCAGCCATCGATCCGTCGCTGCTCGATGCCTACACGTGGCGCAGCATCGGCCCGGATCGCGGCGGCCGGTCCATCGCCGTTTCGGGCGTCAAGGGTCGTCCGCTCGAGGCCTACTTCGGCGCGGTGGGCGGCGGGCTGTGGAAGACCATCGACGGCGGCCATACGTGGCGGCCGGTCACGGATGGCCTGATCACGAGTTCGTCGGTGGGTGCTGTCGCGGTGTCGGACTCCAATCCCGACGTCCTGTACATCGGCATGGGTGAGTCCTGCATCCGCGGCAACATCCTGCCGGGAGACGGGGTCTACAAGTCCACGGATGCGGGCAAGACCTGGTCGCACCTCGGGTTCCAGGGCTCAGACGCCATCGCGAAGATCCGCGTCCACCCCACCAACCACGACATCGTCTTCGTGGCCAGCTTCGGCCGCTACGGCGTGCCCAGTGAGGAGCGCGGCCTGTTCAAGAGCGTGGACGGCGGCAAGGCGTGGAAAAAGGTGTTGTACCGCGATGACAAGACGGGGGCGGTGGACGTGGCCATCGACCGCCGCAACCCGAACGTGATGTTCGCGGCGCTCTGGGAGGCCTACCGTGTCGAGTACCAGATGTCGAGCGGCGGGCCCGGCAGCGGCCTCTTCAAGTCCACCGATGGCGGCGACACCTGGTCCGAGATCACCCGCGCCAAGGGTCTTCCCGAGGGCGTCGTCGGCCGCATCGGCGTGGCCATCTCGGGTGCAGACTCCAATCGCATCTACGCGCTCGTCGAAAACGAGAACGGCGGCCTCTTCGCCTCCGACGATGCCGGAACGAGCTGGACGCTGGTGAACGCCGCGCGCAGCATCCGGCAGCGCGCCTTCTACTACACGCACGTGGCGGCCGATCCGCACGACAAGGATACCGTCTACCTGCTGAACACGAGCGCGTTCCGTTCGACCAACGGCGGCAAGACCCTCACCAGCATCGGCCAGGGCACGCACGGCGACCATCACGACGTGTGGATCGACCCGGGCGACCCCGAGCACGTGATACTCGGCAACGACGGGGGCGGAGCCATCACCTATCACGTGTCGTCCGCCGACCGCACGTGGAGCGCCCAGGACTTCCCGACCGCGCAGTTCTATCACGTGACGACCACGGCGCACCTGCCCTTCCATGTCTGCGGCGCCCAGCAGGACAACAGCACGCTCTGCGTGCCCAGCGACAGGAACCTCGGCGGCGGCCTCGCCCGCATCCCGCCGGTGGCCCCCTACCCGGCCGGCGGCGGTGAGCCGGGCTACATCGCGGCCGACCCGCGCGACCCCGATGTCTTCTTCTCGGGCGCCAACAACGGCTCGTTCCTGACCCGCCTCAACCGGCGCACGGGCGAGTTGAAGGAGGTGGGCGCCTATCCGCGCTTCTTCTCCGGCGAACCGTCAAAGGACGTGAAAGAGCGCTGGCAGTGGACCTATCCGATCGTTTTTTCGTACGTGGATCCGAACGTCCTCTACACCACCTCGCAGCGCGTGTGGAAATCGACCAACCGTGGCGACACGTGGGACGCCATCAGTGAGGACCTCTCGCGTCACGATCCGAAGACCATGCAGGAGTCGGGCGGGCCCATCACGCACGACATGAACAGCCCCGAAATCTACGGCACGGTGTTCTCGCTGGCGCCGGGCCGAACCGATATCAACATCCTGTGGGCGGGTTCCGACGACGGCCTGGTGCACGTGACGCGCGACGGCGGCAAGACGTGGACGAACGTGACCCCGCCCGACATGCCCGACCTGGGACGCGTGAGCCAGATCGACAGCTCGCCGTTCGATGCCAGCACGGCCTACGTCGCCGTGAAGAAGATGCTGCTGGGCGATCTGTCGCCTTACATCTTCAAGACCACCGACTTCGGCCGGACCTGGACGCAGATTGTGAACGGCATCGCGGCCAACGACTACGTGCACGTGGTCCGCGCCGACACCACACGCCGGGGCCTGCTCTACGCCGGCACGGAGCACGGTGCGTTCGTGTCCTTCGACGACGGGGCGCGCTGGCTGCCCTTCAGGAAAGGGCTGCCCGACACGCCGGTGACCGATCTCTGGGTGGACGACCACGCACTGGCCATCGCCACGCACGGCCGCAGCTTCTACGTGATGGACAACATCTCGACGCTGCGGCAGTTCGGGCAGTCGCCGCTCACCAGCGTCCACCTCTTCGCGCCGCCGCAGACGATTCGTGGTCTCGAGCGCGCCGCCATCGACTACTACCTCGAGACCCAGCCGAAGGCTCTCACGCTGGAGTTCCTCGACAGAGGCGGCCAGGTCGTGCGCTCGTTCACGGGCGAGCCACCGAAGGAAGCCGCCGCCGACGGCGAGGGAGGCCCCCGCCGTCCCGCCGGCCCTTCGACCGCCGCCGGCCTCAATCGCTTCGCGTGGGACCTCAACTCCCAGGGCATCGTCACCTTCCCGGGCATGGTGCTGTGGGGAGCCACCCAGAACGGGCCGATGGTGCTGCCGGGCACTTACCAGGTGAAGCTCACCGCCGACGGCGTGTCGACCACCCAGCCGCTCACCATCGTCAAGCATCCGCTGCGCGACATCAGCGACGCCGATCTCGAGTACCAGTGGACCCTGGCGACGCGCATTCGCGACAAGGTGAACGAGGCCAACAACGCGGTCATCCGGATCCGCCGCCTGAAGACCGACATCGCCGCCCGCATCAAGGACGCACCCAGGGAAGTGCAGGCCGCCGGCGAGCAACTGATGCAGGCGCTGTCGGCGGTGGAGGAAGAGGTGTACCAGGTGCGGAACCAGAGCAATCAGGATCCGCTCAACTTCCCCATCAGAACCAACAACCGTCTGGCCTCGCTGCTGCGCGTGGCGGTCTCGGGCGAAGGGCGGCCCACGGGCAACGTGGAGCCGATCTTCGAAGAGCTTCAGGCCGAGCTCCAGGGCCACACCGACCGACTCGGAAAGACGATCGACGAGCAGTTGCCGCCGTTCAACCGGATGTTGACGCGGATCAAGAAGGAACCGGTGGACGGGAAGTAGTTCTGGGGTTCGAGCTCCAGGCTTGGGGCTCCGGGGGGCACTGGTGATGCAACGCCGCGCGCTGATGGTCCTGTTGCTCGGCAGCTTCGTGCTGCCCAATGTGGCGGCCGCCGAGGTGACGCGTCTCGAGATCGTCCGTCGCGAGGCGGTGCTCGAGGGCCAGCCCTTCGGCGCCGCGGGCCCGTACGAGAAGCTGGTCGGGACGGTGCACTTCGCGCTCGATCCCAACCGGCCGCAGAATCGGGGCATCGTGGACCTGGCCCTGGCGCCGCGTAATTCGCGGGGCCTGGTCGAATTCTCGGCCGACTTCTACCTGCTGAAGCCGGTGGACCCTGCGAGGGGTAATCTCCGGCTCTTCTACGAGGCAGGCAATCGCGGGACCAAGCGCATCCTGCCCGTGTTCCAGAGCGCGGCCGCCTCGGCGGATCCTGGCACCGAAGCCGAGTTCGGCAACGGCGCGCTGATGCGTCAGGGCTTCACGCTGCTCTGGATGGGCTGGCAGTGGGACGTGCCGGAGGGGCGGATGCGGATGGCCATTCCCATCGCCACCGACAACGGGCAACCCATCACCGGCCTGGTGCGCGGCAACTTCATCCCCGGCGCCAATGCCACGACGGCGTCGATTGCCGACCGCGGCCACGAGGCGTATCCGGTGATGGATCCCGGGAGTCCGGACCACGTGATGTACGTGCGGACGCTTCCCGCCGATGCTCCGCAGGTGGTGCCGCGCGCGCGGTGGCGCTTCGCCAGCGCGAAGACCGTCACCCTCGACGGCGGCTTCGAGGCCGGGCGCATCTACGACGTGGTCTACCGCGCGCGCGACCCGCGCGTCGTCGGCGTCGGCCTGGCGGGCACTCGCGACCTGGTGAGCTTCTTCAAGCACGCGAGCCCCACCGCCGGCAACCCCATGCCGGGTCTGACGCATGCCATCGGCTGGGGGGTGTCGCAGACGGGGCGCTTCCTGCGGCACTTCGTCTACGAGGGCTTCAACGAAGACGAGCAGGGCCGCATCGTGTTCGACGGCGTGTTCGATCAAGTGGGCGGCGCGGGCCGGGGCTCGTTCAACCATCGGTTCGGCTAGCAGTCGCGCGACCAGTTGCAGCACTTCAACATCCAGTACCCGGTGGATATGTTCCCGTTCACCGACGAGGAGCAGACCGACCCGGTGACGGGGGTGACCGACGGCCTGCTCGCACGTGCCCGGCGTGCCGGCACCGTGCCGAAGTTCTTCCACCTGCTCACCAACTCGGAGTACTTCAATCGCGCCGGCTCGCTGGTGCACACCGACGTGACGGGTACCCGTGACGTGGACCCGCCGCCGACGAGCCGCATCTACATGGTGGCGTCGGCCCCCCACATCACGGGCGCGTTTCCCCCCGGGCCGTACCAGGATCCCGACTTCGTCGGCCGGGCCGACATGAACCCGCTCGTCTACACGCCGGTCATCAGGGCCCTGTTCGCCGCGCTCGACACCTGGGTCGTGACGGGCGCGGCGCCGCCGCCGAGCCGGTATCCGCGGCTCAGTGATGGCACGCTCACCTCGCCCGAGAAGGCCGGCTGGCCCCACGTACCGGGGTTTGCCTTGCCACACTCCCCGATGACGACGTATCGACTGGACTTCGGGCCCGGCTGGGCGCGCGGCCTGGTGGCGATCGAACCGCCACGGCTGGGGCCCGCCTTCGTCAGTCTCGTTCCGGCGGTGGACGAAGCCGGCAACGGGCGTGGCGGCATCCGGCTGCCGCAAGTGGCGGTGCCGCTGGCCACTCACACCGGCTGGAACTACCGGCGACCCTCCATTGGCGCCCCCGACCGCCTGGCCAGTGAGATCGGCTCGTACCTGCCGCTGCCGAAGACCCGCGAGGAGCGCGAGCGCACCGGCGAC
>JADZBZ010000518.1 GCA_020851835.1 Acidobacteriota bacterium
CTTCGAGGTGCGCGACGTCCACACGACGCACTACGGCCGCATCTGCCCCATCGAGACGCCTGAAGGCCCGAACATCGGCCTGATCTCGTCGCTGTCGTGCTTCGCGCGCATCAACGAGTTCGGCTTCATCGAGTCGCCCTACCGCAAGGTCGAGGACGCACGCGTCGTCGACTACGTGAAGATCACGAACGCGGGCGGGCACCCGACGCTGAAGATCGGCGATATCGTCAGGCTCGAGGACGTGACCGGCAAGGCCGGGGCGCCGGCGGTGTCGGGCAAGAAGAAGGGCCTGGAGTGGGAGCCGTATCCCTACTACCTGTCGGCCTGGGAAGAAGACCAGTACATCATCGCGCAGGCCAACGCCGAGGTCGACGAACACGGCCGGCTGATGCAGGAACGCGTCAACGCGCGCAAGGCGGGCGACTTCATCCTGGCCCCGCGCGCGACCGTGCAGTACATCGACGTGTCGCCGAAGCAGCTCGTGTCGGTGGCGGCCTCGCTGATCCCGTTCCTCGAGAACGACGACGCGAACCGCGCGCTGATGGGCTCGAACATGCAGCGCCAGGCCGTGCCGCTGCTGCGCGCCCGCGCGCCGTATGTGGGCACCGGCATGGAGTACGTCACCGCGCGCGATTCGGGCGCGGTCGTCGTCGCGCGCCGGTCGGGCACCGTGGACTACGTCGATTCGACGCGCATCGTCGTGCGTGTCGAGGGTGAAGGCGATCCCACCACCGAGATGGGCGCCGACATCTACAAGATGACGAAGTTCAAGCGCTCGAACCAGAACACCTGCATCAACCAGAAGCCGATCGTTAAGGTCAACCAGACGGTGCAGAAGGGCCAGGTCCTCGCGGACGGGCCGTGCACCGAGCTGGGCGAGCTGGCGCTGGGACGCAACGTGCTGGTCGCGTTCATGCCCTGGCGCGGGTACAACTTCGAGGACGCCATCCTCGTCTCCGAGAAACTCGTGAAGGAGGACTACTACACGTCCATCCACATCGAGGAGTTCGAGATCGAGGCGCGCGACACGAAGCTCGGGCCCGAGGAGATCACGCGCGACATCCCGAACGTGTCGGAGACGTTCCTGCGCGATCTCGACGACAGCGGCATCATCCGCATCGGCGCCTCGGTCAGGCCCGGCGACATCCTCGTGGGCAAGGTCACGCCGAAGGGCGAGACGCAGCTCACGCCCGAAGAGAAGCTGCTGCGGGCGATCTTCGGCGAGAAGGCCGGTGACGTGCGTGACGCGTCGCTGACCTGCCCGCCCGGCATCGAGGGCATCATCGTCGGCGTCAAGATCTTCTCGCGGAAGGGCATCGAGAAGGACGACCGCGCGAAGTCGATCGAGGAAGCCGAGCTCGAGATGATGGAGAAGAATCTCCAGGACGAGATTCGCATCCTTCACGAGGAGCAGAAGAAGCAGATCGTGGCCTACCTGCGCGGGCAGGCGCTGCGCGCCGACCTCTACGACGAGGTGGGGCGCGATCGCGTGCTGCGCAAGGGCGCGGTGCTCGACGACGCGACGATGGCCGACGTGCCGTACGTGTCGCTCGTGCGCGCCAAGGTCGACGATGCCAAGCTCGAGAACGACCTCCGCGAGAACGAGGATCGGATCGAGCGCCGCATCGAGGTCCTGCGCCAGCAGTTCGAGGAGAAGAAGGAGAAGATCCGCCGCGGCGACGAGCTGCCCCCCGGGGTCATCAAGCTCGTCAAGGTGTACGTGGCGATGAAGCGCAAGCTGTCGGTCGGCGACAAGATGGCCGGCCGCCACGGCAACAAGGGCGTCATCGCGCGCATCCTGCCCGAGGAGGACATGCCGTACCTGCCGGACGGGACGCCGGTGGAGGTCGTGCTGAACCCCCTGGGCGTGCCGTCGCGCATGAACGTGGGCCAGATTCTCGAGACGCACCTCGGCTGGGCCGCGCATGCGCTGGGGCTGTACTTCGCGACGCCGGTGTTCGACGGCGCGCAGGAGCCGGAGATCAAGAAGTGGCTCGGTGAGGCGGGCCTGCCGTCGAGCGGCAAGACCGAGCTCTTCGACGGCATGAGCGGCGAACGATTCGAGCAGACGGTGACGGTCGGCTATATCTACATGCTGAAGCTGTCGCACCTGGTGGACGACAAGATCCACGCACGCTCGATCGGGCCCTACTCGCTCATCACGCAGCAGCCGCTGGGCGGCAAGGCGCAGTTCGGCGGCCAGCGCTTCGGCGAGATGGAGGTCTGGGCGCTCGAGGCGTACGGCGCGGCGCACATCCTCCAGGAACTGCTCACGGCGAAGTCGGACGATGTGACCGGCCGCGCCAAGATTTACGAGTCCATCGTGAAGGGCGACGCGTCCTTCACGCCGGGCCTGCCGGAGTCGTTCAACGTGCTCATCCGCGAGCTGCAGTCGCTCTGCCTCGACGTCGAACTAGTGACGACGAAGAAGCGGCTGCCGGAACCGGTGACGGCCGAGAGCACCGAGCCGGTGCTGGAGGGCTGAGGATTCATGAGACCAAGCTTCACCGACAGCAAGACCGCCCTGCGGGCCGATTTCGACGCGATCAAAATCAGCCTGGCCTCGCCCGAGAAGATCGAGAACTGGTCCTTCGGCGAGGTGACCAAGCCCGAGACGATCAACTACCGCACGTTCAAGCCGGAGCGTGACGGCCTGTTCTGCGCGAAGATCTTCGGTCCGATCACCGACTGGGAGTGCCTCTGCGGCAAGTACAAGCGCATGAAGCACCGCGGCGTGATCTGCGACAAGTGCGGCGTCGAGGTCACCCAGGCGCGCGTGCGCCGCGAGCGGCTCGGTCACATCAAGCTGGCCACGCCGGTCAGTCACGTGTGGTTCTTCAAGGGGCTGCCCAGCCGCATCGGGCACCTGCTCGACATCTCGCTCCGCGACCTCGAGCGCGTGCTCTATTTCGAGGCCTACGTGGTCGTCGATCCCGGCGAGACGAAGCTGGTGCAGAACCAGCTCCTCACCGAGGACCAGTTCCGCAAGGCACGCGAGGAGTACGGCTACTCGAAGTTCAAGGCGCAGATGGGCGCTGAGGCCATCAAGGAGCTGCTCCGCCGCATCAACGTCGAGTCGCTGGCCGAGGAGATGCGCGCGAAGATGCGCGTGGAGACCTCGACCCAGAAGAAGCTCAAGTTCGCCAAGCGTCTGAAGGTGGTGGACGCGTTCCGCAAGTCGAGCAACAAGCCCGAGTGGATGATCCTGGACGTGATCCCCGTGATTCCGCCCGAGCTGCGTCCTCTCGTGCCGCTCGACGGCGGCCGTTTCGCGACCTCGGACCTCAACGACCTGTACCGCCGCGTCATCAACCGCAACAACCGGTTGAAGAAGCTGATGGAGCTCAAGGCGCCGGATGTGATCATCCGCAACGAGAAGCGCATGCTCCAGGAAGCGGTCGACGCGCTGTTCGACAACGGCCGTCGGGGCCGCGTGCTGCGTGGCGCCAACAACCGGCCGCTCAAGTCGCTGTCCGACACGCTCAAGGGCAAGCAGGGGCGTTTCCGCCAGAACCTCCTCGGCAAGCGTGTCGACTACTCGGGCCGCTCGGTCATCGTGGTCGGGCCGGAGCTGAAGCTGCACCAGTGCGGGCTGCCCAAGAAGATGGCGCTCGAGCTGTTCAAGCCCTTCATCTACAACAAGCTCGAGGAGCGGGGCCTGGTCGCGACCATCAAGCAGGCCAAGGAGATGGTCGAGAAGCAGGTACCCGAGGTGTGGGACGTGCTCGAAGAGGTCATTCGCGCGCACCCCGTGCTGCTCAACCGCGCGCCGACGTTGCACCGTCTGGGCATCCAGGCGTTCGAGCCGGTACTGGTGGAAGGCAAGGCCATCCGCATCCACCCGCTGGTTTGCACGGCGTTCAACGCCGACTTCGATGGCGACCAGATGGCCGTGCACATCCCGCTCTCGCCGGAGGCCCAGATCGAGGCGACCGAGCTGATGATGTCGGCGAAGAACGTCCTCTCGCCGGCCAATGGCGCCCCGATTGCCGTGCCGTCGCAGGACATCGTTCTCGGGTGTTACTACCTGACCAAGGCCAAGCCCGGCGCGAAGGGCGAAGGCCGCGCCTTTGCGAGCGTGGATGACGTCGTGCTGGCGCTCGAGGCCAAGGAAGTCCAGACGCTGACGCCTATCCGCCTGCGCTACACGGGCGCGTTGCAGGACCTGTCGGCGTCGCGTGACGACCAGGACGTGCTGCACACCGAGGTACAGCAGGTCGAGCACAAGATCATCAACACCACGGTCGGCCGTGCCCTGTTCAACGCGGCGCTACCCGCGGGCATGCCCTACGTCAATGGGATGCTGAAGAAGAAGGGCCTGCAGCAACTGGTGCAGCGCTGCTACCTGACCTCCGGCCTGGAGACGACCGTCGAGATGCTCGACGGGCTCAAGCAGCTGGGCTTCACCTACGCCACGCGCTCGGGCATGTCGATCGGCATCGAGGACCTGATCATTCCGCCGACCAAGCCGGAGCTGGTCGACAAGGCGCGAGACGAGGTCATCAAGGTCGAACAGCAGTACCTCGAGGGCGCCATCACCAACGGCGAGCGCCTCAACAAGGTCATCGCCGTGTGGTCGGACGTGACCGAGAAAATCGCCGACGCGATGTTCGGTGAGATGGAGCGGCGCGACCGAGAGGGCATCTTCAATCCGGTCTACATCATGGCCGACTCGGGCGCCCGTGGCAGCAAGCAGCAGATCCGCCAGCTGGCGGGGATGCGCGGCCTGATGGCCAAACCCTCGGGCGAAATCATCGAGACGCCCATCCGCGCGAACTTCCGCGAAGGCCTCTCGGTGCTCGAGTACTTCATCTCCACGCACGGCGCCCGCAAGGGTCTTGCCGACACGGCGCTCAAGACCGCCGACTCGGGCTACCTGACGCGCCGGCTCGTGGACGTCGCGCAGGACGTGATCATCTCGGACAACGACTGCCGCACGACCAACGGCATCGAGGCCCGGGCCATCGTCGAGAGCGGCGAGGTCATCGAGCCGCTGCGCGACCGCATCATCGGCCGCGTCACGCTCGACCGCATCGTGGATCCGATCAACGGCAGCGTCATCGTCGAAGAGAACCAGATGATCGACGAGGACCTGGCCGCCGAGGCGCAGGACGCCGGTGTGGAGAAGGTGAAGATCCGCTCCGTGCTCACGTGCGAGTCGCGGCGAGGCGTGTGCGCCAAGTGCTACGGCCGCGACCTGGCCACGGGCAAGCTCGTCGAGCTGGGCTTGGCCGTGGGCGTGGTCGCCGCGCAGTCGATTGGCGAGCCCGGCACGCAGCTGACGATGCGGACGTTCCACATCGGCGGCACGGCGTCGCGCATCTCCGAACAGTCGACACTCGATTCCAGGCACAAGGGCGAGGTGAAATTCGAGAACCTGACCTGGGTCGAGCGCACCAACAACCAGGGCGGCACCGACCTCATCGTGATGAACCGCAACGGGCACATCGTGGTGAAGGACGACAAGGGCCACGATCGCGAGCGCTACGAGGTCGTCTACGGCGCTCACCTGAAGGTGAAGGACGGCCAGACGGTCGACGGCGGCACGGTCCTCGTCGAGTGGGACCCCTACACCTTCTCGATCCTCACGGAAGAGAAGGGTCAGGTCCGCTTCAAGGACATCATCGAGGGCACGACGGTCCATGAAGCGGTGGACGAGGTGACGGGCCTCTCACGCTACATCATCGTGGATTCGCCGGACGAGAAGAAACAGCCGACGATCGAGATCCGCGACACCAAGGGCGGGGTCACCAGGAAGTACATCATGCCGGTGAGCGCCCACCTCATGGTGAGCGACAGCGAGGACGTCCGCGCCGGCGACGTGCTGGCCAAGATCCCGCGCGAAACCACCAAGACCAAGGACATCACGGGCGGTCTGCCGC